>JAFSCS010000031.1 GCA_017436675.1 Clostridia bacterium | reverse complement strand
TTATACCTCCTGCGATCAAGGATAACTCTCTTTAGAAAATTCTCTTTAGAGCCTCTCAGCGACTTTTCTATCTCTTTTTTCCGACGAGGTGTCAAAAAAGCACAAAATAAAAAGTTTCCGACGAAGTAACGGATACCTCGTCGGAAAAAAGCAATATAAAATCTTTGAAAGATTCCAAAGAAAACTTTCTATAGAAAGTTGTCTTTGGTCGCCGAAGGCATATCAGAGCCGTCGGGGGCATAATACAGCCGCAGGGGAGATGAAACACGGTGCGAGGGGTTCGCACCGTGTTTCGATACCATGAAAAGAGATTTATATGAAAAAGATAGTAAAACACTACAATGAGGCTGACTTATATATCGAATAGGCGAGCAAGCACTGTGCGGGGTAATAGGCACAGATACAGACGTAATCGACGATCTTTGCCGCGCCGCCGAACACGTAGAACAGCAGCATCACGTCGGAGAGGGCGAACAACACGCTTCCGACGACAAGCACGACGGAGAGCAAGTTTTTCAGCTTTCCGTGCACACCGAACGCTCTTCCGACCATAAACGAGATCAGCAACGCGTATCCGTAGCAAACGACGTCGAGCCCACCGAAGTTGAACGACGGGTATAACGCCATCAATATCGCGACCGCGGCGAATATCGACGCCCCGATCACGAGATCCTTCCAAGTCATTTTTGCGAGTGTGAAATAACCGACCGTATACAGCAGATGTCCGACACCGAACAACGCCGCACCGACGATAAAGCTTCCCGTTATCAAGATGTCACCGAGCATCGAAGCGACGAGCCCGAGGAACATCAATATCGCGAATGCGAGCCTATTGCTGCGCTTCACGATCGCATAGATCAGGTTAACGAGCCCCATCACAGCGAATAGGCTGCTCGTCACACCCTTCAGCTCGATGTTTCCGCTCGATATGTATATCACGTTGCTCAAAAGCACGATTGATATCATTACTATATTCAAGATATTGAACGGCTTTTTCATTTTTTACACTTCACTTTCGTAATACGTTGGAGGGGTGGGCGGTCACAGGGCTATGACCGCCCGATGAGGGGGATGATATAAAAAGAAAGGGTATCAGTAAAATTATACAAGGTGACGCTTCACCTTTTTTGTCGACGTTTTTTCAAACGGCTCGTCACGAATGATTATCTTCGAGATGCGCTTGAACCCGACGAGCTTTTTGTTGATCTGCTTGATCTCGTCCGTCATCGCCTTGCAAACGTCGTCACGTGAGTTGAGCCCGCGCTCCTTACATTCGGAAGCGCTCGGATATACGTATACTCCAACGACATACTCACCCGTTTTGTCGTCTGTCATACCTGCAACGACGCATTCCTCGATCAGCGGGCACGGAGCGAGATACTCTTCGATCTCCTCGGGGAAAACGTTCTTCCCACCGCTGAGCACGATCACGTTCTTTTTTCTTCCCGTGATATAGAGATATCCTTTGTTGTCAATGTATCCATAGTCGCCCGTCCTGAACCAACCGTTGTTCAGCACCTCGCGCGTTTGCTCGCCGTCTTCGTAATAGCCGAGCATTACGTTTGGTCCCTTTACAACGATCTCGCCGAAATCGTCGGAGGCTTTTTCTTTGTCGATAAATATCTGCATCTCGGGCATCAACCGTCCGCAAGAAGCAGGGTTGTAGTCGTCAAGCGGGATAACGGATATCAGCGGCGAGCATTCGGTTATACCATATCCTTGCGACACACCGATGCCAAGCGCACGAATATTTTCGCTCAGCTCGGGGTTCATCGCCGCACCGCCAACGACGATATGCCTCAGCTTTCCGCCGAGCCCGTCGATAACGCTCTTAAAGAGCTTTCTTCTGACGTCTATCTTCGCTTTTTCGAGCCCTTTGCTGAGCTTTAAAGCGTTTTGAAGCTTTTTGAGGCGTCCCGAATCCTTCGCCGTCTTCATTATTCCTTTGTATAAATGCTCGGCAAACAACGGCACCATAAACATCACCGTCGGTGAAAATTGCTTCATATTTCTCGAAACGTATTTAATTCCGTCGCTGATACAGATCGTGCATCCGAAATATTGAGGTGCGAGCAATCCGCAGGTCAGCTCGTAGGTGTGGAATACGGGCAACACCGACAAAAGCACGTCGTCCGCAGTTATTCCGTCGATGAGCTGTACCGCGCCGTTTATCACAGCACATATATTGTCCTCGCAAAGCATAACGCCCTTGCTGCTTCCCGTCGTTCCCGAAGTAAAGAGCAAAACGGCGAGCTTTTTCGTGTCGTGGAGGCTTTGGTCGATCGTCTTTCCGGAAAGATAGAGCGAATCGCCAAGCGCGAGCAAGCTGTTGAAATTGATGTATTTTTCGTTCACCTCGCCGTGATCGGGCGTGAGTGTGAAGCTTTTTGTGTTCGTAACGATCACCTGCTCAACACCATCGAGCTCAGAATCGTGCTTTTTGAACACCTCGGAATAGGTTTCGCTGCAAACGATATATGACACCTTCGCACGAAGCGCGAATTTGATCATCTCGTCCTCGAGCAGATACGGATCAAGCGGAACGGCTACACCATCTATAGAAACGGTGGCGATAAACGAAGCCAACCACATCACCGAGGTCTCGCCGACGATCATCACTCGCTTCCCTCTTGCGCCGAGGCTTTCGAGTGCGAGTGCTATTTTCGTTGTATATTCAAAAAAATCGTGATAACTGATCGAGTGCGTCTCTTTGTTCGAATTGAACTTATAAAGCGGCTTAAAGCCGAACTCATCTCTGCCTCGCTCAATGAGTCCATAGAGGCTTTTGATCTTATCCATTCGTCTCCTCCACAGAGAATTCTTCTATATTTTTATCAAGCATCGCCAACACCTCGTTGAAGATGGCGAGCTTTTCGGGGGTGATATCCTTGTCAATATTTTTGAAAACGTCGCTGAGCTTCTCGTCGATGCGCTCGGTGATCTTTCTCCCCTTTTCGTCAAGCACGTATTTCGCGTTATAGGTATGCTCGGCAACCATCGAACGAGCAATATATCCCTTTTCGAACAGCTCGCTCGAAACACGCGAAACGAACGCCTTGTTAACTCCGCACGCCTTCGCCATCTCGGTGACGGTCAACCCCTCGGACCTTTGACGAAGATAGAACAGGCACATAACGTGCGCACTGCGAAGCCCATATTCCTCCATCACGTAGTCCTTTATCTTTTTAATGTTCTTTGAAATGCTTTCGATATGCCTCGAAAACCGAGAAAAACGAGCCGCGACCATAACCGTCCCCCTATGAAGTGCTCTTTGGATGTTGACTAATCAACAAGTTTAATTTATTATAAACGATACACTCACTTTTGTCAAGGGGTTTTTCATATTTTTCACATTCGTTTCCGCTCATACAAAAAAAGAAAGCACGAAAGTGCTTTCTTTCAGTTTGCAGACAAAGGGTGTAAAGAACGAGTTTGTCTCCAGTCTGAAGGAAGCACGAAAGTGCTTTCTTCAATATTATTAATCCATTACCTTCTCGACGATGCTTCCGTCTTGGGTGACGCGCCAAAGCGAATCGTTGTACTTCGCGTCTATATCAATGAAATATACCCATTTGTCGTCCACTATATAAGCGTGGTATATATCGTTCTTTTCCACGAGCGTCTTTTTCTCGCCGGTAGCAAGATCGAACACGTTGAGTTTGCCGCCACTGAGCGCGACGTACACCTTTCCGTCGCAGACGTTGAACTCGACAAAATCATCGCTCTCCTCGATCGGCTTAAAGATGATCTCCGTTTCGTCAAGCCCCAAATAGTACACACCCGACACGAACGGGTCAAATTGACTGCTCGCGATCACAAGCTTCCCGTCCTCGATTATCAACGACTCGGGATAGCTGCCTCCGACACCGCGGAAATCATAAACGAGCCAATCCGTTTCGTCGCTAACGTCAAATCGCCTCAGCTCATAATCGCTGGTCGTATAGAAGATGTTCGTACCGTCGATATAGTAATACAACGAAAAATCCGCTTCGAGCGTTTTCAAGGTCTTGCCTTTATAGATAAATCTCACGATATGCTTGGTCTCATTGAATTCATAATCGATATAAATGTCGCCCGACTTCATCGAATAAATGCTGCTCACATCGTCCTGACTGACGAACTTGCCGCTTGCGGGATCATATTTTTTAGCGCCGTTGGTGAACTGAGCATAAAGCTCACCGTCAATAACGGCTATCTCTGCGTATTCATCGATCAAGCGTCTTTTTCCGCTCTCGCTTATTTCATATATTCCGCCGGGATAGAGTGAAACATAAAGTTTATCGCCGATCCTTGCGACCGCCGCGCTATACACCGCGTTGTTCACGCTGTTATCAACGAAATTTCCGTCGATCACGACACCCGCCTCGTCGATAACGTCATTCGTCGAGAAGAGGCTCGAAAACACCTTAACTCCCAAAAAACCGACACCGATGCTGACGACGATTGCCGCCAAGCAACAAATCAAAACTATCCTGTCTTTTTTCTTAACGTCCATATCTCTAACCTTTCGTTACTTATATACACGGAAAATGACCGCCGTATTTTTCAAAAAGCTTGTGGATATATTCGATATCCTCGTCATCGATAACGATCGCGCGAGTTCCGACCATAGCCGTGCCGCAGGTATCGTTTGCGATCAAAAATCGATAGCTTCCGAATTGGATGGCGACGTTCTCATCAAAGCCGCAGCTCGAAGCGCCAAGCGTCAGCCTCTCAATTGAGCCGTCGAAGATCTCGAATACCATCTCTTTTTCCTCGTCGGTAAGAACAACGTCGATATCGTTAAATATCAGCCTTGCTTCATCATCTCTGTCGATGCGAACTCGGCTGCCAAGCCCACAAGATGAAAGCGAGAACATCAATACAATAGCCAACAAAAACGCAACGTATTTTTTCATACTCTATTTCTCCTATTTCGATCCAAAAACCTCCCCGAGATATTCAATTGTAGATCTTCGGGGAGGTATATTTATCAGTTGAGATTAAGCTTTTTATCCATCATATGCTTCAATAGGAAGTAGCAGCCTACAGCCACACCGCCATACACCAGATTGGTGACAAAGAGGGTGATATTGTTGCTTGTTACCATATCACCAAAGGAGTTTATGGTAAACATAAGCGGCATCAGCACCATTGAGAAGATAGACGAGAACAGGCTCAAAAGCGTGTTTGCGCCGATAACGCAGCCCACTGCCGCAATTCCTTTATTTTTCTTCGTGATAACTCCGCCGAAGAATATCGCCGTATACATCAGCAACAGATTAAACACCGACATCACGATAAGTGAAAATACACCTTGAACTATCAAGAGGATCACTCCGAGGATCGCGCCGTTAAGCTCCTCCATCAAAAGCTCCTTGACTGCATCGGGAACCATCGGCAAAACCTCGCCAAGTTCACCAAACGCATCCGACACGGCACCATTGCCGAGCATTGAGCCGAAGAACACGACCACCATTCCGATTACCGAAGCGATCGTGATCACGCTCGTCCAAGTAAAGCCGCTGAGAAGCTTCGAAAAGATTATCTCGCTCGTCTTTACGGGAAGCGTAAAGGTGAGATATCCCTCGTCGCTGACTGTATTTTTATAGAAATGTACGCAAACGAGAACGAGCATCACCGTAGACGCAACACTGAACAGCACGATCGACAGCATCAAGCCGAGGAAGAAGAACAACGAAGCAAAGGTCGTGAGTATACCCTGAAGATCGGTCGTGGTCGTGGAGTTGAAGCTGCTGTCGAGGTAGCCCATGAGGAAATATCCGATCACTGTCGCCAAAACGGTAAACGCGAGAAGCGATATCAATATCGGCACGCCCGTCTTTTTGAGCGAACGCATATCGTATTTTAAGAGTTTGGTAAACATTTGAACACCTCCCTAAATACTTCATCCAAGGATTTTCCGTATTGCTCGCGAACGTCGTCACATTCTCCGCTCATAACCAGTCTTCCGTTGTGGATAAAGATAAAGCTTCCGAGCACTCTTTCGACGTCGCTTATCAAGTGAGTAGAGATTATGACCGAGGATTCGGGGTTATAGTTCGAGATTATCGTATCGAGGATGAAATCTCTCGCCGCAGGATCGACTCCGCCGATCGGCTCATCGAGGATATAGAGCTTCGCTCTTCTTGACATAACGAGAACGAGCTGCACCTTCTCCTTGGTTCCCTTCGACAAGGTCTGAAGCTTTCTGTCAAGCGGCACGCTCAACGTATGAAGCATATTTTCGGCAACCGTGCGATCGAAGTCGCTGTAGAAGTCGCTGAAATAGTCGAGACAGTCGCTGACCTTCATCCAGCTGCTGAAGTAGGTCCTTTCGGGAAGATACGAAACGATGCTTTTCGTATATACCCCCGGCGCCTCTCCGTCGATGGTGACGCTTCCGCTCGTCGGAACGAGAAGCCCCGCAAGTGTTTTGATGAACGTCGTTTTTCCGCTTCCGTTCGGAGCTATGCTAAAAGTACAATAAAATAAACCCCCGAAACATAAGGATTTCGGGGGTTTTTATTATTCGTGCAGTTTTTGCTTTATATAGTAGTCGTGCGTTTCGATGAGCTGATCTTTGAGAGCGTCATTTTTTCCCCTGAGAGAGTCAATCTTGGTATTTAGAGTTTCTACTTTGTTTTTGAGAGCACCATTTTCTTCGAGAAGAACATCGCGCTCGGTATTAAGATTATGGATTTCGGTTTGCAACACCACAAGACTTTTATCTCCCGTATAAAACAATTCCCAAAGTTCAATGCCGAGAACCTTACACAAATTTTCTAATGTGTTTACGCGTGGGGAATCCTTATCGGGATTAACGGGGTGAATAATGCGGTCGATTGTATCAACAGAAACCTCGCTTAATTCCGACCACCTTTTGTATGAGAGATTCTTCTCTTTTCTAAGTTCCTCAAGCCGATCACGATACATAATAAAAATACCCTTTCCATAGGCAAATTTGCGTAACTGATACGGAAATTTGCCGAGCAAAACGGCAAATTTCAATATTGCTTTTTACATTATTTGGCTGTATAATTATTCCAAGATAATAAGCGTTGCGTTATTATACCACAAAATATATTTTTTGTCAAGAAAGGATTTGCGGCAATGGAAGACCCCGAGCTATCATTTTTACAAACGATTACTATTCAAGCTGTAAGCGAATGTTTCGACACCGACCTTCTTGATTTAGTTTACAAATTATTAGTATCTAATGACGACAAAACGAGGTAGGGTTTACCCACCTCGTTTTTATTATGTTTTCTAACGGCATCCTTGCGGATGCCTTTTTCTTATCTTATAAGTGTGAGATCGTCGATATCTATGGGAGTTTCAATTGAGTGTTTTCCGTCTGCCGACTTATCGACTATAACTCTCTCGCCTTTTATTTGAAGAACTACCCATTCGAGCGGATATACCCAAGAAGAAAGTTTTCGAGTCGTGCCGTACATATACGCTCCGTTTCTTATTTTAACGATAGAGCCGACTTTAATCTCTTTAGGAGCTTCTACCTTCGATTCTTCTTTCTCCTCGATTTCGCCCTTAAAATAAGCGTCAATGATGTTCGCCTCTCCGCTTGCGAGGTTGAGAAGATTTTCGTCGTCGAGTAACCATTTCGCCGTTTTCGGGTTACTATGGAAACCGTGTTCTATGATAAAACCGACGGGGCAACTTACCTTTTGCCAACCTCTCAATACGCCGTAATATTCGTCGCCGTTGCTTTTAAGTTTTGTGTCAGTTCTCGGCTCTTGCTTTGAACCTATCACTCCACTAATATACTTAGCGAATCTCAAACCGACCTTTTGAGAGTTTTTACATCTATCGTTCTTTGTATAAGAAGGAACATACGCTACAACGTAATCAATTTTGTTTGCGGTAGTGAGGTTTTCGCTACCGTCAAAATCGTTACTGTGGAGCGAGATAAACATATCGTAGCCTTTCGCTTTCTTACCGCGATCGATAACGGCGAGGTCTTTCGATTGATCGTCGCGAGTGGTATGCACTATGTAGCCCTTCTTTTCGAGTTGCATTTGAAGTAGGCGCATAAGTACCCACATTCTTTGACTCTCGTAATATTCCTTAACATGAGGAGAGCGGTTGTATTTTCCGTAGTGACCTGCATCAAGCATTATTCTCTTTGCCATAATTATGCGTCCTCCGTTCCGTCGTCTTTAGTCAACTGTTTATAGACTTGGTTTGCGCCCGTTGCCGCAAGCCCGGAAGATATACCAACGGAAATCGCCGTTAAAATATCCTCGGCAGGAAAATCGGGCATTACGAATTTGCCAACCACACCTAAAACTCCGCCCAATACCGCGCAGATAACGGGCAACCATTTATTATCGATCGTGGTGGCTTTTACACCCATTGCTATTGCGTAGCAGATAATTGTTATCGCGCCTACGCCGACCATTCCAATGTTTTCCATAGTTTTTTCTCCTTTCATTCATACAAGGCGTGTATGCCTTGCTTCATAAGAAAATCTTTTTGTTCTCGTTTTACCTTTTCTGCATATTCAAGAGCTTTGTGCATATCGCCGTTACAATGTGCGTCCGGGATACGCTGAACCGCTCTTGCTGTTGCCTCGCTTAAAGTCAAAGCAGCACGGGTATTTTGAATTATTAATATCTCGTTTTGCTCTCGTGCTTTTTCACGTTCCTCGGTGCGTTTCTCGGCTCTTGTCATTCGCCGTTGCACCATCCATACAAGAAAACTCGTTACTGCGGTGGGGATTCCCATTACTCCAAGAATCCCCCACACGGATATTTCGACAACCAAATTAACCACTCTCCTTTACACTCGCAACAAGCTCGGAGAGTTTGTTGTCGATATATGTTTTTGTATCTACAACGTATTTCACGCTTATATAGTTTCCGTCGCTCGTGATTACTGTTGTTGGGCAATTCGTGTGTAACTGTTTATATTTTGCAATATCTTCTGCCGAAAGAGGTGTTTCGTTTTGGTTTGCAAGAGCATAGGTAATCGTCGTTGGGTTCGCTTTCAACCAATTATTGAATGTCGCTCCGTCCATACTTGCGATACCTTCAGGACGAAAAAGAATACGATATTGTTCTCCGTTTGATATTTTTCTCACTTGATGCCCAATATCAGTTGTTGTTGATGCTATTCTCTTTTGTGCAAAATGACTACACAACGAAAATCCTTCATTGTTGACAATAAGTGGTTTTACTGACAAATCAACTTGGTAGAAAAATGCGTTTACATCACCAACAAGACCTAACGTAATAAAATTTTCCTTTCCAACGAATGTCATTGTATGTGTTCGTTTTATCAGCACCCCACGTTCAAGATCGATTTCATCACAAACCCATTGTTGACCATTTGAATCGGTGTAATTCCCACCACTTGTAACAGGAATACCGCATATTCCGTTTGATGTTGTCATAATAAAATGTTGCGGTTCTGCATTTGAACCTTCGATGCTTAATAGCGCCGCTCCATCGCCGCCCGCGTTCTCCAAAGGAATCGGAACACTTTGAGTAGGAGTTCCGTTTTGTACCGTCTTACCAAGTACATTCAAACCTTGAATCGCTCTTAATACACTATTGTTGAGCGTCACGCTTTCACCCGAAGCAGCAAGCACGATAGGCGTAGCAGACTCTAACGCCGCCTCGGTCGCTCTTACTGCGGCTTGTTCCGCTCTTTCTTCAAGTGAGATTGCGGTGTTCAAGAGTTGCATTATACGAGCGTCGATTTCGGGAGAAGGTATAGCAGGCGAACCCGATTCGCACAAGATCGATAGTTTACAAGGGATAACGGCAGGTGTACTCGTGCGGAGTTCTCCCGCGTAAATACCAACATAAACCTCCGTTGTTTTCGTCAACACGGGAGCTATAACGGTGTTACCCGTGAAATCAACGTCTTGGTGTATTAGTTCGCTACCTCTCGAATAAACGAAACGAGCCGTCTTATATGTCGAGGTGTTCCATTCGTCGTCGAAAGTAAATTCGATCTGATAATCGGAGTTACCGCAAACGATAGCGCCGTCTCTCTGCTGATACGTCGCAACTTTATTAATTACGCTGATATGTAATATATTCATGCTCTATACCTCCTAAAGCTGACCCATCGTTTCGATGCCGACGAAATACACAATGTAATCTTCAAACGTTTGCGAAACGCCCACGAACAATTTCGAGGCAGAAGCGGTCGTAGCAACACCTATCAATAATTTCGCTTCGTTCGATACTGAGATAGCGAGGTTATCGGGGCGACTTTGCTGATACGTTAAAATATCGTATGGCTCGGAATATAAGCCGTAAGTTGCTATGTTCTTGAAACTAAAAGGCTTCGTGCGTATTCTTGCCACCTCACTACCGCCACGTTCAATGGAAAATACTGCGGTGATATAATCTATCTCTTTTACACTTCTTCCAATATCAAAGGCTTGAAGCGTCGTGGTGAGAGCTACATTACCGCCGGGAGTAGTGAGTGCTTTATACGAATTAACGCTATTAGCACTACCCGCCGAGGTCGCGAAACTTGCGCTTTGAGCGTTACCTGCCGAGGTTGCAAAATCGGCTTTTTGCGAGTTCTTCGCTTGACCTGCGACTACTGCGCCCGTTTCAAGTCCGTCAATGGTTTCGTTGACTTCGGTAATAAGCTCGGTGTATTTATCACATACCTCTTGCGGTATATCACGAGCTACGCTTGGACGTGTTCTCGGTGTTACTTGAATACTTATTGTTTTTATGGTATGACCGCAAGTGCCGTCGATTTCGTATATCCACGCCGTAATTGCCGACGCTTGCTCTAAGCAGGCATCGGGAATAATTACAGTTCCTACGCCGTTTGTGAACGCACACGGACGAACTATCGCCTCAGACATATAAGCACAGGAGAAATGTACTTCGACTATCTTATAGCCCAAATCTGCGGATTCGATTTCGAGTTCTTGACCGTAATCCCATTGATAAAGCCCGGAAATATTCGCGGCGTTTGCACCTGTCGGAAATGTTACTTTAATAGCCATAATGATTAACCTCTCAAATATATTTATAAGCGGTTTCTAAAATAAGTTCGATGTTATTCGCTTCAACGTAGGTTAAATTATTCATCGTCGTAGGCACGGGCGGTACACCGTCTTTATTCGGTATATTACCGCGAACTGCTTCGAGGTTGAGCAGAAAACGCATCATATCGGAATAACGAGGAATATCCCACGCGCTCCAATTCGTTTTCGTGATAAGCCCCATGTTATACTTATCGCTTATCTCGGCTACTGCTCTCTCCACTCGGTTAAGATCAGAATAATTATAAGCGCCTCTCGTTGCTCTCGTTGGGAGGATTTCGTAAAACGGCTTATATGCGTGTTTTACTCTATCGTTCACCAACATAACCTTGCCGAACGTTGCCGACGCTCCCGCCGAAACGTTTTCGTGTGTCGTTACATACACATACACGGCAAGATATTTTCGTCCGTTTGCGTTGGGCCATTCTGTTGTATCGAATGTAACGCTCCCGGCAGATAGCAAGGTCGCTCCCGCATATTCGTAGCCGTTGTCGTCGTGCCAATATACCGCAAGCTGCGGTGTGCCTGTCGTGGACGATACCACGCTTTCGGCACTCAATGTAAACACTTTATTCGCATAATTTACCGCTTCGCCGATAATCGAGATAGCGTAAAGATATGTTCCTGCCGTATTCGTTTTAGCGAATATTTCGTTACGGCGATATTTAACCTCGACCGCCGACGAGTAATAGGGACCGCACGAGAATAGGTTTGCATCTACTGTCGCAAGCGGATCTCCTAACCATTCGGCTCTCTCTGCGGCCGTCATTCCGTTCCAACCTTTAGCGGAAAGCGCCTTGCGGTAATACACATCTTGTAATGTTCTATCTGTTACCATATCAGCCTTCCTCCAATATTCTGCCCGTATAACTGCCTCTCAAAGAGCCGTTAAATGTATATGTTATATTCGTTATTACAACGGTGAGCCATCTACCGTATTTATCCTCTACACGAACCACGTCGTATAAGTCTAATCTCGGGTCTGCCCTGAACTCGCCGTGTATCGTTTTTCTCGGTTGTAAAACGGCTTGAACCCAATTCGCTACATTCTCCGCGTACTCCTCGTTGAGTATGTAATCGTTTGAAACTGTTTGCGTTTCGCCTGAGTCTGATACCGTTAGTTTATATGTGCCTTCGCCGTAATTAACGGCTACCTCTTTTAACGGCTTCGACAATGTGAGTTCGGGGTATGTGTACGATAACGATAGCGGTATCGTGTAATCGGTGAGAATGTTTCTAAATCGCTCGACATTCAACACACCGTTTCGGTCGTATCTTAAAATACAACACCCTGCGTTCGCACTTTTCTGTACTATCTCGGCAGACGTGCCGTTTATTTCAGGGCTACGCCCCGGAGAATAATCGAGCGACGGGTCAATCGATATCGAAGCATCTTTGGGGAATGATGTTGCCGTCGCCCATGTGATAAGATGTGTCAAATTTCCGTAAACTGCCGAACCGCTAACATCTTGATTTACGATGAACTCTAAAACGTCTCTTGCAACAAAACGAGCTTCGAGTCCGTTGCTCGGTGTGTTCCACTCGGAAAGATAGAACTCACCGCCTTTTATCCACTCAACCGTGCCGTCGATATCCAAACCATAACGGAGGGTTATCAACTGCCGTTCGGAGAGATATTGCTCCATACCCGTAGGATTGTTTGGGTCCCACCTACCATCGGTGTTATCCAACGAAAATTCAATACTGTATTTCGGTAACTCACCACTAAGAAGGTCGCCGACCTGCTCGTGCTTGAAACTCAAAAAATCTTTTTTCGTCAACGTGAGAACGTGACCGATAACGATTTTTTCGATTCTTGCACGGTGTTCGGGTATATTCCAAGCGTGAACTGTTATTGTTATACTGTCATAGTTCACGAGTTCAACAAACACGTTAGAAATAACGCTTATGTTATCGGTAATAGTAGTTTCCGCTACGACCGTATCACCGTTTTTCGCTACAACGGAGAACACGGTAGGATATTCGTCGAATGTGCTACTCCAAGTTATCGTAAGACCTGAACTCGCGGCGGTATGAACGTCGGGGAATGTCAGCGTTACACTTCCGCTTGATGCGGTGTTACTGACATAGCCTGATACCGAAAACGGCTCGGCATCGGGGAGTATAGCCCTCGTGCCATCCAACGCCCACAGATTTAACTCATTCGTCGCATATTTGACAGTTTTCGTCTCGTCTGTTAGCGTACTCTCAACACTTGAAAACACCGCTTCGTCTGTGCCACTCGCGGTAGCGCTCTCTTGCGCTCCAACCTCGGAGATAACACAATCTAACTCAATATATGTTTCGGGTAATAGAAATCGTTGTTGTATGTTTTTCCATACGTCTGATACTGTTATCATCGTTACACCTCAATCAACGACAACGAGCAATTCGTGTATCCCATCACTTCGCCCGTGTTGGGATTTCTACGCCACATCGCCGCGTTTCGATCCGAAACATACATTGTTCGTGTATCGTAAGAATTGGTTACTTGATTTAAAAAAGTAACTTCGTTATAAAAGCTCGATGAAAATAGTGATAATATCTGCGACCATTGATACGCGGTGAGATATTTCCACGATAATTCCACTTTCGCAACATCGTGACGAACCACAGTACCGATCACACGACCTTGAACATTACGAGCCGAATCTACTATCGTAGCCGTAGTTCCGTTGTATGCAGACGGCTCGGGAAAATTGAAACCGCCGATTGATACTAAAGCAGCCATCATGTCACCTCTTTAAAGGCGCTCTGTGGCGCTCTAATCTCTATTAATATGAATATACTTCGTTACCCATAATGGACGCTCCACGCTCACGTTGACGCTTCTCGACTACGCTTGTGATTTGCTTTCCGTCGAGGTACACGTTCACGGATTGTTCTCCACCGCCACTATAACCTCTCATTGCGGCTATCACGGCAGCGTAAACACCTTCGTAAACTGCGTCTTGCATTTGTTGAACGTTCATTACACCTGTCTTACCGCCCGAAGCGTTCGCAACGATTTCCGCACCGCGTTCGCCCGCCCAAATAAGACTACCTGCGTTGAACATACCGCCGTCTGCGGCAAAATCAAGTTTAAAGCCCGTCGGGTACTTGAACGACTTTCCAAAAGCCGAAGCGGTATCCCAATTAACTTTAATCTTCGGAACTTTGATATCGAGTTTCGTAGAGAGCTTAACGTTTTTGTTCCACCAAGATTTAGCGGAGTTCCACGCGCTCTTTACCTTTTCCGTAATGCTACCGATCGACGGAGTATAAGACTTGAAACTTCCTTTCTTTCCGTTCCACCAATCTCTTGCATTTTTCCACCGTTCGCTGACCTTCTCATAGATAGAGCCAATAGACGGTGTGTATGCTTTCATAGCAGACTTTTTGTTATTCCACCATGTTCTCGCACTATCCCAACGCTCTTTTACCTTTTCGTAAATAGAGCCGATTGACGGAGTGTAAGATTTAAGCGCGGCTTTTTTGTTATCCCACCACGACTTAGCAGAGGACCAAGCCGAAGAAAGTTTGCCTTTTATGTCGCCTATGCTCGGTGTATATGTGTTAAGTGTTTCTTTTGAACCATTCCACCACGATTTTGCGTTCTCCCACATTTCGGAGAATTTTTCCGTAACGGAAGTAATTCCTAAAGTGCTTTGCAAACCTGCGACAATATTCTCGCCAAGCCCCGCAAACACGGTAGAGGGGCTATGAATACCAAACGCATCTTTAAAGCCTTGAACAAAGTTACCACACCAACCACCTATAGTTTCTTTTAACCAAGTCCAAGCGCCTGTTACGCCCTCCCACAAACCATCAATGATGCTTTCGCCAACTTCCTTGAATGTTCCCGGAAGACTTGCAAAAAAACCGGGCAAGTCGCTTGTGAAAAAGTTTGGTATTGTCTTTGTAAAAAACGGCACTACGTCGTCGTTCCACCAACTTGATATCGCACGAGTGGCGGTGTTGAAAGCACTTGTTATTCCATTCCACAACTGAGTACCCCAATCGGGAATAGTTTCTGTGAAGAAGTTAGGAATATCTTTCGTGAAAAACGGTACTACATCGTCGTTCCACCAATCGTACACAGCCCTTGCACCCTCGCCGAGCGCATAACCTAAACCATAGAATATTTCGTTGCCCCATTCAGGAATAGTTTCTGTGAAGAATGTTGGAATGTCTTTCGTGAAGAACTCGCCAACGCCTTCGCACCAACCGACGAAATCATCCCACAATTCAGGAATGGTTTCTGTGAAAAATTTTGAGAAGAACGCTGAAATTTTATCCCATTCTTGAACGATTAAGATTACTCCGTCCGTAACAAGACCGACAGCCAAACCGATTAACGCGCCAACACCCGCGCCAATAGGACCACCTAATGCACCAATTATTGCACCGATACCTGCACTCGCGGCGGTAGAACCTGCCGGGATAAGCAATCCGTTAAGCCAATCAAGTCCGTTCATACACGCATCGTATATACCGACAAACATAGCGGGTATTCCAAGAACGATTCCCGCGACCGCCGATGCCAAAGCTGCACCTGCCGCACCCGCCGTACCTACACCGAGATTTATTCCCGCTTGCGTAATAGCAAGGTCCACAGCACTTCCTGTAAACGCCGTACTGATCCACGTTGCTAACTTTGAGCCAAGTATCGCCACGCCTCCCGTAGTAAAGAGGCTACCGCCGACTATCTCGGCAAAATTAAAGCCGTCAAGACCATTTTTAATAGCGTCTTCCATCCCTTGATAGGTGAATGTAACGCCCGCTATTGTAAGTATTGCGCCTATTGTTATCGCGTAATAAGGATTTGCAAGTAATGTTTTTAGCGTTGCAATAGAATCAATAAGTGTTTTAGACACCTTCCAAGCCGAAATGCCGAGTCCAATTTCGCCAACAACTATTAATATTTGGCCTAATCTCGTTTCAAAGAAATCAGCCCAACTATCTATATCATCCGTAATGCCGAGCCAATCTTTCATGTTCTTTACGATATCGGAAACTTTGTTTTTCACGCCATCGAATATCGAATCATCCCACAACGAATCAATATCAATATTTTCAAAGCCCGTACCGCCTGAACCACTACCTGCCCCACCTACACCACCACTTGATGAGGTTGGAGGGCTGATAACATTAAGTTCATCAAGACCGATTGAAGCATTTTTAAGTTCTTTCGCCGCTTTTGTTGCGTCATTTAATGCCCCTGTTACCCCTTGTGTGTTCTCAACGGCATCTGTTACCCCCGAATTGTATCCCGACCAATCGACCGCTTGGATTTCAATTCCAAACATTCTGCCTAACCAACGAACGCCATCTGCAAGCAAATCTACAACGGCTTGTAGATAAGGCATAACTTTAGTAAGAATAGGTAAAAATAGAGAGCCAAAAGCCTGAGCCAACGATTTTACTTGTTGGGCGAATGTACGCATCAAACCTTCTGCGGTGTTCATTTCTTTAGCATAAGTACCGATAAGGCTCTGTGCTTGCGCCTGATCTACCAACGTTAGATAGCGGAGATAAGATTTTTGCGCTTCGGTTGCTTTTTCAAGACTTATTTCAAGCCCGTGGTTAGCGGCTGTTTGTTGAAGCGTTGATTCTATTATAGTGAACCCGGCTTTTCTGACAGGCTCAACCTCGCCCGCTATGGCAGAACGTACCGCTTCGGCAGCTTCGTCTAACGTTTTATATATGTCGTTGTAGCCCGCCCATATATCGTAAGTAAGTTCCATGTAGCCGAGAGCCATTTTAGAAGCATCTTTACTTGCTACGCCGAAACCTGTAAGCATCGTTGCATAAACCGAAGAATGTTGCATAAACTGTTGGATATTTATACCCAATTCATCGTTTAACCTCTGTATCCAAGCATAAGTTTCTTGCGCTTGCGCTCCAAAACCTCTACCGAAACGAGCAGCTACGCCATCCCATTGAATAGCCTTATCTGTTATTTCGGCAAACTGTTGGATAAGATTTTGCAAAGCCCCCACAGCCGTTCGCGCTATTTCAATGAAACTCGCCATATTTAATTTAGACGAATCAACACCATCGGCGAACTCCTTCACGCTTGACGTTGCTTTCCGGGCATTTGTATTAACAGAACTGAATCCCGTTTTTATTGTCGTCATTTTTTGAGACAATGGAGCGAGTTTTTCGTTGAGCTTTTCTACTCTTTTTATAAACTCATTCAATGTGTCGTTTTCGTCGAGGCTTTTAGTGACCTCGCCGAGTTTTTTGAGGCTATTTACCATTGAGGTAAATCCGCTTGTTTTTACGGACGACAAAGGAGCAACCGCTTCGACGAGGGAACTTATCTGAGCGGTAACATTTGTTTTAATATCGATTGCTCCCAACGATTCAAGGGCTTTAGGAAGTTTCGCGAGACTATTTGCAAGGCTCGCTATCGACCCTACACTTTTTAATTTTTCTATTGAGTTTGCAAGATTCCTCAATGAGTTCGAGGCTTGATATGCACCCGTGAACCCATTGAGAGAATCAGATAATTTTTGTAGATTTTTAGCGGCCGTTCCAATCGAGCCGTTTTTCTTTAACTCACCGAGGGCTTTTGATAGATCGGTGATTCCTTGTGCGGCGTTAATCGAACCGCTCTGTATTTCTATTTGAATACTGTCGATTGTTGTTCCCACTATGAATCACCTCCCGTTATGGGATGTGCCTCTTGGGGCATCTTCGCTTGCAAGCGTTCGACATACGCCGCAAACTCTGCTTTGAACCGTTCTTCTTCCTCACGCATCTTTCGTTCTTCTCTTTCGCGAACTTCTTCTGCGGTGATTGGGAATGGTTCTTTAATATAAGGCTCGGCTTTCACAGGCTTTGTAGAGAAGCGGAACAACGCACTTGTATCGCACAATGCTTCGTAAAAATACATACCCTGTAGCCAAAGCTCTTGATTCCTTCGTTTGTATCTTAATTCGTCTGCCTCACGATACTCTTTAACCATATCAACGTCGCCGTTCCAAAACTCGTCACGGCTCATACCGATAGACATATAGTAAGGGCAGAGCTTTTTGAATATATCGCTATAACTTTGGGAGGTTAGCCTTTCGTCACCTTCCAAGTCGCTGCGTTTCCCTCGTCGTCGGTTGCTTCGTCTGTCAAAGTGGATACGGTTTCGGCGTACATTTCACCAAGTACGGCGATAAAACCATCTTCGTCTTCCTCTCCCATTTTATTTTTGAGGTTGTTGTAGATAGCGTTCACGAGGTTACGTTTAATTCCGCGATTGTGTTTCATAAACGCACCATAGACGAGTAAGGGAACCATTGTTGCGGGTTTGTCTGTCAACTGATTAAGGACAAAGCCCTGATCTTCTATTGCTTTTGCTGTTGTTCGGGAAAACTCCAAAACATATTCTTCGTCTTTGTAAGTTACGGTAATCTTAGTTGCCATGATGTTACTCTCCTTAAATTAAATAGTTTTTATTTTTTTATAGGGCGGTGGTTATACCGCCCTGTTTTTTTATGTTGATGATTTAGCCCATACGGGAACTGTTGAAGGCGTAATAGAAATTGTCATATTAATTACAGCACCAACATCGCCCTCGTCGATTGTAGCGCTAACGCCACCTTGCCACGAATAAAACGAACCATCGCTAAACACGAGTTTGCACGGTTGATCGCCCGTAAGTCCGTTGAGTTCTGCGTATGTATCAGCCGCGTAGTTTGCACCGAAATCCAATGTTTCGGCTTGCTGACGAATACCGGGGATAAACGTTTGCGCGTCGTCACTCATAGTAGTGGTTTCAAGCGCACTACGTTTACCGAGAATCGAGGGAAAACTTTTAATAGCGTAATCTTTTTCGCCGATTTTTAATTGTGTTTGATATGTCGAAATAGCCATTTTATAAACCTCCTGTTTATCTCTTATACACGACTCCGTTTGTGTCGATTATTGCCTCATAAGTCGCCACAATGGAAAAAATTGTTGAATCGTAGATTTCCGGGGTAGGCGCATAAGTCTTACGACGGAAACCCATACTTCTTATTTTTGCATCTGCCGTAGCGAAAATTGCTTTTGCCTCGGCTTTCTTTCCCGATTGCTTATTCGAGAAAACTTGTATTCGATAGCCTAACCCCGCGTACTTTTCCTCTTTTGTCGAATCCATAAGCTCGTCTATCATCACGTTTTGGAACTCGCTAATTGCCAACATAGGAAACTCTGCGGGAGAACGTACATATTCACCCTTTACGATAATGCCCGGATGCTTGTCTCGTGATTCCTCGGCAATAGAGGTAAAGATTTCGTTTTCATAATCAATCATCTAAATACCTCCCTTGCTACTTGAATCACTCTTTCTATCATCACATCACGCGCCGTTTTCATCGCTTCGGCGGGAACATTACCATAAGTGTGTATTGCCTCAACGCCTTCGTTGGGCTTGAAATACCACCCTTTAGGTCTTGCACCATATCCTTTGCCGTATGTACCGTGTTTCGGTGGTGTGTAATCCATACCCGAATTATCCCACTCGGGATTTCGGATACCCGTACCGAACTCAATGAATCCCACCGTTTCGCCCGACGCTATCACCGTTGCGGTAGTGCCGTTATGAATACTCGTTACAACCACATCGTTCGTACCGTCGTAATCTGCCATTGAATAGATATCCGTTGCGACGGAAACACCGATCTCTGCGAGTCGCCTAACGAACTCCTGCTCTTTGGCTTCAAACTCTCTCTTATATTGGTTTAATTGGTTGATAGCGTTTTGGATAGATTTAGGATCGAATGGATTTATAACAATCTTTTTCATCGCACCTTTACCTCTTTCAACGCATACAAGAGACCGTTTTTACTGTCAGCCTTACGAGTTACGATGTAGTTATGAGCCTCGGTGGGTTCTACACCGAACCATACTTTCGCGTCCTCTGTGATAGGACATTTAATATCGGACACACACAATATACGAGAATAGTTTGTGAAACTGCCGAAAGCCTCTACCGCATCTTCGCCCGTCGCAGCTGAAACGTTGATATCAAGTTTAACTGCATCGCCGTAAACGATATTAATTTCGCCCGTTTCGTTGCCATATTCATCGTATAATTTTTCTTCTTCCCCGGTGGGTAGCGCGTAATATATGGAGCGCTTATTTCTATTCAGACTTCTCATATACTGCTACGCCTCCCACAAGAGGTAGGATTTTACGGAGCAGAGACGGGCTAACGTCTGCTGCTTCATACGTTCTGTTTATGCCGTTTTCATTGTGTGCGGTTTGACCTTCCGCGCCCATTTTGGAAAACAACTCAACGGCTATCTGTAATTGTATATGCTCATATCTTGTCTCTACCTTCGCATTGGAGGGAGGTCCGAAGGGATAACGTTGGTTTAACACTATCCCCTCGGATTGTTGGAGGAGAACCATGAGCAAGTCGTTGTTTGCGGTGTCGGGCGAGATAAGCGCCTTTAACCTATCGAGTTTTTCGTCATTCGTCATTAGCGCTTACCTCCGAATTAAAATTTACGCTCCGAGAGCAATCTTAACTACCTGTGTCTCGTCTGTGAGTGCAGGGAGATAGTATTTGCGAGAGAACGCGGTATTCTTACGAACGTTTGCATCGTCAGCGCCACGAAGACCATTAACGATTTGTTCAACTTCAACGCCTTTCTTTGTGAACATTGTTACGGCTTTCTTTGTACCAACGTAGATAGCGTCGTCGTCTGCATCGCGTTTGTCGTAGATGTTTACGCCGCATACTGTACCGATGTAACCTGTACGAGCATAAGCCTCAACATATTTAAGGTCGTCTTTCAAAGCCTTTCTCATTGCAGCTTTAACGGTGGAGTTTACATGAGCAAAGATTTCAACACCCTCTTGGTTTTCGAGGTTAAGTTTTGCAACTGCATCCGCAAAAGCATCAAAATTAGGTACAGAAGCGTTTACGGAAAGAGTAGCCTTTTTGAACTCAGCGAAAACATCACCTTGTACTGTGTTGAAAAGGTCTGTACCTGCGTGTTTCATACCTACGGGAACAAGCATAGGGTCTTTCATTGCTTCCTCGTCGAACCACTCGAAACGGTTTTGAGCAAGCAAGATTTCGTATTCCTTAGTTGCGAAACCTACTGTGATAGACTTCGTGTTACCTGCGCCTTGCGCGAGTTTTTCTGTGCCGTCAGTAGCACTATAAACGTGAATAATACGTTTCATTCCTGCCGTGCCTTCAAGAGAAGGGTCGTGTGTGCAGAAACGCAAAAGATCAAGATGCGAATTAAATTGGTCTTCTACTTCGTTAGAAAGATAGAAATTGTCATAAACTGTGTTAGCCATTATGAATTACCTCCGTATAAGTTCTTGTATTCTTCGGGGTGTTCTACGGAGAACTGTAATCTGTCTTGCGGCGACATCTTTCTTAATTTTTCAAGTGTCATAACGTCGCCACTACCACCGCCGCCTGCCGGGGGAGGTGTTTGTTTGAGCAGTTCAGCTCGTAGCGTTTTTTCCCGATCTTCGATGTATGTTTTTTGATTTGCGAAAACCGCGTCCATATCACCTTTTTGTAAAGCCTCTGCGGTTGCTTTAGCCAATTTTTCGTTGTATCCCATACCGAGATACGCTGTCGTGTAACTGTTGATAGCCTTTTCTCTTTCGAGTTCTTCAACACGAGCAAGCAACGCCGCGCGTTCCTCTGCTTCTTTCGCTATCTTCGCTTCATCCTCTGTCATTTTCTCTTTGAGAGATTTCTTGGCGGCAGCGAGTTCGGATGCTGTTTTATCAAAAACAGACTTTGCAACGAAACCGCTCATATCAGGCTCATACGCTTCAAGTGCCGCGAGTTTTTCTTCGGGTGTCATGTTTTCGTAGTTTTCAATGTTGATTTTCATAGAAATTCTCCTTTGCGATTTAGGGCTTCTCTGCCTCGTGGTTTGCGATTTAAGGTTTCTCTACCTATGTTTGTGTTTGACCTGTTCTCTCAGTAAATAAAAAACGCCAACGACCGAATTACTTCGATTGTTGGCGTTCTATTTGACGCTCTGTTTTAATAAATATTTTTCTTGCTTCGGTATCGATCTCGACGAGTGCCTTACATTTAGGACATCGTATCTGCGCTTGCCCTTTCATATCGACGAGTCGCCTGCCACATCGAGGACACCGAATTTGTTCGTATATTAACATTTTCAATTCTCCTTATCGTTCTTGACAGGTAGTAAATAGCAACGGCAACCGTAATGTGTTTTCGAGGGGATTTTCGATATCGGATATATCTTCTCGTCTCGCGCTTTACACGTCGCGCAAGTTTGTCCGTCGTCCTCTGCTATCCACTTTGCATAATCGATACCCATATCTTTATACGCTTGTATCGTAGCACTATCGACTACGCTAATTCCGTATTGTGTGGTTTGGGTCCACCATAGGTTCGCCGTTCGTCTCAGGCTGTCTTGAAACATCTGCCTATCGTTATACTCACGAGCGGTTAATATCTGCTCGTTCAAGCGGAGGCGTTTTCGCTCTGCCTCTTTCTCGTACAAATAACCCGTTACGAGATTATAACCGCCTAATATAACTGCGACTAACGCGGCAATACCTTCGGGCGTTTTTTCAGTTTCGGCAGCTTTCTTATACGCTGATTTCGCCGCTTTAACATATAACGCCTCGTTCTCTTTCATAAACCTATCGAACATATCTTGCGTGGTTTTGCGAGTGTTCACCACGTTTAATTCGTCAAAGCCCATAACGCTTAAACGATTAAACTCGGTTCGTATCTTCTTCTTTTCTTCCGCAAGAAGTTTATCAAGATGCCCGTACATCTTCCTCGTCCTCGCTCTCGCTTTCGTCTACCTCGATAGGCTCCCATTTCTTCATCTGCTCCTCGTAGTAAGCCATACCTTGCAAGTATGCACTCTCGGGGTCGGGGAACATTCCACACGCCGCATAAGCGACTTCGGGATGAACTTTCGGGTTATTAAGCAACGCCACAAGCACTTGTGCCTTCGTAGCGATATTCTCATAATTACGGCGTGTAAAGTGTGGAATAATATCGGATAACCTCAATTTCGTTCCCACAGTATCACGCATAATTCGTAATACTATTTTAAGCGTTTCAAACTCGGATACCTTAAACACTTCTTCGGTTGCTTTCGCTCTCGCCTCCGAAGCGGTATATCCGTTACGAAGCAATACGGCCACGCCGTTATCGCTTGCGCTCTCACCGCCCGTTCTATTAGGTACGGCGCAGATTTCAAATATCGCTTGTACGATATCTTCCTTGAACGTTTGCACGTCTGCCTGACTCAATGTAGCAGAGAGGTATTTCGCGTCCGTTCCTTCCGGGAGGCAAAGCGTTTTCCATTCTTCGAGTTTCTTATATGTTTCCTCGTCGAGTTCACCACCAAGCACCGCTAAGAAACTATTAACGAACTGAACGATATCGTCCATTCGGTTGCTCTGCAATTCGTTGAGTGCGTGGAGCTGCGAAACAACTACCTCGAACACTCCCAAACGAGCCTTCTCGGATATATATTCCACTATCGGTATCATACCGAGCGGATTTCCTTTTGTAGTAACGCCTTGATGCCCTTCTATAAACTCGAAGAATCCATTTTCGGTATATACGCTGAAATGTATATCTCCCGATGTCAACTTAACGTAGCACACCGCCATTAACGGTTCTTCGTCTATACTGTTACGATATACGATGAACGTTTTTCTCGGATCGAGCGAACGGACCTTGAACGGAGGTTCGTCGCCGTCTGCCGTCCATTTCTTGTTCGGCAGGGTTAAGCGGTAGCCTGCGCCACCTACATAAATCCATTCCGCTAAATCATTATCGCAAGCCGATTTACCCGCGTCTGTCATATATCCGTTGAGGGCGTTTATATCTGCGGCAATAACATCGTCGTTTTCTTTCGACGTGGGGTTTTCACGGCGAACATACTGTATAGGTTCGCCGAATACATAGCCCAAATGAAACTTCGCTATCTCATAAGCTCTATTCTCAACGACCTTATGATTTATTTCCGGGCGTATCTCTTTTGTCTTTTGTTCAATCTTCGTCTTACCACGATACTCATTCCACAGACTATCAATTTCGAGGCGGTTTAATTCGTGAACCGTGAGCGCTTTGCGTACTTCCTCGACAACGTTTTCTGCTGTTATATATTCCGCATCGGAGTAGATTTTTCGACGGCCGTAGCTCACTTAAAAATCACCTACCTATCTAATTCTCATTCTATTCAATAAACTCAAAAAATCAATATGCCGAACACTACATATAGTGTTCGAAACTATATGTAGTGCTAAAGCGGTCTTTTCGCCACCGTTATCGTCTTCGGTCGCTCCGAAATATACCCCGCAAGCATAGCCAAACTATCGGCAGCATCATCGTGGAGGTTCTTCGCGGTAAACGAAAAACTCGTCAATTCCGACATCGCTCTTTTATAATCATCGTCACGGCAACTACTATCACGGAAATAATAATTTCGGATCGTCGGCGCGTGTTGCTCTATCCTCGTCAGCTTCGCCATCGTGGTAGGCGCTTTCTTGTGACTCATATTTATGCTATATCCGTGTTCCTCTTTCAAGATCCGATAAACATCGTCGGAGTATTCTTCACCACCGTTATTCGCCTCGGTCTGACCCATTTTAATCTTATGGTGTAATATCTTACCGACCACTCTCGGCTTCGTAAAACTCTTATCTCTGCGGTCGAAAATCCAATCGTGAATATACACGTCGCCGCCATAAATATACGCCACGGGCATACTCAAACTATCGCCACCGCCCCACGCAACGTCGTTGACAAACACAATATTATCGGGTTCGCCATCGGGGAGAACGCCGTTATAAAATCTCAAACTCTCCGGGGCGAACGCCAAACCTTCTTTTTCAACTCCGTGTTGCATAAACAAACACTCGAAATCCGCGCTATCTATCGTGGCTTTAATATCCCTGATCTTCTCGGTCGTATATCTATCGGGGTGTTCATACTCGAAATTCGATACCTCGTTTTCATCCCACACGGGAATAGCGATAAACCTATATCGTGGGTCGTTGCCGTGTTCTGCCTCCATTCGACCGATAGGGTCGTAAGCACTCCAACGAGTTCCCAACATTATCTGTTTAACCCTATCACCAATCATACGAGTGGTGAGCGTCGCCGTGTAATCGTCATACAATTTCGCGAGCCGTTCGGGGCTTCGAGCTTCTTCCTTGTTCTTAACCAAGTCGTCCGTTATCAAATACTTGTTCGCTCTTGTACGACCCGTTACTGAACCACCCAATGAAATCAAGCCAAGGGTAGGGAAATCACCCGCACGACGATAGCTCAGCGTCTTATACTCTGCCGATATATCGGGCATACCCAATCCCGGAAATATATCGTGGAAACAATACTCGCTCGTATCCGTTATCATCGATCTCACGCTATCGAGCATCATTTTCGTCATACCATCCGAATACGAAACATACATATTCGCCGATTGTGGATCGCTACCGATTATGCTCGTTATCAAAAACTTTATAAGCGTTGTCTTACCCGTGCCGGGAGGCAAACTGAATCCCAAAAACAACGCTTCGGGGTCGTTCATAAACTCTTGTATCTCCGTCGCTATTCCGTGTTTGCCCTCCAACACTTTTCGACGTGGCAACCAAAACCTCGCTTGTGGTTCTCGATTCCATTCCATTCCTATCATGAAATCATCGAGACTATACTGACCCGCATAAAAATATGTGTTCTTTATCAGATCGTACATATCGGCGGAGCGTATCTTTTTCGCTTCGCTACGGACCCATTTAATATATTCGTCTGCTAATTTTCGATTTTCAACGCTCATTAACACGCTGAAAGCGTCTCGCAAACTTTCCTCCGTCTGCTGCGGTAATCTTTTAATTCTCTCAATTACGGGTATTTCCATACTATACCTCCTAAAATAAAAATAGAGCGCCCACCATTTAAGGTAGGCGCTCTTTGGCGCTCTGCTTATTTTATTTCTGATTTACAATTAAGCCTTGTTGTGAAAAAGATATTGTAATTTCATTTACTCTATCTATATCAATATTTAGTTGCCCTTTATTTTTCTTTTTGCCGAAACCATTGATTTGCTCGTAGGTTAAAACGTGTGAACCATCGGCAAGTTTTAAATATGTAGTTGAGTTGTCGCTGATGTCGAAGGGCAATCCACCATCAACACAAATTCTAATAACTATGATTGTTCCTTTTACAATATCGTTTCTTACGATTGTTAGATTGCTCTCGCTTTGCGAACAAAACAATGGGTGAATTTTAGTTCCCAAGTTTTGATTGTTAATGGGTTGAGAAACATATCCACAGTTTTGACAAACCACTATCGATTGTCTTCCCGACGGCAGAAGCGAGGATAATATCAAGCCAATTATAAGACCTATTATTGCACCAATTATCGTTCCTACAAAACCTAATACTATCGTAGCGATTCCTGAAAACAATAAGCAGAGCGGACCTGTTAATTTTGGCTTAACTTCCTCGGCTTGTAACTTAATGTTTTCCGAGTTACATTTAGGGCATTTCACTAATCTTTTCCTTTCTCCGTTTACGCTCGGCAGCGATTCTCCTTAACTAATTCATACCAACGTGTTCTACCAACCCCAACCAACTGCAACGCCTCTTTCATTGAAACCTCGCCACTCTGTTGTCGGTTATACACTTCCTCAAAATTATCGGGGCATTTTCTCTCGCGTCCAAAACCGCGACCCGTCTTTGCGCTTACTCTGCGACCATTCACAATAGGCATAGAGGCTATGCCTTCGCTTTGTCTTTTCTTCGTCTTTTCCCACTCTTGCTCGGCTATCGTTGCCAACACCTCAATGAGAATGTTATGCACCATTTCAAACACCCACTCTTGCCCCTTTGGAACTTCCATAAGTGTTGTCGGTATATCTAATATACGCACTATTACGCCACGCTCTTTAAACCATTCAAGCTCGTCCTTAATTAAATATTTAGCACGACCAATTCGGTCGAGTTCTTTAAAATATACCTCGTCGCCCCTTTTTAATAGCGATTTCATACGCTCGTATTCGGGGCGGTCTTTTTTTCGACCCGTTATCTTGTCGCAAAATATGTTTTCTTTGGGGATTCCGTATTTCTGCGCCTCTGCTAATTGACGAGCTAAGTTTTGGTCTTTACTCGACACACGGACAGAAAAATATTTCGCCATTACTTACTGCGCCCCTCTCCTCGTTCGGCAACATACTCGCGTCTGTCACCTTTCTTGGGGCGAGCTACTAACTCGTAACCCAACACATCTAATATCTCTATAACTGTGTTCGTTTTCATACTCTTGTTTTTTAGCCTATCGGAAAACGCAGCCGATGATACTTCTAAGCCGAATTTGTCTTTTATCCGTTCGATTATCTCTACTTGGCGTATGCGCTTGCCTTCTTCGTTCGTTGTGTTTTCAATGACATCTAAAATGATTTCGTTAATGCTCATGTTTTCCTCCTTTGTTCGCTATGGCTATATGGTAGCACATTCGAAAGAAAAAGTCAAGACCTATCTTGAAATTTCTCTTTTTATTTTTTTCTCTGCTGAGACACATCACCGGGGCGGGTCCATCCGGGATGCTACCCCATCCCCACTATAAAAATATCGTTCGATCAGGTTTATTATTGTTCGTCAAAGTACACAAAAACGACACCATATTTTTGTTAAGATTTATCTTGATTTTTTTATCAAAAACTATTGACTTTCAAGATTAATCTTATATAATAAAAGTATCAAGATTAATCTTGAATAACACGAACAAGCGGAGGATGCCAACAAATGAAACACAAAACGCCATTTAATAAGACCGGGGTTAAATTCTTCACCGATAGAGTAATAGCGGATACTATGAACCGCTTAGACTACGGACAAGAATTAAACGACATTTCTGTAAAAGTAGGTAATCGTTTTATTGCCGTTCCTATGTGCCCCGAATCATACGAAAATTTATGTACCTTTTTAAAACAAACTTTGGAGGATATCGAACAATGTTAAAAACGAATAGCAAAAAGGCAAGAGAAAACACACGCAATTATATTATTGAACATTTCGACGCTACGAGCTACACCGAAACACCGCCGACCGAATGGCACGAAATAGCGGAATTTATATATAACTGTTTCCGCTCTGAAAAATACAGTATTATGCAAGACTTCCAATATTACAAATATAACGAGCTGCACGCTTTTATAGATTGGTGTCAAGGCTTGCCGTCCGTGTTGGATACTTGTTACTACTATAACCGCTCTGCCGTTAATGACTTGGGGGCGGTTCTCGAAGAAACACAAAGCGAAAAAGCGAAATACTCAGAAGATCAAGCCGAAACGCTTTTAACAAAATTAATATATCAAGAGCTTTTCAAGGAGGTAAAAAAATATGTACGTGCGTAAAACGAAAGACATTTATATTTTGATGTGGCAAGGCGAGGAAATCGACGAAACCGAAAGCCGAGCGGATGCAATATTTTTAAAAATGGAATATAACACCGCTTTTCACGGAGGCGTAACGATCAGAAAGCGGAGGGTTAAAAAATGAAAATAGCCGAACGAATTTATTATATCGTTTTAATGCTTTTCTTTCTGTGGGTGTTTCTGAGCTTTTGCGATATCATCGCCGACAACATAACACCGAATCCGACCCACTCAATATATAACTTTTTTGTTGTAATAACTAAATTTTGGGAGGCTTAACAATGGCAAAAAATCACGATTTAAAAACGGTAGTAATAGACCATATCGCAATAGATTATTTTTACATACGAGAAAAAAACGACATTAACGGAAATCCTCGTTATAGGGTGTATATCATCGATCCCGAAACGCCGACAATATACGAAACAATTATAAAAACCTATGAGGGGCTTATAAAAGACCATGTGAAAATGTTTGTTGAGGGGGTGAAACGGTGATATATTTCATTATCGCAGTTTTATATTTTCCTATCGGCGTAATTTTAGAATTAACAAAAAAATACAAATAAGGAGCGGGACCAATGACACACACAATTAAAACGGCGACGGCGTGTTATACGGGCGGAGGCATATATATTTATTACGGACAGTTAGCAAGCGGTTTATATTTCCGAACCGACGACGAAAGCGAAACGATTTATATATGTAACGCGGATACAAGCACAGAGCAAGCCGATTATTCGGAATTTTACGAACAACACACCGCCGAAGAGCTTAATGGCGAAAATTTCAAAGCCTTTTGGAACCAAATGCTTTTCCACGTCCTAAACGGTGGACGCGCTTTTGATAAATGGGGCAACTATTCAAAAAGTGATTTAGAAAATAGAATCATCAAATAACCACGCGCTGCGCGTGGTTTTTATATGGAGGTAAAACAATGACATACTTATTCAAAACTTACGCAACAATGAAAAAATACAACAAAAAAAAAATGGTGGATTGACGGCGATATAATACGCGATGCGTACATAGAAGCGGAAAACATCAACGACGCTTTAAAACAATATCAAGAAAAATGTACGGATCAGAATTATATAAAAATATCTGATAACGCATTAAAAAATAAAAGCCCTATGTATATTGACACAAAAGACGGACCCAAACAAATGGGATATGTTTTGACCGCATCGGCGGATTTTCGAGACGATGATAATTATAAGTGGGTAAAACAATATATAAATTTATGGGTTGATATATCAATCGTTACAAGCGCATTTTAAAGGAGATCAGAAGCGATGTATTATAGAATTTTTTACACATATAAAAACGACAAAAGCAAACAAACACACAGCGACATATTTTTTTGTGCTTGCGGTGATGTTATTTTCCGTTATAAAATGGTGCGCCCCATCGAACATATTAAAAATATAGACGTTTTAAGCGCTGAGCCGATAAACGAATACAAACGCAAAATATAACAAAAGCCCCGGATTAATTCCGGGGTTTTCTTTTTGCTGTCTATATTCCCGTCGCTTCATTAAACGCCGTTTTTGGCGTTTTTATTTGCTTATAGGGTAATTATACCCCAAAGCATTAAAACGCTTTAAAACGGCTTTAAATCACTTTGGGCGAGAGGGTTATATTTTACCATATTTTTACAGTAAAATTATGGAAATGAGCGATTTTTAGGTCAAAAATCGGCTCTTTTTTGTGGTGTCCCCTCCCGTAACGCCGAGCTTCAAGGTCAAAAGTCCCGAAAGTCGTGAAAGTCGTGAAGCCGAAAGTCGTGTTAGTCTTCAGGCAACGCATCATACTTCGCTTCAATAACCTTTGGGTCTGCGGTCTGCATCTGATTCGGCGTAACCACATACTCTTGCTTATCCTGATACCCAAAGTTGTTCTTGCCGAGGAAGATACCTGACACGGGATTGATTTTGCCGTTAATCATATAGCTCTCCCACAAGGTTTCGAGAGAGTCGTAAACTCCCATAATAATATCCTTACATTCCTGCGGTATAGTCGAGTTGCGAGAAGAACCCGACCTAATTTCCCATAGTCGTCTGCGGTCAAGCCCAATAGCAAGACCAACAGCAGCGACACCCGGTTTCATATCGTGGTCGGCGCAGAGTTGAAAATACTCTATCACCCTCGCTTGAAGTTGTTGCGGATCGCGAACATCGATTTTCGGTAGTTGCATAATAGCAAGAGCGAAAGTCGTGTATTTGTTGTTGTCGCCTTCCGGGAGTTCGACGACGTTCGGAAGATCGGTGCGAGTTGGTTTCTTAATAATCTGAGTGATTTTTTCGTCCATAAAAATACCTCCTAAAAGTATTTAGATATATCGTGTCCGTTTTCATAGTCGCGGCATAGGTGATACCACTTGGTATAGTGAAAACCGACCTTTTGCCGTGCATAGTCTTTGGAACACTCTTTGGCTTTATATTTATTGTACCAATACACAAAAGTCTCAATCGTGGGTGTAACGGTAGCCATAAAATCACCTCCTAAAAAGTCGAGGTTGCAGGTGTTGCAAGCAAAATCGAAAAGCCTTAATACATTTTGCATTTTTCCTTAAATATACGCTATTTTAAGCATTTTTTAATTTATTTTTCTCTTACTTATATTTTACTTGCAACCTTGCAACTTTTAATAAAAAGTCTTGCGAATAAAGGAAAAATCGGTTGCAGGTTACTTGCAACCTACCTGCAACAACCTGCAACTTTTGAGATTTTCGCGCTCCAAAGTTGCAAGTAGTGTTGCAAGCAAATCAGCGTAGGTTGCAACTTTCAAACCTGAAAATTCGTACATACCTACCGCTTCTTTTTGTTGCTCGTTCGTCAAAGATTTTGTCTTTCATACAATCTCTGAACCTCGGTATAAATCGTTCGCGAGACATACTTTTGTGTCCTGTATCCTCACACCAATCTTTATACCATTCGTATATTTCCTCTCTCGTGTGTTCTCCGTCAAATTCATAGTCTTTGCAGAAAACTGAGATAGGATCGGACATCTCCTCAAACTGTTGCGTTATCTCCGCTTGCTCGGGAGTATCGGTGAAATAACCGGCGGTTTTAAGCATTTGATATCCTTCGTAAGCCCAATTAAAGATTCCCGGTAGTTCTGCGAGTAACTTCGAGACGATATTAACGTCCTTCGGTTTCTGCTTTCGGTCGTCCTTATCGGGGAAATCCACGAAGGAACACGGAAACTCTATGAAGCGTAGTCGTCGGTTAAGACCTTCGATAACGGCAGCAACAGGCGGTTTATTCATAGAATAAATGAGTTTGCACCGAGGCTCGAAAGTTATGTGGGTTTGCCCTTTGTAACAGGCTTGAATAAGAGTGCCGTCCGAGATTTGAAGCAACCACTCGCGAATCTCACCCGTCGAAAAGTCAGGGGAAACGTCCTTACCGATGTTTAATAGAGAGTCCTTGATTTTGACACGCTCGAACTCCTTCGTAAGACCCGTCGGCGAGACAACGGAAACGTTGCGAGGGCCGAAAAGTGCTTGAATGATTTCGAGGTACACGGATTTTCCGTTACTACCGCTACCGAGCAGACAGAATATTTTTTGGTAACGACAATCGGGAACGAGCGTATAACCTGCGATAAACTGTAAGTTTTCCGCTCGGCGCGGTTCTTCGTCGGTTACATCGTCGATGAATTTCTCCCATGTAGGACATCGAGCTTCGGGGTCGTAGTCGTAGTCCATAATAACGGAGCAGTAGTCGGCTTGCGAGAAATCTCGAAAGTTCCCCGTGTCGATTTCGAGAGTTCCGTTTTGGAATGTAAGCACGGGGTTACGGTCGAAAGTTATCTCGCGGATAGTTCGAGATTTCAGTAGGTTTTTAACCGATTTAACGCGGTTAGATGTTGAAAACCGCTTGCCGTAGGTCGTGTCAGCGTAGTTCTCGACGAGAAGATCGGGTATGAATTGCCACACACGACCGCTCCACTCGTAGAAACCGACGTTGTTTACATATATAAGGTTGTGCTTGGATATGATTTCGTCGGTTATTTGTGATTCCGTCGGCGCGGTGTCGGCTGATTTCTGTATAGATTTTAAAACAGCCGAGGAGAACCGTTCTTCGAGCGTCGGTTGAAATAAGGCGGCGGCGATAGCCGTGGTGTCGGTAAATCGGTTTATCGACATAATGAATTTTTTAAGTTCTGCCGCATCGGTATAGCGTGAAGCCATATAGCGTAAGCCGTCCTCTGCGGTGTCGATAAGTGTTTGTAATGAACCGCCACCCGTGTAATAGTCGTTAACGTCCTTGATATCCGGGGGCGTGTGCGACACGAGGAACGGTATTCGGTTTTGGAATAATTTTTTTGCCGTTCGTGTCGTGAATCCGTCGCCCGCGTGTGATATAGCGTCGTTGTCGAAAATAATTAATATTTTTTGGAACATTTTGCACGCTGATATAACATCGGGCCACTGTGATTTTGAAAAGTTTCCCGTGATAGGCGAGAGAACCGCGTAGCCCTCGCGCTCCCACGCCACCGCATCGAAATAGCCCTCGGATATAACGAGTATATCGGATCGGCGGTTTAGTGTTTGCATACCCCACGGAATATGCTGATATGACTCGCACTCGTTGGAGGAGGCTTTCATATATTTGTTTTCGGCGAAAGCACCATCGGGCATAGCACGAGTCGCGTAATATACGACTGCGGAGTTTTTGAAATAAGGGAGAAATAGCCGTCCTTTGAGGTAGCCGTCCGTTACTCGCCCTATCATAAGTCGTTCAGCGTCGTCGCGGTTGAGTCCTCTATCGGCAAGATATCGGTAGTCGTCGGGGGTTAATGCCGCGTGATAAGCTGCCGTTCGGTTGCATAGGTTTTGGATATCCTGTTTATACTGCTGAGACGGAAGGCTATCGGATTGTATGCCGAGTTCACGGGCTAACTCTCGAACGGCAGTGCCGATGTCGCCGTTATAGTGGAGTTGAGCAGCGAGATCGATAACGTCACCGCCCGTCGCCGAGCCGAAGTCGTAGAAATAGTCGTCGTCGCAGTAAAACGAGGTTGGGTTTTTTGCGCCGGGGCGAAGCGGTGAGACGCACCGCCCGCCCTTGTTGATGTGGATGCCGTGCCGTGCTAAGTATTCAGGACACGAAATCCGTTCTTTGATTTTGGTTATCATGTGTTGTCACGTCCTTTAGTTTAGCGATGATAACGCTTCGTTTGTTTTTATCGAGTAGTTCTGCGGATACATAAAGTTCGTTGTTTTCGTCGCATTTATAGATTATTGCTGATATGTATAGATATTCGATGCCGTTATATATTACGGGTGTTTTGCGGAATAGAGCGTGTCGAGCTTCTTCGCCTGTCATATTTCATCGTCAGCCTCCTTCGACCACGAAATATCGATTTTTCCACACTTTTTACACCGAGAAATAATAACGGTGCAGTTATGATGTACCTCGATTTCCTCGTATATGTGTGGGTCCACGGGGATATCGCCGATGTAAACTTGGGGTGTTTTCTCACATTCGTTCATATTTTCGCGTTCTCCCATATAAGTTGTTTTAATGTGCCTCGCATATCACCGACGCTGCCGTGATATTGGAGTGCGTTTCTCGGCGGTGTGTTGACATAGCAGACGGCAGAAACCTCGATTATCTCTACGGTGTCTTCGCCCACGTCGGATAACACGATACCGAAATGACAACTGAGTTTGTTATAAACGATGTCGCCCTGATCGTAGTTGAGTTGCATTATTTCGCCTCCCCTAAAAGTAGCTCGTCCGTCGTACATTCAAGCGCTCTCGATAAGTCGATGATATTGAAAAAGTTCGGGAAATTTTCGCCTTGCTCCCATCGACTATAAGCGTTCTGAGATACGCCGATGATTTCACATAATTCTTTTTGAGTTAAGCATTTTTTCTTACGTTGTTGCCGTAAAATATCCTTAAATTCTTTCATGGTTTTTGCTCCCTTCCCATTAATTCGTCAACTGAACATTGAAAAAAGTCTGCGAGGTCTGCGAGATAAAGAAACCCCGGAAAAAATCTACCTGTCTCCCACTTAGTCACTATGTTTTGCGATGTGCCTATTATGTCGGCGAGTTCGTATTGAGTAAGATTGAGCGCCTTGCGTTTGGCGCGGAGAACATCTTTGAATTGTTTCATTTCCTTTTGCCTTTCTGCTTCTTTAAACGCTTATTTTTAAGTTTTTTTGAGCGAGAAGGTAAATACCTTCCGTTTGGTGTTCCTGCTCTCAAATCCTCTTTGGATATCTTGTAGTATGGAAATAGATCAATTAGTTGCATCGTCTTCCCTCCGTTCTGCTATATCGAAAAGCCTTTTGCCGTTATCTTGCAAAACTTGGTATAGCCCTTTTGATAAAATATCAACTACCTTTTCTTCGTCTTCGATTTCGAATCCTGCGTGTTCACGGATACCGTGCAATATCTCGTGCAAAAGAGTAATGCACATATGCTGATGACCCGTTCCGTCGGTCGTCGAGAGATAGATTACGCAATCATCGTAATTAATTTGACCATATAGGAGTCGGTTTCCGTCTCTTAAATTATCTTTGTATTTAATCTCATATTCAACGCCGCCGATCCTTATTGACTCAGGTATTTTCACTCGTTTTCACCTACCATTTCTTTTACAAGGTCATTGATATCCCTCATCCATACGCACCAATGCGGAGAATCGCATTTGCTTTTCAACCTCTCCGCAAACTCTTCTATTGCTTCGGCTTTGGCAACCTTTAATTCCATATTTTTTATGTTGTAAAGACTTTCCATTCGGTTGAAGCATGATACCGCTTCATTTCCCGCTTTCTCCAACCTATCATTCTCTGCTTTTAGGCGGTTGAAAAGGTCGAGGGCATCTTTCGCAGCCCTTTCTATACAAGCATAAGACGGTCCATCGCTTTTGTTGTATGCACAATTTTGGCAAAAGATCAATTTACCGCTTATACACTCCAAAGCCTTTATAATCTCGTTATCTATCATTGTTGTTTGTTCCTTTCATCTTCCAAAGCCAACCTAACAAAATCTTTTGCTACCGAACACAATTCAAACGCTTCTTCTTTAAGTGTTATTGTGTTCTTTTTGCTATTAAATGTCGCAATAGCGTGAGCAGAATTATGTGTGCTGTATTTCATCAAATAGTGAATGTGTTTTCTTTTCTTCAAAAAGTCACTCGATACGAATAATGTGTTCTCGTTCATTTCTTATTCCTTTCTTCAAGTGCTTTTTCTGCTTCTTCTTTGGTGAGAAATACTGTTTTGCCGACATTTTCCCAAGTAAAAGTGCCTTGATAATAATGTGTGTACCATCCACCGTAGCTTTCCATTTTAAATTCGCCCTTGACACATACTCTCATATTGTTTTTCTTTTGGTCGTAGCGTAAGGCGTAGACTGTTGCGGGATATACCTGTTTTTTGCGGGCTTTAGTATATGCCCACAACACATACACCGTCTGCCCGATCTCACAAGGCAATTCAATAAAGCGTGATTTTGGTTTATAACATCCGCATTGAGACGGATAAATTTTGGAGATGCCGTTACTTTCTAACGCTTCGCACACATCATAGTGGATACATTCTTTACAAGTCATTCTCTTTCTCCTTTCGGTTGATAAAGGCACATTTTGCTCTTGCCACAACATCGTCTAAACGATTTCTACAATCGTCGCACAAGTCAAATCCTTTCACTTGCCACGCTCTACAAGCGTAAACATAAGGCAAATGAGTTTGAAAATGTTCATCTATCGGCTTATCTATCGTTTTTTTGCATTTATCACAAGTTATCATTTCATTCTACCTCCACGTATAACCACGATTGAGGTGGTCTTGTAATTGGCGTGCATCTCATTCCTGTATAATCACTGTGACGGCACATAGCACAAGCATAGACATACTCGGGACAAGCTCTTTTAAACTCGCTCAACTCTCTCGGCTTGTCATAGATAACAAGGTCGGAGATGTGCCACGCATAGCATCTTTTTCCGTTTGCATAACTGTGAAGTTCTTTTTCGGTTAAACACGCTTGTCCTACAAGCTCTTTTTCAATTCTATGCAAGCCGCCTAAAAGCCGTTCCCATTCGTCATAACACACATTATATAGTGGTGTTATACAATCACACACAAACTCGCCTATGACTTTGCCGTTTGCCTTTCGGATTTTACCGTCTGTTCCGTGTATTTCAAGCAAATCCTTTGTACCTTGTTTGTTTGCAGTGCAATAGATATAACACTTAAACGGCGTCGCTATCTTCGGTCTTGTCTTTCGCACCTCAACCGTCTTTTTACCCGATGCGATAAGCTCGCACCATTTCGGTTGAATCGATATTAATACTGATTTCATTGTTCTCCTTCCTTTTCCATCCTCCAAAGCGTATCCGTTATCTTCGTATATCCGCGTTCTAACCACAGTTTTTCGCAATCTTCTCGACTTGCTCTCGGTTGTGTGTAACGAATATTCTCGATCTTCTCCAATGAGGTACAAATCATCTTGCCTACCTCGTGGTAAATATCGTCGGTTTCGACTATTTTAACGTAAGGAATATAAGCCCTCGCCATAATGTTGTACTTGCGGTAGTAAATGTTATATCGTGCCATTTTTAGACCCCCCATTCTAAGCCGAAATCAGATCGTTTGATTTTGCACACGGGTTCACCATCAAGCCAAAATACAATACCCTCCATATAATTGTCGGTGAGATACTGTTTAATAGCCTCGAAAGTTCTCTCTACCTCTATTTCGCAGATTCCGTGAGGCTCTAACCACTCTATTGTCAAACCGTGAGGATTTCCTTGAAAGTGAGGTCCTATGGCTTCATAAGTTCCATCTGCAAGCGGTAGTTTGTTATTTCTAAGCGCCCAATCGAAACTATTATTAAAAGCTTCGACAAACCATTTATCGCCGGGATAATCAGCGTCAACCTTTACCCAATGGGGCCAATGTCCTGTTATGGGGTCGGGTTCGCAACACGGTATAGCTCCTTTGGGTGGTTTCTTGTTGCGTTTTGCATCGTATCTCTTGTAAAGCTCACCGCCGATAATCGCGCAACAACTACCATCGATTTTCACGGTAGCCTTTCCTTTGAGAAACGCTTCTTCGCAACCGGGCGTGATTTCGTTGGTTATTCCAACGACTTTATGATTGTTAAATTCTCTTTTAAATAATGTAGGTATTTTTTTCATTGCTCATTGTCCTTTCATTCTGCAATAATTAATTTTGCTTCGATAGTGCTACCGTAGGTGATATTGTAATATCCCTCTGCTTCTAATGCCCGTGTGCCTATTTCGATTTGTTGATCCGTTGTCAACGATTGTTTCGTTTTGGGAATAAAAACGGGAATTAACGCCCTACGTTCATCACCGTAAAAATTATGGGTTGCGTGTAAATAAACCTTGTAGAAAACCCTTTTCATTTCATTCTCCTTTCGGTGCTTCGGGCAAAGGCATCCAATGGGTTACAATAAAATCATCGTCAATAATCCAATTATCGTTGCCATCTACCGAATTTGTTTCATACCAACATTCGGGAATCCAAAAGCAATCGTTTTCTTCGTCATATTCTGTATCGCCTTCGAAATCTCGCCATCCGTATTCCTCTGTTGTTATTTTGTGATATCCTATATGAGCCGCCATTATAGTCCATCGCTTTCCAAAGGTTTTTTCTATGGCTGATACAATGACTTTTTGCTCATCATCGGGTAGCTTCTCTTCAACGCTTATCCACTCTTGTTTGCGATAACCCTCGTTATAAAGTTGCTCCGCAATGTTTTCACAATCTTGGCGAAGCAATCCATAACCACTCATATAGATGCTTTCTGATAACTCATACTTTTCTCGAAGTTGTTGGTTTTTCATCGTTGTTCTCCAATCAATTCTTTAGCGTATGGCAGGCTCTCGATCCATTCGCAGAGTGTTCGCCATTCGTCGAGCTTATGGTTTTTTCGTGCGTGATACATATTGAAAAGATTTTCGTAGTTGAGGGTTACGGTGCGTTTTTGGTTGTAGGACGAGGGGAGGAGTTGAATCATTTGCCACCAATATTTCTTATCGCGGGTTTTGAGATATTGTTCTCGTGCCACATTTAATACGAATATATTCCCTCTGAGAACTTTAATATATGTGTATGCAAGATCATATTGATATTCGTTGTCTCCGTACATATAGTCGTCATTGCTGAGATGCTCGTGGCTAAAATCGTCAAGAGTAAACTCCTTCTCGTGTATCTTATGCATTGTTGAGCAAGAGTTCGCAACCGTGCCAACCTTATAAGTGTCAAACTCTTTCCACCAATAAAGCGGTGCGGTGATATCTACGCTAACGAAAATCTGTCGCATAAACTTTCGGTGATCCGAACCCGATTTTATGAGTTTTTTCATAAGTGAGAGGTCGTTGGGGCCGATACAGAAAATCGCCTCGTTCCATTTAGGATCGTCTCCTCTCGGACACTTTCCGAGACAAGATACCGTACAATCCTCGAAACCGTCAGCGTTAGGACAGACGGTGGAGTCGCTCAACTCCCAAGAGTTCATCGGATTCCTCATACCACGAATGGCAGCCTCCCAATTTAATGTTTGTGTTCTTTCGAGCTTAATCATTCTCTGTTTCCTTTCTGAAATCATTCAATTCGGGCTTGTTCTTACAAGTCCATATACAACACATAATGTTAAATACGAACGCCCTCTCGTGATTTTCGTCCTCGTCGCCTCGTATCCACTTTAAGAGGTGTCTTACGCCACTATTGATATAATTTTTTGCATTTATGCCTTTTTCCCAATTTCGCTCATTATATTTTTTCGCGCCTTCCTCGAAATGTATGGATACTTCGAGCAACATTGTTGAATAACTACCGAATTTAGGTGCTATCTTTTTCAACACCTCGTATAAGTGCGCCGTGTCACCGCTTCTTATAAAATTATTAATATCCGAAAAAATATCGTCGTTATATAATTCGGCTACTACGTCGAGAGGGAGAAGATCACAACGGCCTTTACCCTCTTGAACGTCTCTCACCGCTCCCAAATCAAATTCGTGTCTGTGTCCTGAATCTACAATCATCGTCTTTCTTTTTAACCAACCTTTCGTAATAATCTTTGTCTATTTCTATTGTTTGAAACCGATATCCGCATTTGCGACATTGGCGCTTGCGGTTCACGGCATCGTCTTCGTGTCGGCTGTCGTATATTTCCGTTCTGCCGTTACATTGGGGGCAAGTCATATTAAAACCTCCTATGTTTTCGTTCTAATTCCTCGGTGCTGCTTAAATACACCATGAGCCTTCTGCGGTAGTCTTTGTTCCGCAATTCGCACCATTTCGCCCATTTTTCGCAGTCTTTATTGCATCCCCCTTTACGATCGGGGCAATCTGTTTTTGTTTTGATGTCATAACATGGGTTTTTCATCGTCGCTTTCCTCCGCTTTTTGAATACACTTACGGCAAAACAGTAAGCACTCTACCCATTCGGGAGCAATACTATTCGGCTCGGTTAAATACTCGTCTATCATTTTTAACGCTTTGTTTTTATCCATCATTATTCCGTTACCTCCACAAGAACTATGATTTCTTCGCCTTCATAAATCGTGTCGCCGATATTGTTAAGCTGCTTAATTTCGTCAATCCATTCTCGGCGGTCAACCGAGTCAGGACAATACAGTTTTGATATGCTCCATAGTGTTTCACCGTGTCGAACGATATGTGTATCTTCACACCATACGACATCATCGAGCGTGGGCGAAATCGCTATTTCGATAAGCAGTAGAATCATTAACAAACCGAGCAATCCTAATACAATCGTTTCTTTCACAACGAATGGTCCTCCTTCTCGATTATTTCATCCTCGATAAGTGCATCGATGATACAATCGGGGCAGAGGTCTTGTCCGTCGTATGTGAAAAACACATCGCCCGTTAGCTCGTATTTGCACTTATCACAATAGATATGTTCTGCGTTGAGCAGGGGGCATAAAGACCCCCTACAAGGGTATGTATCCGTTGCACAACTGCAACAATCGTTTTCGATCCGTCTCATTATTCGTCCTTCTTTCCTGTGCTGAGATTAACGAGCATAATAAGCGTGGCGATCCCAACGATGAAACCTACCAAAAAGCCTACCCAAAATGGATTTACATACATCTTAGTTTCCTCCTTCAAACACAATGTTTAGTGCTTCGGGGATGGACGTACACCATCCCGCGATTGCACCTGAATTTTTCATAGCCTCTATAAAATCAAGTTGGTCTTTGCGAGGCTTCTCGCCCGGCATTTTAACCTCCACATAGAAGGCTTTACCATCGTGGGGGCGATGCCCCCATATATCGCTCTCGCCCGGATTCCCCACGGAAACCCTACCGCCGTATTTCGTATAGAAATCGCCGACGGTATGGTTTACCGCGAAACACCCACGCTCACAGAGAGCGACGATTATTTTGTTTTGTAAAATTGTTTCTTGATTCACGTTTACAACCTCGCTACAAAACTCTTATTTGTTCCGCTCAAATAGATAATGGGAGTTTCCTTACTCGAAGGCTTAAACGCCCCTGCCTCGCCATAACCGCCATAATTGAGGTTTGCCGCCGTGTTTACGAACAACTTATCTACAATCGCGACGCTATTGTTTTGATAATTGATTCGGTGAAACGCTTGCTTCATAATGAGCGGTAAATGTGTGTGTGAGTGAATGTAAATATCGGTGTCGATTATCGATGCTAAGTCAGCAAGTCGAATAGCCTTTGCACCCTCTTTACGTCCACCGCCACTACCATGTAGGACATATAAACTGTAAGAAATTCTGCGTGTCAAACCACTACCGTTTGATTCTTTTCGTCCACGGGTTTCTGCTCCGAGTCGAACAAACATTACCGCAGACGTTGAAGTGTATCTATCCTCTAAACCGAGTTGTGTTGCCATCAATGCGGAGAGGTTGATGCCTTCCTTTTAATATGTGCGGTTTTCGTGGTTGCCGTGTGTGATGCAGAGAATTTTATCTTTGATAGGCTCAAAGATTTCTACTGCTCTCCGCAACTGCTCCATAGGGTTGAATGTTTGTGTATATGTGTCACCTATGCTCGTCTTTGTTGCATTGTCGATAATATCGCCGTTTAAAATGCAATACGCGGTCGGTGTGTCACGCACATATTCGATTCGTTGCATTAGGCGTTTAACATCGCAATGTTCGTCGCCAAAATGTTCGTCGGCGAATATGTGTAATTCAACTTGCGGTAACTCTTGCGGAAGGTCAATTTTGATTACTTTCATTAAGTACCTCCTTAATATGTGAAGGCAATCAATGTTGCTCTACGATTTCTGCTATTCCTTGCATTACATATAAAGCACACGGAAGGGCGATGCCGTTGCCCCACAGTTTATACTCTGCCGAATCGTTGTGCAGCTTGTTATACCAAGTGAGCATTTGCTTTTTGTCGTATTCCTTAACTTGCTTACCATTGATTTCAGCGTGAGTATTACGAACATTGAGCCAAAACTGATATTCTTCATCGGTAAACTCGGTTTTCTTGTCAATATCGCCCCATCGATCGGGAAAACCTTGTAATCTCGCACACTCGGTAGGTGTGAGACGGCGAACTATGTATTTCGGCGATGTATCGGAATATACTACCGTTAGCGGGTCTTTATAATCCCTCGCTTTTAACGGTTGAGCTTTGTTTTCCTCCGTCGTACAATGGAATGTTTCGAGGCATTCAGCGTATGCTACGCCGTTTTGCCAACCGGGATTGCTACCATTGATAAGACAAGGCGACAAATCTTCACCAATTTTATCTACACCTTGCGAGGATTGAATACCTATGCCGAGACATACCGCGGGTTCGCCTCCGTGAGTGCAAGTAAGTGTGGGTGATAGATTTTCAGAAACATTCGCTTGTGATTTGCCACCACCCTGATCTACCGCATATACAACGCCGTGTACCTCCGTAGAGTTAAGCGTATAACTCTTATCGGTTACGGAATATCCGTCGCCTCTGTGAGAGGGGCGTTGTCCGTTGCCTTCGAGCGCTACGGTTTCTTCATAAACCGCTACGGGTTGATTGTTTCCGCTCATACCTGCCGCCGCCGTAATGGTGGGGCAGAGATTTTCTGCGATTTCTGCACCGCCTTGTTGGGTAGCCATACACATAACAACGGGGATATGTTCATTTAAACCGCCGCTTGCCGTGGTAACGGTACGCCCAACGCCTCCCGTGGTGCAGAGGTTGTAGCAATCTACTCCAACCGTTTCCATCACCATCGGCACGTTACCACCGCTTACGCCTTCGTATATGTGACCGCCCTCTCTTGCAGCTATGCCGGGTTCAACTGTTATTACGCCGTTTCTACCCGTTGACATTCCGCAGTTCACGCCGAGCGTCGCCGCTTTGTCTCCCGTGACATCGGCATTATATCCGTCAATACCTTGTACTATCGCTATCCCGCCTTGATTACAAGCGGGGTTGCCACCATTCACATCGAGCGTTCGGCTCGTGTCAGCTTCATAGATACCGCTATGAGGGTTATCCGATTTCATAGCGTTACTATCGTATGCACCGATGCCGTAACATACGGGCTGAAAGAGGTATTGGTCTTGACTCACTCCAAGCGTAGCGGAAAGATTTTTTTGAATCAAAGCACCTTTTCCCGCCGCCTTGCCGTAACTATCGACCGATACACCCGAACGGATTTTTAATGTATAAGGGATTGCGACCGTAGGACCTGCGTGGTTTGCACTTGTGCCACTATTAGCGTTTAGCGTTACTGCCTTATCGCCTGTTAGTGTATGGTTGTAAAGGTCGCATCCGACCGCGCTATCATTTGCTCCAACGCTTCTTTCAACATCGGCGGGAGTTGTTTGCCACGGCGTTCTGCCCTCCGTAAAATACCCTCGCAAGCCTTCGCGCTCAAATAATACTTTTCGGGCGCATTGACCTCTAAGATCGAGGACAAGGTAGATTCTTCTGCGACGTTGGGCGACTCCCCAATATTGAGCGTCAAGAACTCGGTAAGCGATGCTCCATCCGTTTCCGCTATAACTGTCGGCGTAAGCCCATCCGAATTTAGGAACATCAGGCATAACGGCTGACGGCTCGACGATTTTAATAAGTTCTTCGAGGACGATACGGAAGTCCTCTCCTTTGTTGCTACTAAAGGCTCCGGGAACGTTTTCCCATACTGCGAATTTTGGATATTCTCCATTGGTCTTCTCCCTCATTTCTTTAATAATTCTTACGGCTTCCATAAACAAACCGCTTCGTGTTGTTTCGTCGTCGCCGTTATCTTCGTGCTTCAATCCTGCTCGTTTACCCGCCACGGATAAATCTTGACAAGGTGAACCGAATGTGATAACGTCCACGGGTTCTACATTTGCGCCATTTACATCGGTGACGCTACCGATATGTTTCATATATGGAAACCTTGATGTAGTTACTGCTATTGGATACGGCTCGATTTCGGATGCCCACACAGGCACACCGCCACACATAAATGCTGATAGCGGAAAACCGCCCGAGCCGTCGAATAAACTACCTATTGTGAAACTCATTGTCTTTTCCTTCCTCTCATTACTTGTTGCGCCCAATAAGCGGGGTTTTTATATCCTTTGGCTCTACCTATTGCAAGTAGTTCCTCGAACGTCTGCGCTCTGCCTTGCTCCATTCGAGCTTGCTTACGCTTTTGCTCCGCTTCTTCGGCTTGTTCTGCCGTTATTCTTGCAAGTTCGATATTCTCGTGTGCTTTAATCTCTCTTGGGTGCAACGGATATGTTTCTCCGCAGTACGGACATACGGGAGCGGTCTTGAACACTTTGAAGCATTTTTTACACGTTCGGATATAAAAATCGCCTTCGGGGTTGATGTCTTTGCGGTGCTTTATGGGCTTATCCAAACTCCATTCTCTGTCCTCGTCGGGCATACCGAGTTTTAGATAATTAGCGACCATATCGATTATCACCGCGCGTTTACCTTCCTTGTATCGCATACACCGCATAGCACTTTGTATAAAAATCGTTGTACTCAAAGTGGGTCTAAGCAGTATGCAACACTCACAATCCGATACCGATATTCCTTCGACAATCAACATAACGTTACAAATAATTTGTATATCGCCGTTGCGGAAATCATCCATAATCTTTATTCGCTCTGCTTTTGGGGTGTTACTATCCATGTGGGCAGCTTTGAACCCCGCGTTTTTAAATGCTTCTGCTACGCTTTGTGAGTGTTTTATACTCGTGCAGTAAACTATGGTTTTTTTGTTTTCTGCATATTTTTCATAGCTTTCTATCACATCGCCGTATATGGCAGGTTTGGATAAAAGTTCTTCCGCTTCGCCTATTACATAATCTCCACGATTTACCGAAAGGCCCGATACATCTACGACAGGCACGGAGTAGTAGTCATAGGGAGCGAGTCGTTTTCTTTCAATTAACTCTTTTACTCCAATTCCTACAACCATATCCTCGTACACCGCGCCCATAGGATCGCCCGAAAGACGACACGGGGTAGCAGTTAAGGCTATAACTCTGCAATCGTAGTAATCTAACACCTTCCTCAAAGTTTGTGGTATCCAATGGGCTTCGTCAGCGATGATAAGATCGGGGTTGTCGTATTTTCCAAGTCTGTTTGCCTCCGACCAAAACAACGCAACACGAATGTTTTCGGTATCAAGCCCGTTATCCTTAAGCAACTGTTTATGTTGTTCTGCGAGTTCTTTCCTATGAACGAGAACTAACACCTTGTTTCCTTTATTGGTGGCACTCTCGCACATTTTCAAGAACAAATAACTCTTGCCCGCTCCTATCCGCAGGGCGCTACAACAAGCACCCTGCGATTGCCCTCCTTAAAAGAGTTTTTAGAGCGTATATAAAGGTCATTTTGATAGTCATATAGCGTTATCCCCATCGTTGTTTTCCTCCTTTGGGAATAGTCAACGCTTCTTCGATAGAACCCCATCGTTTAATGCGTTCAATCAGCGTCGTGTGGCAGATGCCAATTTTCTGCGCCCACTCTTGCAAGGTGTGGGTTTCTCCGTTATATTCAATAAAGCGATTATTTCGCTTGTTGTTGCATTGTGTTTTTTGCGTCGCCCATCGGCAGTTAGACGGTTCGTAATTTCCGTTTACATCTATCCTGTCGATGGTTAGTTCATCGGAATAACCATTAGCAATCGCCCATTCTTGAAAGGAAATAAAATCGTTTTTCCACGCTTCACAAATAACGATTCCGCGTCCACCATATCTTGGGTAATTATGGTATTTAGGGTTGTAGCAACGCTGCTTCATACCACACCAAATAGAGAACAACCGAGTGTATCTAAAACCGTGAATTTCGTGAGTTTCTTTTGCCCTTTTTCTATGAAAACAACCACAACTTGTTGTCGAGCCATTGCGAAGATTATTGCTACGAACTTGTGTCGTATTTCCACAATCGCAAACACAGTTCCATACGGCTTGTCGAAAATTATCGCGACCCGCCAAATTAACCACTATGAGCCTACCGAAACGCTGACCCGTTAAATCTATGAGCTTTCCCATATCAATCAAACGGCAATTCTTCGTCGGGTGTGATAGTTTCAAAGTTTGCGGTAGGCGTTGCAAGTGCTTCACCCCTCCAAGCGGGGAGCTTTTCTTGGTTTTTTTGTTTGAGGCAGAACGCTACTTTTGCTCTGCTTTCGCCGTTGTATTCTTCGTGTTTGACACGAACGCCACCGATTTTACCGATCCAAGCGCGGTAGTGTGTGAGGTTTAAATCTCCGATGTTGAATGACTCGAAAAACTCACCGATGCGTTGATTTGTACGCTTCGGATCGTTTGCATCTAAGACAAGGTAAAACCACAGTTTCGAGCCGTAACCCGATACATCGAGTGTTATTTCAAAACCTTCGTTTCCTGAACTAAATTTCTTTTCCACAACGTCGTTTATCCTTACGCGGTGGTCGCCTTTAGGAATGGGGGCGAAATCGTTTTCTGAGTAATCTTGGGGGTTAAAAGTCCAATTAGCCATTTTTATATCTCCTTATTAAAATTTATTGTTGAACTCATATCTGCCGTGTGTAGCAGAAATGCTAATGGATAAGCTCTAAATGCGTCGGTAACGGCGTAGTTTCCGTTTTCAACGCCCATGTGACAGTTAATCGCTACCGCTTCTTCTTTGGAGAGCGGCATAAATTTTTGTACCAAATACACGGATTTACTGCCGTGACCTCCGTAACAAAAATCTTCTTTGAATGTGTAAAACGGGTATTGTTCCCATTGTCCGTATTCGTTCTTGCGGTTTCGATACTCTACTTTGTAACAATCAGCTTTGCAAACATCGTGGAGTAGAGATACGATAGCGGCGGTTTCTGCCGATACCTTAACTTCGGGATAGGCTTTAAGTAGCCTAACGAGTTCGTTAAAAACGTTTACGGAGTGTTCCGCAAGTCCTCCCGCGTAATCTTCGTGAAAGCGAGTGCTTGCGGGTGCGGAAAAGAAATCCGTCGTTTTGAGCCATTCAAGGAACTCTTTCGCGCCCTGACGTTCTATGTATTTTTCATATACTTCTATGAATTTCACTTCTTAGCCTCCTGCGGTTTGGTGAACAAATCTTCGGGCATACAAGAATTGCGGAGGTAAAGTTGGTCTTTCGCCATAATCGTTTCCTTGCCCGCCATTGTGTGGAAATACCATTGGCGGTTGTTCTGCTTATCCATCGCAGACGAAACACGAGCTACGACGTTGCACAATCCACATACTTGTTGCTTGATCTTCGCAGGGAGCATCGGTGAAACACATCTTGCCATTTCTCCCGAACTCAACTCTCCCATTTCGCTATCTTCCCAACAATTAAAAATACAGTTTGTGTCGCAGAACGCGGCTTTACGAACGAGGTATTTAACTTTTGTGTAAATTGCGAGGTAGTATTGACGGATATCACCCGAAAATCCGTTCTCGCGGATTTCGACGATATATGCGTCGATAAGGTCGGTGAGACAATCCACGATGATATTGTCATATTGTTTGTTTGTGGTAGCAGCCTCAAAAGCATCTATAAACTCTTGAAAGTTTTTTACCTCTTTAATAATGAGGTTCGGTCGGTCAAAGTTTTTAAGAACCGATGCCGAGTTATCGCTACTCAATAAAAGTGTTTTGCCCGGAATCCGTGTTGTGTTAATTGTTTTGCCTGAGCCGGGCGCTCCGTAAATTAATGCTGTTGCCATTTTGTAATGGTTCTCCTTTCTATATAATCTCGCCTTTCATGGCTTTAATCTGCGCGGTACTCATACCGAATAAATCGGTATCTATCGCTTCTGTTATGATTTTCGTTGTGGTGCAATGATCACAATCGTAATCTTCGCACCGCTCGGCAGGTAGTTCGCCTGTCTTAATCTTCTGAAAACGGACGATATTCTTTTTTATGACATCTAAAGCCTCGTCCATATTCCATTGATTAATCTCTCCGAGAGCGAGGTGTGCGGGTTTTTCTTTTGTTCCAACATCGAAGAAGAACGGTAGCCGTTTTCCGATGTTCTGCCGAACGATTTCTTGGTAAGCCCCTGCTTGGTAGTCATAGCCCCAATACTTAATCATTGGTTGAAATAGGTTAGGGCTACGCAGACTTTTCATATATTTAAGGTCTGCTATGAACTCGTTCTCGTCGAAGCTATCCATTTTTATCTTGAACGGAACTCCCTCAATCTCGCCCGTCATAATGACTTGATGTTTTCCGTTGAGGTAGTGCATCATTTTCGGTTGTTGCTTTATTCGTTCTATCGTTCCTACCGCTTGGGCTACGTCGGCGTAATAATTGCCGTCTTTTTTTATAAGGTCTTCTCGGTTCTCCTCGATGAACTCCATTTGCGATTTCCGTGTACCTGTCAGCATTTCGTCAACGAACTTTCCGAGCAATAAGGCGCGTGTTGCTCTATCCTCGTATTCGCCCCTCAATTTCGCCATTGCCATCGCGGGGCATTTCATAAAATCCTTGAACTGCGATACGCTGAAATAGTGAAGGTTTGCTTCTCTCGAATAGTAGTTAGCCTCCGTGAGTTTCATTGGTTTCTCCTCCCTTCTCAATTTCGTAGGTTATCTTTACTCCCTCTTGTTTTGCGTAAAGTTCAATTAAGATTTTCAAGATATCTGCCCCATTGGGTTTTGCCATTGCATCGACTCCTCTCTTATTATGTGCAATCTTGCACATAGAAGATTAAAAAAAATACTCTAAAATCTCGTCAGGCGTTAAGTCTAATAAAATAGCTGTTCTTTCTATTTCCATTCTCGACCATTCGCTTTTTCCCGCAAGTTTAAGAGTTAAAGTGCCTACGCTTATGCCGAGGTCTTTTGCAAAATCTTCAAGTTTAAGATATTTTCCTCGAATCTTTTTGCGAAGTTCAGTATAATCTCGTCTCATGGGTGAGCCTCCTTTCGTTGGGTTATGTGCAATCTTGCACATCTGTAATTTATTATATTGATATACTTTTGATTTGTCAATAGTTTTTTGTGCTTTTTTGCAATTTTTTTCTCGAAAACCTTGCATTAGTGCAAAAATGGTGATATAATGCAATAAAGTAAGGAGGTGTCAATATGGGAAAAATGGAAAGAGTAGCAACTACGGCAGAAAGAATAGCCGAGGCTATGAAAGATGCAGGAAAAAAACAAATTGATCTCGCAAAAGAGGCAGGGTTAAGCCATAGCACTATAAGTAGATATCTTTCGGGAGCGGTCGAACCGCGACAAGATGCTACTCATAAACTTTCGGTATTGCTTAACGTTTCCGAACTATGGTTGTGGGGTTACGACGTGCCACGCGAAAGAACTTTGTCGCAAAAAAAGAACGATGTCCTCGCAGACATCGTTATTGAAATGAGATCGGATGATGAACTTTTTTCTATGGTTGAAATGCTTTCAAGACTCAGCCCCGAAAAGCGACAAGCCGTTAAGCCTGTGTTGCTTGCTTTCTTAACAACTGAAAAATAAGATCAAGTAACGACACGTCATTGCAGTTTTTCAGTAATTCTACAATTTCTTCTATGTACTTTTCTTGCATAAGCGGTTCTCCTTTCACCGGGGCAAACTTATGTTCTTGCGATTTTTATTATAAGACAATTTTCAAAAATCGAATAGCGGAAATTGTTAGAAACTGATATCAGAAGAAAAATATGTCGTATAAGGGAGGTGATACTGTTTTTTACAGTTACCAACAAAATAACAAAGGAGAACGATTGAAATGTATGGAAATTACAAACAACTATTGAGATATCAGGAGAGAAACCGAGTGATACGCATAGCCAAATATGCGAGATGTTCCTCCGATGAGCAAAAGAAAAACGGATATACAATTTCGGATCAGCTTAATCTCATCGATGAATTTGCTGCCGAAAATGAACTTGTAGCCGTGGATGAATATGTTGACGAGGGAATAAGTGCGACACTCGAAATCAGCAAAAGAAAAGCCCTTGCGGAGCTTTTAGAGGACGCAAAGGTTGGGAAATTTGATATTGTTGTATTTAAGTGTATTGACCGCTACTTTAGGAATGTCGGCGAGTTTTACGTTGCACAAAAGCAACTCACCGCGGCAGGCGTTTCTTGGATTTCTATTGAAGAACCCGACCTCGACCCCGAAGACCCCGATGCGGCTTTTAAGATTAATATTTATTTGACTATGGCGGAATACGAGGCTAAAAAAACCTCCAAAAGAATCAAGTTCAACAACAAAATGCGGATAAAAAACAAACAAGTCATAACAGGCTCACAATGTTTTCTGTTTCCGTGGGTAGTAGAAGGCGAAAAGAAAAATAGGTATCTCGTTAAAGACAAAGAAAACGAAGAAATGACACTTGATATTTTGGATTTCTTTGAGCAACACCAAAGCAAGGGAGCAACGTTGGGATATGTCAATCTAAAGTACGGCAAAAAAATGACTATGACTACACTTAACAATTTTCTTTCGGATACTTTGCTATATGGTGAGTACAAAGGTGTTCCCGATTATGTAGAGCCGTATATATCTAAAGAGAGGTTTGACCGCATACAAGATATTAAGAAAAGAAATTCGCGCATGCCGTCTCGCCCAAACCACACATTTATATTTAGCGGATTGATAAAATGTCCTTGTTGCCATAACAACCTATCGGGGAACTACGTTAAAAGTAGTGGTAAGTACGATGTGTTCACCTATCGTTGTAATGCTGCAAGAACGCGAAAAATATGTACGTTCCTTAAATCTATTAGCGAACGAAAAATCGAGAAGCAATTATTAAACAACTTTGAGCAGTATATAAATAACGAAGTGCTGAAAATCGAAACCGTTGAGGAAAGCCAACCTAAAAATAACAACGCCCTAAAAGCTGAAAAACTTAAAGCAGAAATGGAACGACTAAACACGATGTTTAGGAAGGGGCGCATATCCGAGGAGGAGTATGACACCGAATATTTCCAACTCGAAAAGAAATTGAAAGCACTCGACATAACCGAAGAACCGCCCAAGCGTGATCTTGATGCGTTGAAAGGTTTGTTAGAGACGGATTATAAAGGAATATACGAAAAGCTGACAAAAGAAAATAAAAAGGCTTTTTGGCGAACGATTATACGAGAGTTTAGTATAGACGAAAATAAACAAATCGTTCCTGAAAGCATTATATTTTTTTGACTAAAACATTGTACTTTTCTACCGTTTCCGTTCGGACCGAGAAGTCCGATTATTCGCCCCTTTGGCAATGAGATACTGAAATTGTTCAATGCTGTAACGCTTCCGAACGTTTTCGTCAGGTTTACGGCATTAACTAAATATCCGTTCATTTTTCCTTTTCCTTTCAATTTTATTTATTCTTTATTTTCTTTTCGACGCGAGAGACGATCTCACTTTCGTCGATCCCGATCTTTTCCATTTCAAGAAGCATTCTTTCGATTATTTTCGAGCAAGTCTTTTCCCGCTCTCTTTCGATGAGCTGATCGTCGTCGGTAACGGTTCGTCCGATCGTCGAATGGGTGATTATAAGCCCCGTGTCCTCAAGCTCACGAAAAGCTCTTTGGACGGTATTGGGGTTCAAAGAAAACTCGCCCGAAAGCTCTCTCACGGACGGTATCGCCTCCCGCGCGTTATACGTTCCGTTGAAGATACGCTCCTTGATGATATCCATCATCTGAAGATAGATCGGCAATTTCGGGTTAAATACATACGCCAACTGACTCTCCTCCTTTTGTGTCCTTGTTGTAATACAATAGTACAACATTTTCGCTCGTTTGTCAATAGGATAACAAAAAACCGCAGAAAAAATTTTCTGCGGTTGCAGACTGAAGACAAACTCGTTCTTTACACCCTTGAAGGATGAATTAAAGCAAAAGACCAAGCTTATCACCAATAATAAGCTTGGTTCTTTTTATAAGGAATAATAATTATCTATTGAAATTTCAAGGGTTTTCACGAAAAACTCGACTACCTTACCTTTGTAAGCCGACGCTCGTTTTTCGTGAAAAATAACTTCGTTTCTCTCAGTCTGCTTCAGTTTCCAGACTTTGTCTGCAAACTGAAACCGCAGAAAGATTTCTGCGGTTGGTATTTATTATTCTGCGATCAGCTTTTCGAGCGAAACGATCTTCACAGCGAGGCAAAATAGACTTGCTGCGGTATCGATCTCGTCGAGCGTTGCGAATGAGGGTGCTATTCTGATATTCTTATCCTCGGGATCGACGCCATAGGGATGCGTTGCACCGGCACCCGTGAACACGACGCCTGCTTCTTTGCAAAGCGCGACCACCTTCGCCGCGCATCCGTTCATCGTATCGAACGAGAGGAAATATCCGCCTCTCGGCTTCGTCCAGCTTGCGATGCCCGTGCCTTCAAGCTCGCGCGCGAGGATCTCGAGCACCTTTTCGAATTTCGGACGCATTATATCGGCGTGCTTCGCCATATGTGCTTTGATACCTGCGAGGTTTTTGAAATATCTCGCGTGGCGGAGCTGGTTGAGCTTATCGGGGCCGATCGTCGAGAATTTCATAAAGTTTTTAACGTCGATGAGGTTGGCGACGCTCGTTGCAAGAGCGGAGATGCCGTCGCCCGGGAACGAGATCTTACTCGTCGAGCAGAACTCATAGACCATATCCGCATTCCCTGCCTTTGCGCATTCCTCGAGGATATCGGGGAATTTGACGTTATCGTCGGGGTAGAGGCTGTGGACACAATATGCGTTATCCCAGAAGATCCTGAAATCCTTCGCCTTCGGCTTCAGGTGTGCAAATCTCTTCACCGTCTCATCGCTAAACACGATACCCGTCGGGTTGGAATACATCGGAACGCACCAGATACCCTTTATCGAATCATCGCTTGACACGAGTCGTTCAACAACGTCCATATCGGGACCTTCTTCGTTCATCGGCACGGAAATAAGCTCAAATCCGAAATGCTCGGTGATCGCGAAATGGCGGTCATATCCGGGGACGGGGCAAAGGAATTTTCTGTTTTTCACCTCGTACCACGGTGTTTCACCCATAATTCCCTCGAGCATACCGTGAGAAACGAGCGAGAACATCAACGAAAGGCTGGAGTTGTCGCTGACGAGGACGTTTTCGCTTCTCGTTGAGAGCATATCGGCGAGAAGTCTTTTCGCCTCGGGGATACCGTCGAGTCCGCCGTAGTTACGGCAATCGACTCCGTTTTCGGAATCCATCACGGAGCGCGAGTTGATCACGTTCAGCATCGGCATCGAAAGGTCGAGCTGCTCCTTCGACGGCTTACCTCTTGAGAGATCGAGCTTCAAGCCCTTCTCCTTCAAGGCGTTCATTTCGGCATTATATTTTTCAAGCTCAAGCTTGAGCTGTTCTTTTGTCATATTTACGTACTGCATTGGACCATTCTCCGATAAAAAAATTTAAAAAAGCTATTTACTTTTTCGTACTGCTACAGTATAATACCATCAGAGCGATATGTAAAATATATATTTATTATTACAGCTATATGATTTTGATATGAACAAGGATGAAGGATATGTATATAAGCTACGATTATTATCGGATATTTTATTACGTTGCGAAATACGGGAGCTTCAGCCAAGCGGCGAACGTTTTACTCGGAAGCCAACCGAACATCACGAGAGCGATCAAGAATCTCGAAAACGAGCTTGGGTGCGTTCTGTTTGTGAGGACGAACAAGGGTGTGTCGTTAACACCCGAGGGAGAGCGGCTCTTCGAGCACATCTCTCTCGCTTACGAGCATATCCACAGCGCCGAGGAGGAGCTGACGGCGGGCAAGGGGCTTGAGAGCGGTACGGTTACCGTCGGAGCGAGCGAAACGGCGCTTCACGGAATTATCATTCCGACGTTGAAGCGTTTTATGAAATCGTACCCCGGAATAAAAATACACATCTCAAACCACTCGACACCGCAAGCGATCGCCGCGCTCAAGAGCGGACTCGTTGATTTTTGCGTTGTAACGACGCCGACGGGCGTTTCGCGTCCGCTGAAGGAAACGAGGCTGAAATCCTTTCGTGAGCTTTTCGTCGGCGGACCGAAATTCCGTCATCTTTGCGCCGAGCCGTTCGATCTCGAGCAGATGTCGTCATATCCGTATATCGGGCTCGGAAAAACGACGAAGACGTATGAATTCTTCAACACGTACTTTTCGGAGCGCGGCGTCTCCGTGCTTCCCGATATGGAGGTCGCGACGACGGACCAGATACTCCCACTGATAAAAAACGATTTCGGGCTCGGGTTTTTGCCCGATATCTTTGCGGGCGAATTTATCGAAAAGGGTGAGATATACAACATACCGCTCCGCGACGAGATACCGCCACGGTGGTTCTGTCTCGTCAAGGACAGAGAAAGACCGCTCAGCATCGCCGCGCGCGAGCTCGAGAAATATCTGCTTGAGGGCAACGATGATTGAGGCGATGAAATCTTTGCTGTTTTTGTGCTTGAAAAAGTGAAGACACAATAGTATAATACCAAAAGAAGCACGGAGGTCTTATTAATGAGAAAAACAAAAATAATATGCACCATCGGTCCGTCAAGCGCGACCGAGGAGGTGTTGGAAAAAATGATCCTCGCGGGAATGAACGTTGCACGTCTCAATTTTTCCCACGGAACACACGAGGAGCACAAGGAAAAAATAGATCTGATAAAAAGAGTTCGCGAAAGGCTCGGTCAACCGATACCGATAATGCTCGACACCAAAGGACCCGAATACAGGATCAAAACCTTTGTCGGCGGCAGCGTCGATATCCCCACGGGAAGCGAATTCACCTTTACGACAAAAGACGTCGAAGGTGACGGATCGCGTGTTTCGGTCAGCTACGCGGGGCTTATTAAAGATATAAAAGTCGGAGACAAGATACTTGTCAACAACGGACTCGTTGTTTTTGAGGTCAAGGAGCTGACAAATACCGACGCGATATGCACGACGCTTATCGGCGGTACGCTATCGAACCGTAAAAGTATGTCGTTTCCGAACAAGGTGATGTCAGGTCCGTATCTTTCGGAGCAGGACAAGGCAGATATACTTTTTGGGATCGAAAACGACGTTGATTTTGTTGCGGCATCGTTTGTATCAACGAAATCCGACGTTTTGGCAATACGCGAGCTTCTTGACAGCAACGGCGGAAAGAATATTGAGATCATCGCGAAGATCGAAAACCAAGCGGGCGTTGATAATATCGAGGATATTTGCGAGGCTTGTGAGGGCATTATGATCGCGAGAGGAGACCTCGGCGTTGAGATACCGTTCGTCAAGGTCCCTTCGGTGCAAAAGCATCTCATCAGCAAATGCCGTATGCTCGGCAAAAGAGTTATCACCGCAACGGAGATGCTCGAATCGATGATCCAAAACCCGCGCCCCACGAGAGCAGAGATATCGGACGTTGCCAACGCCGTATATGACGGTACTTCTGCGGTTATGCTTTCGGGTGAATCTGCGGCGGGAAAATACCCTGTTGAAGCAGTTCACAATATGGCGCAGATATGCGAGTTCACAGAGCAACACATCAGCTATGAAAAACGGTTTACTACCTATGAATTCCGCATAAAAAATACGCTTGATGCGATCTCCCACGCCACCTGCGCGATGTCGATCGACGTCGGCGCAAAGGCGATCGTTGTCAACTCCGTTTCGGGAACGACGGCTCGTATGGTCAGCAGATTCCGCAGCCCCGTCGATATCATCGGTATGACTACCGACAAAAAGGTCTGGAGGAAGCTTGCGCTCAGTTGGGGCGTAAAGCCGATGCTCTCGGAGCAATTCGTTTCCGTTGACGTTATGTTCTATAAAGCGATGGAATGCGCAAAGCTCGCGCTCGAATTGAAAAGCGGAGACAACGTCGTTTTGACGGCAGGTCCGATCAACGGACGATCGGGAAACACCAACACCATCAAGGTGGAGCAAATTGTTTAATATTTGAGAAAACGCCGAGGTTGCCGCTTTGGCGTTTCTTATTTTCCACTTGCAAAAAAACACTTATTGTGTATAATAATAGTATAACTTATTTTGGAGTATGTGAAATTGAACAGATACGATGAATTGAGGAATATTTACCCTGTTTTTAATTATAACGGATACGACGTCACCGACAACGGCGACTCGTTATCCATAAAATATGATTTTTCTGTCGATGGGCTATGCTCGTTTGCACCGACTTACGTCATCCCGAAAAAAGCCGATGCAATGGTCGATGAAACGGTGAAAAAGCTCGTTTTCTCGCTCGGACTCGTTGAGCTCGTCAGCTATTGGAAAACGTGTTGCCCGAAAAAAGTCAACGTGAAATGTGCTCATCTTGACGACGAGGCGATATCTTGGTGGAAAAAGCTCTACTACAACGGGCTTGGCGAATTTTTCCACGTAAACGGGATCGTTTGCACCGAGGATGATTTTATGGAGCTTGTGTTCACGGGTGACGGTTTTTCCGAGACCGCACCGAAGAATGAGCTTTGCGGATATCTCGTTCCCGTCGGCGGAGGCAAGGACTCGGCTCTCACTCTCGAGCTTTTGAAAAATTTCGACGACGTTGACTGTGCCGTTATCAACTCCAGAGGCGCAACGGATCGGTGCATCGAGGTATCGGGCAGAGGGGCGCTGCACGTCAAGCGCACGCTCGACAAAAACATGCTCGAGCTCAACAAAAAGGGCTTTCTCAACGGACACACTCCGTTTTCCGCTGTCGTTGCGTTTTCGACCGTGCTCCTTGCATACCTGAACGGAAAGAAATACGTCGCCCTCTCGAACGAATCGAGTGCGAACGAATCTACCGTTCCGAACTCCAAGGTCAACCATCAATATTCGAAGAGCTATGAATTTGAGCGCGATTTCTTCGAATATGAGAAAAAATATATCGCAAGCGGTGTTTATTACTTCTCACTTTTGCGTCCGCTCAGCGAATACCAGATCGCGAAGGCGTTCGCCGAGCAGAAAAAATACCACCCGATCTTCCGAAGCTGTAACGTCGGAAGCAAGACTGATTCGTGGTGCGGTAAATGTCCGAAGTGCCTTTTCGTTGCGCTGATGCTCTCCGCCCACCTCGGCGACGAGGAGATCAGCGAGATATTCGGATGCGATATACTGAACGACGAAACGCTCGTTCCCGTTCTCGAAAGCCTTGTCGGGCTCGTTCCCGAAAAGCCGTTTGAGTGCGTCGGAAGCAGAAGCGAGGTCAGGGCAAGCATCCTCGAGGCTATCAAAAAGCGCGAAACACTTCCCTATCTTCTCGAATATTACAAAAACAAGGTCGATCTCACCGACGAGGGCAACTTCTTCAGCTTCGTCGAAAACGAGCATAACGTCCCGAGCCATCTTTTGCCGCTCGTTTTGAAAAAATGCTGCTCGTTTTACGGATATATAAAGGGCATCGTCAGAGGAAAGGTGCTTATTCTCGGATACGGACGTGAGGGCAAGTCCACCGCATCTCTGTTCGACAAGCTCGGTATCAGCTATACGGTTGCCGACAAATTCGAGGGCGAGGGCGTTGATATTTTCGGCGACGGCTACCAAAAGGCGATGGACGATTTTGACATCGTTATGAAAAGTCCCGGTGTCGTGCTCGAATACACACCGAAGGCATTGATACTCTCTCAGGTCGAGCTGTTTTTGCAGTATTTCCGACACAACACCATCGGCATCACGGGAACGAAGGGAAAAAGCACGACGACGAGCCTCATCTATCACGTGCTTCACGAAAGCGGAGTTGACTCCGTTATTGCGGGGAATATCGGAATTCCGCCGTTTGACGTTGCTGAAAAGGTAGAAAAAAACACGGTCGTCGTTATGGAGCTATCGTCCCACCAGCTTGAATATGCGAAGACCGCTCCGCACACTGCGCTTTACCTCAATCTATACGAGGAGCATCTCGACCACTACGGTTCATTCGAGAAATACAAGGCGGCGAAGGAAAACATCTACCGTCTTCAAATGTCTGGCGATCTTCTCTACTGCCACGTCGATCTCTATCCGAGATATACGGCGATCTGTATCGGCAAGGATGCGGATATTCCCGTCGACGAGCACGGCTTCAAGTTCGACAAAAAATATTTCACGATCGACGAGACGAAGACCTCGCTCGTCGGCAGTCACAATATATTCAACGTCGCGTTTGCATACGCGGTGTGCTCACGATACGTCAGTGAGCCGCAATTCTTCGCTGCTTTGAAGACCTTCCGCCCGCTTCCGCATAGGCTCGAGTGTCTCGGCGAGGTTGACGGTGTGATCTATTACAACGACTCCATCTCGACGGCATCGGAGACCGTGATCAGCGCACTCAAGTCGCTTCCGACGACGGCAACTTTGCTTCTCGGAGGAATGGACAGAGGGCTTCACTATGACGAGCTAATCGAATTTTTGAGGACGTCGAGCGTTGAGCATATACTTTTGATGGCGGACACGGGAAGGCGTATTTTTGAGCAGATAAAGGACGACGAATCGTTTTCGGGCAGAGCGGTCTTAACACCGACGCTTGAGGAAGCCGTCAAGGTGGCGAAGGCTGTTACGCCGAAGGGAAGGATATGCCTTCTCTCGCCTGCGGCGGCAAGCTACGGTATATTCAAAAATTTCGAACACAGAGGGGACGAATTCAAGCGTCTTGTGTTCGAACGATAAATAAAGAAAAGAATGGGGGGATCTTTTTTGAAACACAGAGTTTTTGCATTGATCTTGTGTCTTTGCTTGGTTTTTCTTTTGGCTTGCGAGGTGAGTCCCGAGGTGTCGGTCGACATTTCCGCACCCGTCAGCGATGAGGAAAGCCTCAACTCCTCGTCAACCGAGGAGAGCGAGGCTGAAAGCGAGACGGAGAGTGAAGCCGAAAGTGAAACGGAAAGCAGCTCCGACGTATCGGACAGCGATGATGAGCTTGACGAGACGGCGATCACGGAGCTACTCGCATCGATCGGGCTCTTGCCCGAGGAGGACAAGCCGCTCGTCACCGAGGAACTTATACGATTCGTCTGCGAAACGAAGGGCAGAGGTGCACTTGAAGGGATAACGGCTTCATTAAAGGAAGGCTCATACACTCGTGAGCTTTGGCACGACAAAACGGGCGACACGCTCCACGTGTTGCGTGAACGTATGAACGGTGTCACTTCGATAGAGCTTGGGCAGACCGAAAGCGGACTTATCTCGCTCGGGTTTGGCGGTGATTTCTCGTTTTGCGACGACTACGTTATCGGGCCTGCGTATTACGAGCGCGGAAAAGGGCTCGACGGCATTATGGACAGCGAGATAGTCGAGCTGATGAAGGCGTTCGACGTTATGACGCTCAACAACGAGTTTTGCTTCAGTGACAGAGGCACGAGAAATCCAAACAAATCCTACACCTTCCGCGCACCGACAAACAGGACTTTTATCTATCACGATATGGGAGTCGACGTGCTCGGACTTGCGAACAACCACGTTTTCGACTTTGGTGAAACTGCCTTTTACGACACGCTCGACACGGTGGACGCCGCGGGACTTCAGCGCATTGGCGCAGGGCGCGACGTTGACGAGGCAAGAAAGCCGCTCTACTACATCATAAACGGCAGAAAGATCGCGTATATTTGCGGCTCAAGAGCAGAAAAGGTGTATCATACACCGATAGCGACCGAGACTTCTCCCGGGGTGTTCGGTATCTATGACGACGCGATGATGTGCCAAACGATAGAGGAAGCGAAGGCTAACTCCGACATCGTTATACTTTTCGTACACTGGGGTGCGGAGAACGAAACGTATATCGAAGATATCATCAGGAAGCAAGGAAAAAACTACATAAACAGCGGTGCGGACGTTATAATCGGTGCGCACGCGCACAATCTCCAAGGCGTTGAGTTCTACAAGGGCAAGCTCATTGCCTACAACATCGGAAACTATCTTTTCAATGCGAAGGATCGCGACACGGTCTTGATGAGCGTCGAGATAGACGGCGACGGCGAGATAACAAGCAGGATGCTTCCGCTGAAGCAGAAAAACTGCTATCTTTCGATGCTCAGCGAAAAGGAGCAGCAGCGAGTACGCGACCACATCGCGAGCATCTCGGTCAACGGCTACGTTGCATCGGACAACGTCATCAGAGAGGTCATCTCGGTCGATTTTTAACCTTATCCAGACAAATTCAAAAGACGGCTTATAAAAGCCGTCTTTTTTTATGAGCGAAAAAAAGGGACGGCATCAGCCGTCCGCCTATATTGCAGTTCCAATCAAGATGGAAGCATATCAGCATCGTCGCTTTCAAGGGAGAGCTCACACACTATTGCAAGCAATAGTGTTGGGTTTTGGCTTCGCCAAAAACGCGCCCCTTGACCCGCACAACCTTTAAAAAGGTTGACGAAACTTTCAATTCTATGGTGACGAAGCCGTTTCGACACTTGACAAGCCTCACGGTATATTGAGTTTTTCGGGGGAGTTTGAGGGGGTGCTTTTCGAAAAAAGCACCCCCTCATCAAAAAACTATTTCTTGAATTTTGAGATCTGGCGTTGAGCCATTACGAGATCGAAGTATCTGCCCTGCTTACGCATCAGCTCGTCGTGGCTGCCCATCTCCTCGATCTTTCCTTTTTCGAGCACGATGAGCTTCGTGCAATTACGAAGTGTCGAGAGTCTATGCGCTATCGCAAGCGTCGTTCTATCCTTCGTCAACGCCGCAACGGAGTCTTGGATAAGCTTTTCCGTCTCGGTGTCGAGCGACGCGGTCGCCTCGTCAAGTATCAATATCTTCGGGTTTCTGAGCACCGCACGCGCGATCGCGATACGTTGACGTTCACCGCCCGAAAGCGTTTGTCCGCGCTCGCCTACCATCGTATTATAGCCGTCGGGCAGCTTCATAATAAACTGATGTGCGTTCGCAAGCTTCGCCGCCTTGATGACCTCATCGGGCGTCGCGTTCGGGTTGGCGTATGCTATATTTTTATAGAGCGTTCCCTTGAACAAGAACGTTTCCTGCAACACGACACCGATCTGGCTGCGCAAACAATGTTGTGAGTAATCGCGAATATCGATATCGTCGATCAAAAGGTTACCTTCGTCCAAGTCATACAGACGCATAACGAGGTTTATAAGCGTACTCTTACCAACGCCGCTTCGTCCGACGATGCCGAGCATCTCGCCCTGCTTCACCTCGAGGCTGATGTCCTTCAGAACGTATTCGCCCTTGTCATATCCGAAATATGCGTTTTTGAGCGTTATGTCGCCATCTATCTCGCGTTCGATCGAATCGTCGAGGTCGACCATATCGATCTTTTCGTCCATTATCTCGAATACCTTTTGTGCCGAGGTGAGCTGACGTGTGAGTCGTCTCGGCAGGAACGAGATCCAGCGCAACGGACCGTAGAGCATCGCCGCATAGGACAAGAATACCTGCATATCACCGAGCGTCATCGTGCCGTCGATGATCTTCGAGCCCGCATACGCGAGGATGAAGAACTCACCGATGCTCATCAAGAGGTTTATCGGTGGCATAATGAGTTGCCAGAACACCTCGTTTGACGCCGATATCTCGGAAATCTTCTTTATCTGCTTGTCGAATCGCTTCGCTTCATATTCCTCCATACCGAACACCTTGACAACGCGGATACCTTGGAAAATATCGTGAAGCACTGTGTTTGCCTCGGATTCGCTTTGCCATTGTCTGTGGTAACGGCGGTTGATATATCTTCTCGTTGAGAAGAAGAAAAACATTATAAACGGCATCGGGAAGATGATCAGAAGTGTGAGCTGCCAGTTCATAGAGAACATCATCACTCCAACACCGATGAACACGAGCGATTGCTGTATTAGTGTCGGCATCGTGTCGGTCAAAAGCTCCATCATCGATACCGTGTCGCTCGTTATTCGCGTTATCAGCTCACCTGCCGAGCGGCGTGAGATACCCGCAACGGAAAGCTGCTGCACCTTTTTGAAAAGTGCATCCTTGAGCTCGGATGAAATATTGTTTCCCACCTTAACTATCAGGATATTTCGGATCACTCCCGAAATAACGTTAAAGAGGCTGACGCCGACGAGCGCCAATATTACGGCAATAAAGCCGCCAAGAAGTGGAGTTGCCTCCGCTTTGATATAATCGTCGATAAGTATTTTGTTGATCCTCGGAGTGATGAGTGCAACACCCGTCGTCGCGAAGTAGAGAAGGATCGAGAAAAGAAGCGGCTTCCAATACGGCGCGGCATACGGAAGTATTCGCTTTATCATTCCCTTCTTGTCCGAGCATTCGAGACAGATGTTCGAGCCGCTTCGATACGGTGCGCCGCATTTCGGGCAACAAAGCTCGAGGTTCTCGACCGTTTTTGGCGGTGTTCTTCCCTCTTTTATTACCTCGATCTGCTTCGCGGCATTCTGCATCATCAAGCGACATTCCATCCCTGCACGGCAAAGCTCCCACTCAACGTCGTTCATATCGGTGTATTCGAACGCGATACATCCAACGTAGGTCACACATCTGACCGACTTTATATCTCCAAGCGACAAGGTATATACCTCCTCGCTCTCGGTGTCGGTCCGATAGAGCACACCGTCATTATAGCAACACACACCGACAATCAATTCGTTGTTTTTATTCAGACTGTATGCGAAATAAACGTCCGATTCCCTCGCATCTTCGGGAAAGCGGAGCTTCAATTCGTTTCGCTTCAGCCACGATGTATTAACTATAGGTTTCATTTTTTCTCCCTGCTCTATTACAGATAGAGCTCGATCTTGCGGTAGCTCGAATGGTCGAGCGCTTCCACGTCCGTTATATTGAAGCGGTTACCCTTGATGTCTGTGATGACGACACGATTGTCGCTGATCCTCGCGATAGCTCTGAACGTGTCCTGAAGCGTGAAATCCATTTTTCCGTGGTCGGTCTCAACGCTCCAATATGAATAACCGAATCTATCCTTTACGGAATTGATCTTCGTTATCTCGGGTGCGAAGTATTTTCTGTCGAGTGACGCCAAAACGATCTCCTTCGCTTCGTCGCTGAGATCCTCAACGTCCTTGATTATCCCGTATTCCTTTCCCTCCTTGTCTACGACGGAGATGAACTTCGTCGGCATATCGAACGGAAACGCACGGTGAAAATACACTCTTCCGAGGTCCTGCCAAAGCACCTCTTCGCTCTCTTCCTTGAGGTCGTTGGTAACTACCTTCTTCATATACGCCTCAAGTGCGGGAAATCCCGCGGGGGTGAGATAGAATTTTGTGTTTTCGCTGTTGAAATATGTTATCTCCACCAGATCGGTGAAGGCACGATTATTATCCATTTATCTGTCCTCCTTACTCTTCAATACCGACGGTCTTCAACGCCTCGGCTTGAAGCTTATAGAGCTTGTAATACACACCCTCAGCCTTCAAAAGCTCCTTCGCGGTGCCGCTTTCAACGACCTTGCCGTTTTCAACGACGATGAGCTTATCCGCTTCGCGAAGCGTCGAAAGACGGTGGGCGATTATTATCGTCGTTCTGTCCTTCGTGATGAGGTTGAGTGCTTCTTGTATCTGTCTTTCCGTCTGGGTATCCATTGCCGCGGTCGCTTCGTCGAGGATGAGTATCTTCGGGTTTTTCAAAATAGCTCTTGCTATCGAAACACGCTGTCTTTCACCGCCGGAAAGATCCTTGTGTCCCCAACCGACAAGCGTTTGGTATCCATCGGGATATTTTATTATAAATTGATGCGCCGAGGCGATCTTCGCCGCACGAACGACCTCCTCATACGTCGCATCGGGCTTTGCATATCTTATATTGTCGAGTATCGTACCTCGGAAAAGATAAGTCTCTTGGCTCACTATCGCGATCATATCGTGGAGCTGGCTGAAGGAGATGTCCTTCAAATTCACTCCGTCGATGAACACATCACCGTCCGCAGGATCGTAGAGACGAGTCAAAAGGTTGGCAAGTGTACTTTTTCCTGCACCGGTATGACCGACGATGCCGAGTGTGCTTCCCGCTTCAACGTTGAAGCTGACGGAATCGATGACCTTTCGGTTTTCCTCATATGCAAAGGATACGTTTCGAAACTCGACGTCGCCCTTCACCTCGTCGAGAACGACGGGCTCTTCCTTTTCGCGAACCTCGGGAACTGCATCGGAGATCTCGAAAAGACGCTGCATCGAGTTGAGGCATTCTGCCCACCAGTTCGACACGTCCGCCAAGAAATCAAGCGGTGAATAAACGAGATCCATATATGCGATAAACTGCATCAAGATACCGTAAGTCATCTCGCCCTCGCCCTTGATAACGCTCCAGCCGCCGATACCCCAAACGAGAAACGTTCCGATCTTCAGCATAAATCCGATCGCGGGGAAAATGAGGTTTCGCGTCGTGCCGATGTTGATCGTGGCATCGCGAAGGTTACGGTTGCTCTTTTCAAATCTCTTTATCTCCGCTTCCTCGCGCGAGAACGATTTTACAACGCGCACACCCGTCAAAACGTCGCTTATCAGCGAGTTGAACGAGCGGCGGCGCGAATAGCTTCGAGCGTGGAGCTTCGAGAACAATCTGAAAACGAGACGATATGACAGGAAGAAAAACGGCACTGTCAAGAACGTATAAAGCGTCAGCTTCGGATTGAGAAACAGCATCATCGTCATTACTACGACGAGCTGGATCACGCTCGTGACAAGATACGGAAATCCGTCGCAGAAGAACCAATATATCGTCGTGGCGTCGCTGTTGACCTGAGTCATCAGTCCGCCCGTTTGTCTGTTAGTGAAAAATCCAAGCGAAAGCCTTCTTATCGCATCGAATATCGTCTTTTTGAGGTCGTATACCACCTTCGCCGCAACTCTCGACGAAATGATACCGTTGATCATACTTACGCCCATCGAAATGATCCTGACACCAACGATCATCGCGATAACGATACCGATCTGACCGAACATTTTTCCGCCTTCGGTCAGCACGTCGTCATAAAAGACCTTATTGCTGACGTATGGACTGAGAACGGTAAGACCGCCGCTGAGCAAAAACGTCAGCATTATAAGAAGCATATAGCCCTTATATTTGACGAAAAAGCCCATCAAGCGTTTTATCAGCTTTGCCTTGTCCATACATTTCGGACACACCTTGCGAGACGGATCGGGATAACGAAGATGACATTTCGGGCAAAAATTCTCGCTTTCGAGATCCTTCTTCGCCTTCTCCTCGTTGATCTTTCCGTCCTTTTTCAGCTCACCGTACATTCTGCAAAAGCTGTTTGCTTCGTGACGGTACGTGTTCGAAAAGTTGAAGATAAGTGTGTCTGTGCCGTCATATTTTCCGACGACGGCTCCCGAGGAGATCATCGATTCGACCTTCAGCTCCTCGAGCTTTTCTTTTTCGTAAACGATAAATTCTTTTTCAATAAAAGTGCCACCGCTTCGGTCAGCGACAACAACGCTTCCCTCGGCATAAGCAAGAGTATTTTCCGTCAAAACGATATAGACGTCCTTATAGACGGAATCCCTGCCCATATCGCTTTGCATCGTGATAACGGCAGATGACATATCTATACCCTTTGAGCCGAAAAACTCCGCAACATAGCTCGGCAGCTTTTTTATCTCAAACATTTTTGTTATCCTTTCTTTGCGAAACAGGGACTATTTTGCAGCCACGCAACTCAAAAACGCGGCAAAATACCCCATTACCTTTCTTATTGATAGATTTTGTACGTTTTCCTCGTGAGATTGGAGGCGGCACCGTGAGAAATGCGATTTTGCACCGTGAGACCAACAAAACGAACGCCATAAACATACGGAATAAGTTTAGCACGATTCATCTGAAAAATCAATATAAATATTCATTTCAGCGTGATTATTTTTAAAAAATTATTTAGTCGAAATTGGTTGACAAAACACGAGATAAAGTATAAAATAGATGCAGTATGTTCAGGACGGTGTAAAATGGATAGGATCGGTTTCGATAACGATAAATATATTGCTCTGCAATCACAGCATATCAAGGAGCGCATCGATCAGTTCGGCGGCAAGCTCTATTTGGAGTTTGGCGGAAAGCTTTTCGACGACTATCACGCAGCTCGCGTGTTGCCCGGCTTTGCTCCCGACTCGAAGGTGAAGATGCTGATGAAGCTGAAGGATCAAGCAGAGGTCGTTATCGTCGTAAGCAGTGAGGATATCGAAAAAAATAAGGTCAGAGGCGACTTGGGTATCACCTATGACCTCGATGCGTTGCGCCTTATCGACGCGCTCAGAGGGATCGGGCTCTACGTCGGTAGCGTTGTGCTCACCCACTATAACGGACAACCGTCAGCCGATAAGTTCAAAACGAAGCTCGAAAACCTCGGGCTGAAAACGTATTGCCACTATAAGATCAGCGGATATCCGTCGAACATCCCCCATATCGTCAGCGACGAGGGGTACGGTAAAAACGACTATATCGAAACGAGCCGCTCGCTCGTCGTCGTTACCGCACCCGGTCCCGGAAGCGGAAAGATGGCGACCTGCCTTTCTCAGCTCTACCACGACAATAAGCGCGGTATAAAATCGGGATATTCGAAATTCGAGACTTTCCCGATCTGGAATATTCCGTTGAAGCATCCTGTCAACCTCGCATACGAGGCGGCGACCGCTGACCTCAACGACGTCAATATGATCGACCCGTTCCATCTTGATGCATATGGCGTGACTACGGTAAACTACAACCGTGACGTCGAGATATTCCCCGTGCTTAACGCGATGTTCGAGCTTATCTACGGCTCGTCACCCTATAGATCCCCGACCGATATGGGTGTCAATATGGTCGGAAACTGCATCTTCGACGACGAGGCTGTCAGAAGCGCGGCGAAGATGGAGATCGTTAGACGTTATTACAACACGCTTTGCGGCGTTAAAAACGGAAAGAACACCAACGACGAGGTGTTCAGAATAGAATTGCTTATGAAACAGGCGGGCGTTACCACCGCCGAGCGCACAGTCGTTAAGGCGGCGCTTGAAAAGGCTGAGGCGACCGAAGGCCCTGCGGCAGCGATCGAGCTACCTGACGGACGTATCGTCACTGGTAAAACGTCATCGCTTCTCGGCGCGACATCAGCGGCGCTTCTCAATGCTTTGAAGGCACTCAGCGACACACCTGACGACCTGCTTTTGATCTCACCCGTCGTTATCGAGCCCGTTCAAGACCTCAAAACGACGTATCTCGGCAACAGAAACCCGAGACTCCACACCGACGAGGTGCTCGTTGCGCTCTCGATATGCGCGGCGACGAACCCGACGGCAGCACTCGCGCTCGCACAGCTCCCGAAATTGAGAGGATGCGAGATGCACTCGAGCGTAATTCTTTCGCAAGTCGACGATAACGTGCTTCGCAAGCTCGGGATCAACATCACCACCGAGCCGATATACCAAACGAAAAAACTTTATCATAAATAATATAAGAAAAAGTCCTCGAAAGAGGACTTTTTTATTACAATTCAATAACACCGTCGGAGCAGATTATTCAATCGAGCTCGGCAAAACGTACTCGGTATCATAGATGCCGTATTCAAATAAATTAAAACCAAAAAATTTAGCGTTAACGTTTTCATGTTGTAAATATAAGCATATTTCATACGGCTTTTCGCTCTCAAGCAAGGTGGGTACCCATTTTTCTTGGTCACGGTCATAACGATAGTTATCATAGGTATAGTCATCTCCATCGTTAGACCTGATCTTATATCTCAACCAAGTGTCTGCCGACCAATCGAAGTAGGCGTCAGATAATACTTCCGAATGAGTATGTGCGATAAATTGAAGATTAGTTATTTTGCCTGTTTCTTTAGCGGAAAATAGATCAAAATAATAATCTCCATAATACTTACCGCTGCTCAACGAAAAAGTGAAATAGGATTTTTTTGACATTTTCGGAGTTTCCTTTATCTCATCACTCAGCGGAAGCTCGAGAAATCCTTGCTCTAACGCAGTTTCGGAAAGAAACAGACCGTATTCCGTATCAGCAAGGTACGGGAAATGGATAGCCCATTCATCTGTTCCGATCCCTCTTTCATTCCTCAACTCAAAATATCCACCCGTAAGATAGAGATTATAAAACTCCCTTGTGTTTTCTTTCAAACTCTTCAACCAATCATACACGTCAACGATCGAACGGAAAATATCGCTCTCAATTTTATAATAGTTGTTGTTATCTTCCCCAAGTATGCGTGTATTAAGATTATCTAATTTATAGATTTTTCCTCTGTCAACTTTAAGAAGCTCGGAATTTATAGTATCATATCTTTCGATACAATAGTTTACCATTTCTTCTTCTGTCAATTTGCTGATATCTTGACTTTGGATGTGATCTCGCTTGGCATATATAGATTGAATTGTAAACATTTTGTAAGGTTCCGGAGTTTCGGGGTCAGAACTCTTTTTTGTGATCATCATTCTGACATCGGAATCGGGTTCGCTCACCTTTCCGTTTTTGAATTCCGATGAGCCTCTTGCAAAAATATAATAAAAATTATGATCAGCGCCGATCTCTACGGACTCTATATCAATATATCTGTAGTACAAGGTTGCATAATCGTTTATCGGCTTCGCCGTATACATATTTCCATCGTTATCTACCTTAAAAGATGGGGCGAGTACCGCAGAATAATTCGATTCTCCATAGTTGTCAGAAACCCAATCCTGAAATAGCGGATCGTTTCCGAAAAACTCATAATAGACGTCCCTACATTTTTCGTGAAAACGAGTATATGAATACCGTTCAAGAAAAACCTCATATACTAAGTCATAAAGCTCTTCATAACTGTTGAAACGCTCATCGGTGACAAGATATCCGACATTCGAATACTGCTCGTATCTTTTTGAAATATACTCGTTAACGTTATCGGGAAACATATCGCTTTCAATATTGATCTCCTCTGAGGTGCCGTACATCACCGAGTCATCATATTCAAAAGAGCCCTCACACATATAACCGAGCAAGATCAACTCATTATATTTTTTCAAAAACTCAATTATTTCCTCTTTCTCCGATTCAGTAACTTCAACGTTCAAATGATCTATGCTCAACGCAAACGTCGGCGAAACAGTTAGAAAAAGCAAAAGAACGACAAATATTAATGCTAAAAATTTTTTCATTACATTCTCTCCTCCTTAAAAAATAAAAAACCATACCTGTCCCTTGAAAACAAATCATCAAAAAGAAAGTACGGCTATAAGTCAAAAAAATATTACTGCACCGTACTTACCGAGTGCTTGTTTTTCCTTTAAGAAGAGCACCCTTTACTCTTCAATTACATTATAATACCCCCCCGCAAAATGTCAATAGTTTTTGCCAAATTTAAATGTAAACAAATTATGAACAAAATATGAATAAATTATGAACAAAAGCCATTTTAGTGGTAAATATGAGCGCTTTTGCATTATGAACAACAACAAAGACGGCAAAATGCCGTCTTTTTCAAATTCGTGAAATATGGTCGCCATAAGGCGACGCCTTGACTGAAAACGATTTCAAAGCCGTGGCGTACCAAGGCTTCACATTTTGGTGGGCGCACACTATTTGCAAAGCAAATAGTGTTGGATTTTGGCTTCGCCAAAAAAGCCATCCACCCGCGAGCTTTTGGAAAAGCTCGACCAAAACTTTTGATTGTGTGGTGACGAATATGTTTCAACACAAATAATCTCGACTAAAACTTTTGGTTGTTTGTCCTTGTAGTTTCGACGATTAAAGAAAACCTTTAGAAGAGTTTCTTTAGAGTCTTTAGAGCTTCTAACTACTTTTCCCCAATGGGTGCTTATTAACAAAAAAAGAAAATCCCCAAAGGGCAACAAAGCACCCATTGGGGAAAAGCAATCAAAAAGTTTTGAAAGATTCTTAAGAAAACTTTTTCTAAAAGTTTTCTTAAGTCACGTCGAAGTCATCAGAGCGACATAATATCGACGAGATCATAGAGTTGTTTTTTCTTTGCTTCGACCTCGGCAACACGAGCTTTGCATCTTTCGATGACCTCTGGAGAGAATTTCTCGAACATCTCGGGCGTTGCGGTATTCTTCATTATCGCGTCGGCGAGTTGGCTTTCTGCGATATCAACGGAAACGATCTTCGTGTTTTGGAGTGCGATTACACGTTTTGCGTTACCTGCAAGAAGCTCTTCAACAGCAGCCGCACCCATACGTGTCGCAAGCACGCGGTCAGCGAGAGTAGGCGAGCCGCCTCTTTGAACGTGAGCGAATTTTGCGAAGTTGGAGTTGATGCCCGTAGCAGCCTCGATCTGTTCTGCGAGTGCTTCACCGAAGTGCTTCCCTTTACCCTCGGAGACGATTATGATGAAGTTACGTTTTCCGTTCTTCTTCGCTTTTCTCATCTTCTCGAAAAGCACGTCCTCGTCAAATCTGTATTCACGAACTACAGCCGCAGTTGCGCCCGTTGCGATAGCAGAGGAGATCGCGATATCACCTGCGCGTCTTCCCATAACCTCAACGACGTTACATCTCGCGTGGCTTTCGCAGGTGTCACGTATCTTGTCGACAAGCTCAACGACGGTGCTCATCGCCGTGTCGAAGCCGATCGTAGCGTCGGTGACCGCGATATCGTTATCGATAGTACCGGGAACACCGATACAAGGCACGCCGTGCTCAACAAGGTCAGCCGCACCTCTGAACGTTCCGTCACCACCGATGGTAACGATACCGTCGATCTCGTGACGACGGCAGATCTCAGCGGCTTGCTCGAGACCTTCGGTGGATTTAAATCTATCTGAACGCGATGTATAGAGCATAGTACCGCCGTGGTTCATGATCGAAGAAACGTCGCGTTCCTTCAGCTCTTTGAAATTCTCCTTGAGCAATCCGTCGTATCCGTTGTAGATACCAACGACTTGAAGGCCCTTTTGGATAGCAAGTCTCGTCACTGCACGGATAGCACAGTTCATACCCGGTGCGTCACCACCGCTTGTCAATACACCAATTTTCTTACATGTTTTTTCCATAACGAAGTCCCTCGTTTTTCCATATTTCTCTATCTAACATTATATTACATCAATCGATAAAAATCAACCCGTTTTCAACATTTTTATATTATTAATTATTCCTTTTCCGAACAGTTCGCTGTAAAACGAAATATATTCGTCGTAATCCATCGGACGTCCGAGTGTCAACAGCTTCATCTCAACTCCGAAAAGCAGAATATCGACTCCGACCTCCGAAAACCCGCATCTGTGATAGAATCGCTCGCGTCTTTTTCGTTCGTCGTTGTTCGGTGCATCCTCCTTAGGTGTCTCTATCTCGATGACGAGCGTTTTGCCCTCGTAATACTCGCCGAAAAGCTTCAAGGCACGTTCGCCGATGCCACCGCCTCGCTTTTCCGGGACTACGGCAAAATAATCGAGAAGCACCGCGTCGGAGCGCGGGATCGTAATCATAAGTCCGAGAAACTCATCCCCGTCCTTTATTGAGAGCATCTCCATCTCTTTCGTTTTCACCTTTTTTCTCATCAACCAAAACGGCTTCCGTTCCTCACGCGGGAACGCCTCGAGATAGAGCTTTTTCATCGCATGGATATCTTTGTTTGTTCTTGCGGTCTCAAGCGTCATCATCAGCTTCCTCCCTGTCGATCAGCTCGTCAAGTGACTCGCTGAGAGTGTATATCAGATCCATCAGCATATCGTCCGGCTCTTTGCTTGACGCCATCAAAACGTGCATCTCGATCGAAAGATGCTCGTCGTCGATAAAGCAAAGACCGAGATCGCTCTTCTCCTTCAGCTGCGGATATACGTAGCTCGGAAATAAGCCGACGGCATATCCGTTTTCAACGAGCTTAACACCCGTCAGCAGTACGTTGGTCGTGCAGGTGATGTTGAAATGCAGATTTCGTGAAAGCTCGGATGCGTGCAAAAGCGAAGCAAAGCGGCTGCAGACGTAAAGCGGCACGTCCACGAGGTCGCGCGTCGATACGACTTCCCTTCCGCAAAATTCGGGGAACTCCTCCTTCGAATATGCGAGGATAAAGCTCACCTTGCGCGAGTAAAACGATTCGACCTCGCCGAGAAAAGACTCGGAGGTATGAGTTACGACAACGTCGGCAACACCGATCTTCAGGTGTTGGACCGTGTTGAACGCTCCGCCCTCAAGCACGTTTAAACGCAAAAACGGGTATTTGTCCAAAAACTCCTTACCTTTTCCGCCGAAAAACGACGTTGCGACAAACGGAGGTAACGCCAAGCGCAAAACACGGTTTCCGCGTCTTCTGTTTATAGATAAATCATTTCTCGTCTGTGAGTCGATCTCACAGATCAGCTTCGCACGTTCATACAAGACCTCGCCCTCGGGCGTCAAGGTCATACTCGTCGTCGTTCTGTTGATCAGCTTCGTTCCATACTCCTCCTCAAGCTGCTTCAGCTGCTTTGAGAGAAGCGGCTGCGCAACGAAAAGCTTCGCAGCAGCGGTAGTTAAATTCAGCTCCTCTGCTATCACGATAAACCTTCTCAAAAGCTCAATTCTCATAATATCTTCCTTTCCATAGCGGGCTATAGGCATCGGTTTTGTAACCATAACGCCCGCACGCCTCGATCCTCGCTTGTTCTAAATTTAAATGTGTTCGCTTTGCGAGCAAAAATGGGTCGGGTCCCATTTTTAATTTAAATTTCGTGGTGCGGGTGTAGGGGTTGCAATTTCCGGAAAGATAACGCCCGCACTATATTCCAAAAAGTTATAACTAAACGCCTTAAAAGTTATTTGCATTATAACTTATTTTGTGATATAATTCAAGTGTAAAAAGGAAATAAATATTGAATTTCCTAAATTTTTTAATTTGCATTTTCGACTTTGATTAATATACCCCCCTTTTTCTTTGTAAAAAAAGACCTACCGCAGGGTCTTTTTTTACGCCTTTTTTTAGCTTCTAAGGGGATCGGAGAATGATAAAGGCAGAGCTTAGCGTGTTATCCTTAACGGAGAACACGCATCGAGATAAATCCCTTGCGGGATTTTCGATATACGCCTACGGCGTTCGATATGTGCTGACGCACTCGATAACGAGGGATTTATCTCATATCGAATTGGAGCGGAGCGACAATATATCGAGCCTGAGCGTAGCGAAGGCATATCGAGTCAACAGAGTTGACATATCGACAAAAGAAAAAACAAGAGCAAGAATAGAAGGATTCTTTCCTTTTACTCTTGCTCTTTCTGTT
>JAFSCS010000030.1 GCA_017436675.1 Clostridia bacterium | reverse complement strand
CTGTTCCCCTAAAGGAAACTTCAATAAAATCGAGTTTTCTCTTTTTGCTCTTTACTTACTTAAAGAATTTTCTTGGTTCGCACAAATCTTTTTGTATACAAAAATTTGTCGTTGTTGTTCAATTTTCAAGGTCCTTTGTGCTGCTGATCTCTCGCAGACAGCCTAAATATAATAACACATTAAATGCACTTTGTCAACACTTTTTTCCGTTTTTTTCACCATCTTTTTCCCTTTTTTTCGCTTTTTCGTTGTCCAAAATGTCCACAATGCACAAAAAATGAATACAATTACCAATTTCTGTTAATCATATAACGTACGGATCGAGGTGAGCTTTTTGTCTGTTTTATTTATCAGGACTTTTATCTTTTATTTTCTCCTAACGCTGCTGATGAGGCTTATGGGAAAACGGCAGCTCGGCGAGCTTCAGATAACGGAGCTTATTATTGCGCTGATGCTTTCCGACATTGCGGTCGTGCCGATAACCGACCCTGACATCCCTCTTTTGCACGGGATAGTCCCCGCACTCGCGCTGACGTCGTTTGAGCTGATAATGTCTTACGTCTGCACTCGGTCGCGTCGCATTCGCCGTTTTATCGCAGGCAGTCCGATAATACTGATGTCGCGCGGCAAGGTCAACGAGGAATCACTCGACGCCACTCACGTCACGATGGACGAGCTTTTTTCGGAATTGAGGATACAGGGCTACGCCGACATCAAGGAGATAGAATATATTATTTTCGAGCCGAGCGGAAAGCTGAGCTTGATCCCGTTCTCACGCTACAGGACTCTCACTCCGACGGATCTTGGAATTAACGTCAAAAACGAAGGCATCGCTCACCCCGTCATAATTGACGGTGCGGTCAACGAGGATGCGCTTCGCGGATCGGGCAAGAGCATCGGATGGCTGTTCGCAAAGCTGAGGCAAAGCGGCACCTCGCCGGACGAGATACTGTATATGACCGTCGACGACAACGGACACTCAAACGTGAGGTTGAAAAAGAGGAAGAAAAAATGAAGAAGCTGATTTTGGGTATCATTATATTAATAATACTATTGGGAGTTATCGTTCTCAGCGAGCTTTATCAACGCTCCGTTCTTGAGGAGATGTTATCGTTGACCGCAGTGCTTGAGGACGGATCGATTGGTGAAAGGAACGAGACCGTCTCTTTGCTCGGCGAGACCTGGGAGCGCGGCAAAAGGATACTTTCGTTACTCACGCACACGCGCGAGATCGAAGGGCTCGACCTCGCGATCTCAAAGCTATCCACTGCATCAAAAGAAAACAACGAGTACGAATTCTCTCTTGCTCTCGCCGAAACGACGCTTTTTATCACCGAGTTCAAGGACGAAAGCCTTATTTCTGCCCTTGGGATACTGTAAATATGAACAAACTGTAAACTTTTTGCCCAAATCCTTGACATTGTGAAAAATGTTTGCTATACTATTCCTGCAATGAAAAGTGTTTTCATAGTCAAAACCTTTCTTCAAATCAACATTTGTTGATGTGGGTGTGCTGTTTTCTGTGGGGGGATTCAGCACGAAAAAATCACCGACTTTCGTCGGTGATTTTTTTATTATTTTATGTTATTATATCAATTACTTCTTTTTTCTGAAAACGATCACAGAAACGACCGCCGCGACCACTGCAACTACGGCAATGACGATGATCCAAGTCTTGCCCCCGCCGTCATTCTTTTCGTCTTCGCTGACTGTCGGCGCTTCACTTTCTTCGAGCGCTACGCTTTCATCCTCGGGCTCGCTCGTTTCGGGAGCTTTGCTTTCATCCTCGGGCTCGCTCGTTTCGGGAGCTACGCTCTCATCCTCGGGCTTGCTCGTTTCGGGAGCTACGCTTTCGTCCTCGGGCTCGCTCGTTTCGGGTGCTTTGCTTTCGTCCTCGGGCTCGCTCGTTTCGGGAGCTACGCTTTCATCCTCGGGCTCGCTCGTTTCGGGAGCTTTGCTCTCATCCTCGGGCTTCGAGGTATCTACGATCTTATCGAGGTCCTTATGATCGTCGGTAACGGGGTCGCTGTTGAGTGTACGAGACATATAGACGTCTATCTCGGACAAGAAGTTGAACGATCCGAGAGACTTGATCTTGATCTGAACGTATCTTCCGCTAACGTCACCGAGGTCGAATTCCGCATCGATGAGCTCGCGTATCCAGCTTCCCGCGTCATCCTTTCTCGCTTTGAGCGAGGTATCCTTCGCCACCTCAACGAACCCGCTCGTCGCTTTGTCGGAGACGAGGATGCGGACGTCGGGGGAGATATCAACGCCTGCGCCTACGTCGGAGAGAAATTGGATATTCACCTTGCTGAGTCCTTCATATTTCTCGCCGAGGTCGATCGTCACCTTGAAAAATCCGTCGCTTTCCTTCAAGCTCGAATGAAATCCCGTCCAGTGTACGCCATAGTCGACTGCACCGTATCCGCCGTCGGTCAACTCTGTATAGTAATCGTCGGCATAGTTGCCGTTCCAAACCTTTGTGCGAGTATACTTCTTCCCTCTCGAAACGTTCATCGAAAGGTCGCCCTCGCTCGAGACAGCGCCCGCGAGTGCAAAATATGCGGAGTTATAATCTGCCGTTGTGGATTTCGAGTTTTCGAGCACCTTTTTCGCTTCCGCAAGGCTCGTCTTTATCAAATTCCACGAGGTCAAGGTATATTTCTTCGGATCGAGCTCATATACCGACTCAACGAGGCTCTCAAGCTTAGTCTTTGCGCCGATAGCTTGATTGAGCATATATATTGCATCTCTGTAATCGCCGTCCATCGCTTTATCCTTCTTCAAAAGCGATCTCGCGTTATCGTACGCCGTTTTGATAGCGGCGTTTTCTTTCATCATTTTGTCCGTCACCGTATCCATCAAGCTGTCAAGCTTGGAAGCGAGTGCGCTATCGATAGCGTCGCTATCCTTACGCTCGACGAAAAGGAGCGCGTTACCTACGGCACGGTTTTGGGTAAACACGTCACCGAGTGTGCCGTTGTCGTTCACAACTACAGTCGTCGAGCCGCCTCCGTCGAGGTTGAACGCATATTCACATCCTGCATCCAAGAACTGTTGTGCAAAGGTTGCGGCGGTCATACCTGCCGATCCGCCCGCTCCTGCGCCGTCACCGTCAGCGGCGATAACGACGATGCTTCCGTCCGCCTTAACGCCGATACCCGTACGAGGTCTTTCGGTAGTATACGCGGGGATCTGGGTGAGGCTTACCACCTTGCCCTTTTCGATGAGCTGATAGAGAAGGCTGATGCAAGAATTTGCGTTATACATCGCTTCTCTCGACGCCGCGATGGTCTCCTCGACCGCGATATCGATAACGTCACCGACCTTGATCGTTTTCGCTTTGTTTTGGTAGCTCGAGCCGTTCTTTATGTAGAGCACGAACTGGTTCGGGCCAAATTCGGACTTAAAGGAGTCGATTCTGACGTCAACGACCTTCGCGCTACACGTTTTTCCTGCTGAAATTTCGGTATTGTCAAGCTTTTCGCAAACTATCTCAAGTCCGGGAAGAGTTGAGTCTGTTTTATTACCGCAGCAGCTATCCCAAAGATAGATGCCGTTTTGCCAAGTATCGCTTCTTTTATTGATAAATGTGAGCGGACACGAATTTGCCTCGGTCCATTTTTCACCGTTGATAAACATATCGTATTTGAGCTTCGAATCGACGATCGTCGCTTTTCCGTCGCTGTCGAACACCATGACCTTACCCGATGCGCCGACTGCGGTCTGATGTATTCTTCCGTCGGCGATATACATACCAAGTCCGACAAGCACACCGTACGAGCCGCTGCTCATCGAGAAGAAGTCACCGTTGACACCGCCGAGCACGTTGTAGCCCTTTGCGGCGACCGCGTTCGCAGAGGTAAGCACCTTCGAGCCCCAGCCTGCATTATAGTTGAACACATAGGGTTGGACGTCACTCGTTTTCGGATCGTATTCGAAGGTATACGTCTTCCCCTTTTTTCCCGCTTTATCGGTATATTCCTTCTCGCTGTATTCGAGTCCGACGTCCTCGAGCGACTTGATGCCGCCGTCTGACACTCCGAGCACCGCTACGCACGAGCTCAAAAGGAACACAACACACAAAGCTGCTGAAATGATCTTTTTCATCTTCGTTTCCTCTTTTATTTTTTATATTTTTCTATTGCGATAACAAACGGTGAGTCTGCGGCGTTGAGGATCCTAAAATTCATCGCGCAGAATTTTTTTCGATCGAGCTTTGACAGCATATCGAGAAGCAGCTCTCCCTCGAGCCGTCCCTCGTCGTGTCCCGGATAGACCGAAATGACGAGATGTCCGCCCTTTTTGAGCCGCTCGAGCGCGCCGTTCACAGCAAGCTCGGTGCTCCTTCTCATCGTGTGGATGACCTTGTCGCTTCCGGGGAGATATCCGAGGTTGAACATCCCACCGTCGATCTCCTCTTTCACGTATTCCAATATATGCTCGTGGCTGTCCTTTATCAATGTCACGTTGCTTCTTCCGTTCTCGTCGAGAAGCTTTCTCGTATTCACGAGCGCCATCTCCTGAACGTCAAACGCATACACCTTTCCCTCGGGAACAAGTCCCGAAAGATAGAGGGTATCATGGCCGTTCCCCATCGTAAAGTCGACGAGAACACCGTCGCGCGGGATATCCTCGCTCAAAAGCGATTTCGCATAGTCAAGCAATTGAAACATTATTTATACAGCTCGTCGTTTGTCTTCACTCTGACGAGCATTACTCCTTCTTTTTCGTTCATATTAAAAAACGTCGCCACGCATTTCGGCTCGAACTCCAAAAGCGCGTTCACAAGCGGTCTTTTAGTCCCGCGGACGTTCCCGATCGCTCTGTCTCCGAAAAATACCGACACGCTCCAACCGATCCGCTTCACCGTCAGCTCGTCGCCTCGCTTCAGCGCTCTTACCGCTTCGTATGCATCGGGCTCAACGAACACGCTCGCGAAATATCTTCGTATCTTCATTTCTTTTTCTCCAATTTATGCATATAATGATTACAAATGAAGATGAGCCGCATTATGATCAGATCATACATAAAGAAAAGCACCACGCCGACTCCAAGCAGGATCGGAAGCATATATTTTTCCAAAAACTCCGTTTCGCCGACGAACAAGTACGTATACCGCCACATCAAAAACATACCGATCTCAAAAACGAGAAGCTTCAACGCCTTCCGAACGAAGCCGCGCTTTATCTTCAGCGCGAAATAACAGTACATCATCGGATAGTAGCCGAAAAGGGCTGCGAACGGAAGCACGAAAACGTAGTTAAATCCGCAAAGCGACAGGCTCAGCGTCGTCGCCGTGAAAAATGCGATAACGCTCTCGCGAAGCATCCGCTTACACAAAAGCGGGATAAACGCGAAGGATGCGGCAAAATACCATATAAAATCGCCGACGCCAAGATAGAACCCAAGCGTGAGCAAGGTTGTGCTCATTGCGGCGCATATCGAGGCGAGCGCCATATTTTTTGATGCAGTATTTCTCATTTTCTCCGACGTTCTTTTCTTTACTGATATGATTATACAAAAAATATCTCATTTTTTCAATACTGTGGTTTGATTTTTTGGGAAAAATAATGTAAAATAAGACCATACTGTTATTTTCAACACAACGGGGGTTAGAAATGGATAACGTAGCAAAAGAAAAACGTGCGCTCGTGCTCGGCGGTGGCGGCTCAAGGGGAGCCTATCAGGTCGGAGCTGTCTCGGCACTTTATGAGCTCGGATACGAATTTGACATCGTCGTCGGTACGTCCGTCGGCTCACTCAACGGTGCTTTCTTCGCTTGTGAGAACGCATCGCTCGACACGGCGTTCGAGCTTTGGTCAAGAGTGACGACCGATATGGTGCTCGATTACGACAAAGAAACGATCGAGCTTCTAAAAACTCCTCGCGACGCGATCGTGAGCCTCATCGAAAAGACCGTGAAAAGCGGAAGCATCGACCAAACACCGCTTCGCAAACTGCTCGAGGAAACGCTCGACGTCGACGCGGTGTATGATTCAAAGATAGATTTCGGACTTGTTGTGGTCCAGCTTCAGACGATGAAGCCCGTATATCTGACGAAAAGCGATATCCCGAAGGAGAAATTTATCGACTACCTATTAGCTTCAAGCGCGGTGTTCCCCGCGATGAAGAGCATCGTTATCGACGACAAGCATTATATCGACGGCGGATTTTATGACGTCATCCCGATATCTCTCGCGAAGCAGATGGGTGCGACCGAGGCGATAGTGATCCCGCTGAACAGCATCGGAGTGCGTCAGCCCGATCCGAAGGATATAAAAATAACCAAAATAGTACCGCGTGACGACCTCGGCTTTCTTCTGATGTTCGATCCCGACGTGTCAAAGGTCAATATGGCACGCGGATACCTCGACACAATGAAGCTGCTCGGCGGACTTGTCGGCGATGAATATACCTATTTTCCCGATGATTTCGACCGATATAAACGAAAATTCACATCGCTCGTCGCAAAGATATGCGGAAAATTCAAGAGCAACAACATCGCGGAAAATTTCGTCGCAGACTCGGCGATAGGGCTCATAAAACGGCGCATCGCAAGATCTCCGCTGCACAAAAACGGCTGGATATACGCCGCCGCGGAGATAACGGGAAAGGTGTTCGGCATCTCGCCGCTCATCCCATATTCGCTCTCGGAATTCAACGATGCGATACTTGACGCTCTCGACGAGGTGAAGGATATCGAGCTACTCAAAAACCCTGACATCACCGATGCGCTAAAAACGATAACCGACGACAAATACCTCACGAAATATCTCGTCGGAAAGTTCACGCTTGAGCTGACACCGAAAAAGACGCTGACGGCGATCAACCTCGCCGACGGCTTCAACGCGACACCGCTCGTCGCCGCAATATACTGTATCTTCGCTCGTCTCATCCGTGACTCCGAAAAGAAAAAAGAAAACGAATAGAAAAATGCTTTCCGATATGCGTGTTGTCCTTAACGGAGAACACGCATAACTAAGTTTGCCCTTATGGGCAAGTGAAGTTATCTTCGATAGTGAAGTTCACTTTGTGAGTGAAGTTTCGCCTAACGGCGAAGTGATGGGCAAACTTAACTTCACTTGTGCGTAGCACGAACTTCACTGCGTAGCAACTTCACTTTTGCGTTAGCAAAAACTTCACTAACAAAAAAGAGAGGACATTTCGGCTACTGACCGATTTGTTCTCTCTTTCTGCTTGTTATAAGGGTTTGGGCTTAACCAATACTTGCGTTTGACCGGTCAAACGCGATGCTTGCTCCTTTGTATAGCTACAAATTCTCCGCTAAGAACCTCAACCTTATCGGAAAGCATTTTTGTTGTTATTTCTCAAGTCTGTCGGCGTTGCCAAACGGCGCACCCTTTGTCCAATAGAAATCGTGTCAAACGCAGCCCTTATGTTATCAGTGCATATTAAAGATGCTTGTCAATATATTATTTGCTCTTTTTATGTTTTTTTCTGCTAACATGGTAGTATTTCGTTGACTTTTTTCGTTTTTTTGGTATAATGTACTCATATATTATTATAAGGATGGCTATGTGTATGAACGTAAGCTTGATGATAGAAAAAACTCGCCAAGGTGAACTCGACAAAACGCTCGAAAAGCTCTATGGCGAAAACGCAGTTCCGCGCCAAAGAGAGAGATATCTCGGCATTATGGACGGATTTCTCAAAAACTATGGTGATCTCGATTGCTCGATCTTCTCCGTCCCCGGAAGAAGCGAGATATGCGGTAACCACACCGACCACAACTACGGAAAGGTCGTTGCCGCGGCGATCGATCTCGACGTCGTTGCCGTTGCCTCAAAGATGGGCGGCAGCAAGATCAAGCTCTATTCCGTAGGATATGGCGAGATAAACGCCGATGCGTTCAACAGAGATCCCGATTCCGTTCGCAACGGCAGTCCCGAATCCGTTATCACGGGTATGTGCTCCGTTATGGAGGACTATGGTAAAAAAGTCGGTGCGTTCTATGCATACGCGTCGTCCGACGTGCTCAGAGGCAGCGGACTTTCCTCGTCTGCCGCGTTCGAGGTATTGGTCGGTACTATTGAAAACTATTTCTACAACGACGGTGCCGTCAGCGCCGTTGAGATAGCAAAAGCCTCTCAAAAGGCTGAGAACATATTCTTCGGAAAGCCATGCGGACTGATGGACCAGACCGCTTGTGCCGTCGGCGGATTTATCACGATCGACTTTGCCGATCCGAAAGATCCCGTCGTTCGCAAATTTGAGAAAACGCTCTCCGACTACGGTTACTCGCTCTGTATCGTTGATACGGGCGGAAACCACGCCGACCTGACTCCCGACTATGCTTCCGTGCCCGCAGAGATGAAGACTGTTGCTCGTCTTATGGGCAAGGACGTGCTTCGTGAGGTCGACGAGGCTGAATTTGTCGAAAATATACCCGTGCTCCGCGAAAAAGCAGGCGACAGAGCCGTGCTTCGCGCGATCCATTTCTTTAACGAGAACAAACGTGTTGACAGCATCGTTTCCGCCTTTGACGAAGGCAATATCGAAAAATTCTTCGAGGTCATTCTCGCTTCGGGAAGCTCCTCGTTCAAATATCTCCAAAACGTATATACTACCGCAAACGTTCGTGAGCAAGGGCTCTCTCTTGCGCTCGCGCTCTCCGAGGGTGAGGTATCGCGCGTTCACGGCGGTGGATTTGCCGGAACGATCCAAGCGTTCGTCAAAAACGAGAACGTAGACGTATACAAGAAAAAGATGGATGCCGTATTCGGCGAGGACAAATGCAGAGTTCTGTCCGTTCGCTTCTATGGTGCTTGTAAGGTCGAGTTCGACAAGATCATCGGATGAGGGGCTCTGAATGACTAACAAAAAGAAGCTTCTTTTACTCATCGTTTGGACCGTCATCTCGATGTCGGTATATCTGATGCTCTGCGTTCCATATGACGTCGGCATATTGATGGCGTATATTATCGTTGCATCAATACTCATCGTGGCGTTCACGATACTCAACCGAGGCTTCGAAAAGCAGCCGAAAAGCGACGATCCGACCGAGCAAAGAAGACAAAATCTCGCAACTCTTTGCGCTCTGCTCGCGCTTCCGCTTATCTTCTCGGTGCTTCTCGACGTGATGCTCTCGTCGTTCGGATACTCGCTTCCGCAGATAGTTTTCAATCTGCTCTATTCATAAACGAAAGGAGTCGTTACCCACGGCAAAGGCATATACTCTTTTCTCCTCGTCGGGTGGCAACTGCTTCTACCTCAAGGATGGCGAGGACGAAATACTCATTGACGTTGGAGCGTCGTGCAGGGCGATCGGCGAATCGCTGACCCGTCTCGGCACCTCGCTTGGAAATATAAAAGCAATATTCATCACTCACGAGCACAGTGATCACATCAAAGGGCTCGAAACTATATGTAAAAAATACCCCATCCCCGTCGTTTGTACGATCGACACCGCAAGGTGTATCTGCAACTCTATCGTTCCCGCAAGGGAGAATATTCGAATAATGGACGTCGGCGGATGTGTCAAGATCGGCGGTCTGACGGTAAGGAGTGCGAAAACTCCGCACGACAGCGCGGACAGTGTTTGCTACCGCATAACGCTTTCCTCGGGCGAGGAGCTCGGATATGCGACCGACATCGGAAATCTCTCCGACGAGGTGGTCGACACGCTTTGCGGATGCCGCTTTGTCGTTATTGAATCGAACCACGACAAAGCGATGCTCAAAAACGGACCGTATCCGCAAAGCCTCAAAATGAGGATACTCGGCTCGAGAGGTCACCTCTCGAACGAGGATTGCGCTCGGTTTTTGCCGACTCTTGCCGCGTGCGGATGCAAAAATATACTTCTCGCGCACCTGAGCCGAGAGAACAACACACCCGAGCTTGCGCTCTCCTCGGCGAAGGAGCTGCTCGAAAGCGCAGGGTTTGGAGACGAAGTTTCACTTGACGTTGCAGCGGTCAACTCACCCGTTGCATTAATAAAAGAACCGGATGACGTGTTATAAGAAAGGAAAAGCTTATGAAAACAGTTTTGGGATTACAAATATACTCGATCAGAGATATTTATTTTGCCGACAAGGCGAACACCCTCAAGGAAGTAAAAAGGATCGGATATGATGCAGTCGAGATGTTCGGCGGTATGGACACGCCTGCCGAAGAAGTAAAAAAGATGATCGATGATGCGGGGCTCGTTTGCTGCGGTTATCACACGCTTTATGATTGGCTCAGTGACGAGAACTTTGAAAAGACCATTGAGTACAACAAGATCCTCGGCAACAAATTCATTATCGTGCCGATGCTTCCTCACGAGATGACGGAAACGACGCAATCTTGGCTTGCTACTTGCGAGAAGCTCCAAGCGTTGAACGAAAAGGTTAGATCCCACGGTATGATGTTCGGCTTCCACAGCCACGGCAGAGAGCATACGATCCTTGATGACGGAAATTGGGGTTGGAAGCTCTACGGTGAGAACACATCCGACGAGCTCGTGATGCAGCTCGACCTCGGCAACTGCTACAATGCAGGTATGGACCCGATACCCGAATATGAAAAATACGCTCATCGCGGCGCTACCGTTCACTATAAGCCGTTTTCCTTGACAACGGGCTACGTCTCCCCTATCGGAGAGGACAGCATCGATTGGAAAAAGGTCATCGATATCACGAAAAGATCGGGCGTTTGCAAATATGCGATCGTTGAATACGAATCGAACGATGCGCTCACCAACGTTGAAAAATGTGCGAAGGCACTCATCGAATTGGGAATAAAGGACTAAATTTTGGGGGACAAGGACGTGAAGATATCACTTACAGGAGATTTGGGAAGCGGAAAGACGACGGTCTGCAAGCTGCTTTGCGATTCGCTCGGAGTCGAAAAATATTCGACGGGTACTATCATTCGCCAGATCGCGAAGGAAAAAGGAATGACAGTCGTTGAGCTCAACAAATATATGGAAAGTCACCCCGAGATCGACAACGAGATCGACAACGGACTTATTGCGCTTTCCGACGTTGACAAGAACCTAATCATCGACTCGAGAATGGCTTGGCATTTCGTTCGCGATACGTTCAAAATATATCTGTCTACCGCACCCGAGGTCTCGGCAAGCCGTATCTTCAACGACGAACGTGACGTTGAAACTTTCACCTCCGTCGGCGAAGCGGTGAGAAATATGCTCGAACGCAAAAAGAGCGAGAACTTCCGCTACAAGCAGCTCTACAACGTCGAGATATTCAATATGAACAACTATGACCTCATCATCGACACAACTGTCGCTTCTCCCGAGGAGATCGCCGACGTGATCAAGGCGGAATATGAAAGTGGTGCGAAGCACACCGCGTATTTCTACGGCGGACGGCTTATCCCAACGCTTGAAAAATACGACGACTCCGACGAGATATGTGTTGCATCCGCCGACAACAATTTCTACATAATCAGCGGACACAAGGCTGTTCTCGATTCGCTTCGCGAAAAGAAGCCGTTTGTGAAATGCAGATTCGTTGACGTGCCCGTGCCGAAATATGACCCCGAGCTTTTGATGGAATGGGCAAGTGAATTGAAGGCGATGGACGTCCCTGCCTTTGAAAAATACTGATCTAAAAAAATTCTCACTGAAAAGTGAGGATTTTTTGGGTTTTGTTTGACTATAATGATAAACGAGCAAAAAGGAGGAAAAGAGATGTTTTACGGAAAAGAAAAATGCCGAATTCTGAAAGAGATAAGGCGTGAGATCGCGAAGCAAAACGATATCGAGCTTTTAGTTGAGGAATGTCGCCACAAGGGTGATTGTCTCGGCACGTGTCCGAAATGCGAGGCAGAACTGAGATATCTCGAGCGTGAGCTTGAGAACAGACGCAAAAAGGGGAAAAAGGTTATCCTCGCGGGAATAAGCACGGTCGTTGCGCTCAATTTGGCGAGCTGTGATCTTCTTCCGAGCGAAGAGGTTATGGGTGAGCCTATGCATTCGTTCACCGAGAGCTCGAACAGCGGTGACGAGAGCTTGCTCCCCGGAGCGCAGCCCGAAAGCTTTGAAAGCTTGCTTATGGGCGATATGCCTGTTGCTCCGACGCTTAACGCTGTCGCGACTTATATTGACGATATTGAAACTCTTTCCTCCATTTTGCTTGGGATACATATGGAGGACATTCTCAGCCGTTGGGGTGAGCCGAACGAGGACGGCAGATATTTGATCCCGAGCGAAAAGGAATGCTTCATCGAATTGACCTATGACAAAAACGGATACATCGAATCGTTCGAGATAACCGAATCCTCGAAAGAGGAACAATGATGGGCGAGAAGGCTTCACCGATACTGTGGATCTCCCGTCACAGACTTGCGACCGACGGGCAAGGAGTGACAACGCTGGTTGGGTTCTACGGCTGTCCGCTGAGGTGCAAATACTGTCTCAACCCGAGGTGCTTCTCCGACGACAAAAAATACACACTGCTCACACCTGCTGAGCTTTATTCGAAGGTGGTCGTCGACGACCTCTATTTCGTGGCTACGGGTGGCGGGGTGACGTTCGGTGGCGGAGAACCGCTCATGCACGTCGAATTTATTCGTGGATTTCGTTCGCTTTGCGGTGACAGATGGCGGATCTGCGCGGAAACGTGCCTAGGCGTGCCGACGGAAAACGTACTTATTGCCGCAAAAGCTTGCGACGAGTTTATCGTTGACGTGAAGGACACGGACGGCGAGATATACCGCGCATACACGGGAAAGGACAACTCGCTCGTGCTCGAAAACCTGAAGATGCTTCTATCGCTCGTCGGAAGCGAGCGCATACTCGTGAGGCTGCCTTTGATACCTCGATACAACGACGAGGAAAAGAGGCAAAGCAGTATTGCGCTGTTAAAAGGCATCGGTATAACTCGCTTCGATCTTTTTGAGTATATTATAAAATAATTCATCCTTTCCATTGACTTGGGGCGGTATTGGTGATACAATATCGGTATAAGTTAGCGGAAAGGATATTTTTATTATGAAATACGCTGTTGAATTATACACGCTTCGCGACGATATCAAAACGGGTGAAGGACTGCTCGCGATATTCCCGAAGATAAAGGCGCTCGGATATGACGGTGTCGAGTTTGCGGGATTCTACGGACTTGACGCCGAAACGATCAAAAAGGGGCTCGATGATGCAGGGCTCGTATGTGTCGGCACGCACACGTCGATAGCGTCGTTTTTGCCCGACAAGATCGACGAGACGATCGAATTCCACAAGACGCTCGGAACGACAGAGATCGGTATCGGCGGTGCACCGCACAGCACTGATGCTGATGCAGAAAAAATTGACCTCATTTTCGCGTGGGCGAACAAATACGGAAAGGAAAAGGGCGTTAAGTTCTACTACCACACCCACTATTCCGAGTTCACCGCTCTCGAATCGGGCAGGCTCCCGATCGACGTTATCAAAAACGGCGCATATTTACAGATAGACACCTATTGGAGCCACTATGCAGGGATAAACACACGTGAGTTTTTGCTCCAAAACAGCGAAAAGCTCGTGACGCTCCACATCAAAGACGGTGTCGGCGGCGGACCGCGTGCGCTCGGCGAGGGTGACAACGACCTCAAAACAGTCGTGAAAACCGCGGAAGAGCTCGGGTTTGAATGGCTCATCGTCGAGAACGACAACCCCACCCCGAACGGACTTGCGGATATCGAACGCAGTATGAAATACCTGCGTGACAACGATCTTGTTTGATATGCCTTCGGCGACCAAAGACAACTTTCTATAGAAAGTTTTCTTTGGAATCTTTCAAAGATTTTTTAATTATTTTTTTGATGAGGGACTCCCGATAATTTTTCGGGAGCTCTTTTTTTGTGCGTTTTTGGAGTCCCGCAT
>JAFSCS010000029.1 GCA_017436675.1 Clostridia bacterium | reverse complement strand
TTTCGCCTAACGGCGAAGTGATGGGCAAACTTAACTTCACTGCGAGCCTTGGCGAGCAACTTCACTGTGCCGGATGTCCTGCATCTGCACAACTTCACTTTTGCGAAAGCAAAAACTTCACCGGCAGAAAAAGAGCATACACATAAGGTTTACTCCTTGCGTGTGTGCTCTTTCTTCTTGTTATAAGGGTTTGGGCTTAGCCCATTTGCATTTGACTCGTCAAAGGCGATGCTCGCACTTAGTGGTATTTTTATAATTCTCCGCTAAGAACAACACGATTTTTTCTACACTGTTTTTAATTTTAACAAAAAATAAACATTTCCTAAAAATTTCGTAAATATTAAACATCTATAATGAGCTCACAAAATGAAACGAAGGAGAACAAAGAAATGTCAAAAATAGTTGAAGCAAACGAAAAGATAGCATAAAAGGTAGTCGAGGGCTACAAGAAGATAGAAAACGGTGTCGTAGACGGATATAAGAAGATAGAAAACGGTGTCGTTGAGGGGTTTGAAAAGGTGACTGACAAGTGTGTCGAAAAGCTCTTCAAAAAAGAAGGCGAAACAGTCGAGGAAGCGAAAAAAAGGCTTTCCGGCGAAAAGAAGTAAAATTAAGTGTGTGGAAAGAGGTAATAAAATGAACAAAAACGATCAAGAATTTCTCGTGCAAAAAATAAAAACACAGTATATTGAAAAACAGCATAGCGCACTCGATGAGCTGAAGGCTCTCGATAAAAAGGTAAAACGCCCCGCAAACGTGTTCGCATATATCTTCGGAAGCATCAGCGCGATCATTATGGGTGCGGGAATGAGCCTCGTGATGACGGATATATCCGAAACGGTAGGCATCCAAAACCCGATGCTCTGCGGCATCATCATAGGTGTCGTCGGAATGATCTTGGCAATAGTAAACTACCCGATCTATAAAGGCATTCTCGGCTCACGCCGCAAAAAATATGCGGATAAGATAATCGCCCTCAGCGAAAAATAATGGAAAAATAAAAAAAGCATAGCGTGATGTCCTTAACGGAGAATTATAAAAATACCACTAAGTGCGAGCATCGCATTTGACCGGTCAAACGCAAGTATTGGCTAAGTTCAACCCCCTATTACAAACAGAAAGAGCAAGAGTAAAAGGAAAGAATCCTTCTATTCTTGCTCTTGTTTTTTCTTTTGTCGATATGTCAACTCTGTTGACTCGATATGCCTTCGCTACGCTCAGGCTCGATATATTGCCGCTTTGCGCCAATTCGATATGAGATAAATCCCTCGTTTGCGAAGCAAACATATCGAGTGCGTCAGCACATATCGAACGCCGTAGGCGTATATCGCAAATCCCGTAAGGGATTTATATCGCTGCGTAGTGTCCTTAAGGGCACTACGCATAAGAGCGTTGCTTTTTTGTGGATACTATTGACTCGGGAGATATTTGGATATATTATAAAAACAGAAACAAAACTTTAACATTTGAGTGGTATAATAAAAATATCAAGGTGTGACGGAGGCAAAAAGAGATGTTTAAAATATTGGTCGTAGAGGACGATAAGGAGCTTAACAAAACAGTCTGCTCGTTTCTCGATCATAACGGATATGAGGCTTTTGGCTGCTTGGATGCCAACGAAGCGTATGATGCGCTCTATGAGAACGTATTCGACCTCATCGTTTCCGATATTATGATGCCCGTCGTCGACGGGTTTGAATTTGCGAAGACGGTCCGAGAGACGTATGAGGATATCCCGATACTCTTTATGACCGCAAGAGACGACATCGTTTCGAAGCAACGAGGCTTTCGCATCGGTGTGGATGACTATATGGTCAAGCCGATCGATCTCGACGAGCTTTTTTTGCGGATAGGCGCACTGCTACGACGCGCAAAAATAGCCTCCTCGCGTAAGCTCGAGATCGGCAGCTTCGTGATGGATGCCGATGAGCATACGGCATATCTGAACGGTGAGGAGATATCGTTGACGATCCGAGAGTTCGGTATATTGTATAAATTGCTCAGCTATCCCAAAAAGACGTTCACCCGAACACAGCTTCTCGATGAGTTTTGGGATGCGGACAGCGAGACCGCGCCGCGTGCGGTCGACGTATATATGACAAAGCTGCGCTCAAAGCTTTCGAACTGCGATGATTTCGAGATAAAAACTGTTCACGGACTTGGGTATAAGGCGGTGATAAAATGAAAAAGGGTAGTATTGTAAAGAATGTATTGAAATTTTTGAATCACTATTTCGTGTTCTTCCTTTTGGTTGCGTTCGTTATCACTTGCTGTACGATGCTTTTCGTGTCGATGCTCTCGTTGTCACTTGAGATCACGCTTTCGGAGTCGGATATCAGTGCCGCCGCAAAGCTAACGTTTCTCAACGTAGCTCTTTTGAGCCTAATATTCACTATAGTTGACATCATACGCAGAAAGCGTACAGTTGAACAGCCTGTGAAAAGCATCACCAATGCGGCGGAAAGAATAATCAAGGGAGATTTCTCCGTTCGAGTAAAGCCGCTTGGCAGGTTGGGTATAGATGAGAACTTCAATCGGATCATCGATTGCTTCAACAAAATGGCTGAGGAGCTCGGCGGAGTCGAAACACTGCGAAATGATTTTATCGCGAACGTTTCCCACGAAATGAAAACACCGCTATCGGTGATACAAAACTATGGAACACTTCTCCAAGCTCCCGATCTGAGCGACGAAAAGCGAATCGAGTATGCGAAAGGGATCACCGACGGATCTCGCCGCTTGGCTGATATGATGACGAACATCCTGAAGCTCAATCGTCTTGAAAACCAGCAGATATATCCTCAAAAAACTGAATTCGACCTCGGAGAACAGCTTTGCGAATGCCTTTTGCAGTATGAAAGCGTTTGGGAAAAGTCAAATATCGAGATCGAGACCGATATCGCGGAGGAGGTCATCGTGAACGCCGACGCGGAGCTTCTCAGTCACGTTTGGAGCAATCTGTTCTCCAACGCCTTCAAATTCACCCCAAACGGCGGCAAGGTGAGTGTATCGTTAACGGCAACGGAGCACCACGCCACCGTCAAGGTCGCCGACACCGGATGCGGAATGACGAAGGAGGTCGGAGACCACATTTTCGAGAAATTCTACCAAGGCGACGCCTCGCGTTCGGTTCAAGGCAACGGGCTCGGACTTGCGCTTGTGAAAAGAGTCGTCGATATAATGCAAGGCGAGATCGGTGTCGAAAGTGCCGTCGGCAAGGGAACGACGTTCACCGTGAGAATACGGAGGTCGTAGTGTGAATTCGAAAAGGATACTGAAGCTTGTACTTTTTCCGCCTATATCAGTAATGCTGTTGATCTTGCCCGTCGCGGCGGCGCTTCTCGTTTACTCGCTCGTATACAGAAGCGACGGCTCACCGATCGCGATAGCATCCTACGTTTTGGCGTTCTATACGTTGATCGTGTGGTGTATGAGACTTCCATATCTGATAAAGCGGATTGAAAAGCTGAAAAGCGAAAATCGTTTTTTGAAAAGATGGCGAACGGATGCGCGCTTTCGCGTCAATCTCTCGCTGTTCGGAACGCTTCTGTTTAACGTCGCCTATGCACTTTTGCAACTCGGAATGGGAATAACACACAAAAGCTTTTGGTTCTGTTCCTTGGCGGGATACTATTTTACACTTGCATTGATGCGCTTTTTTCTGGTGCGCTACACGAGAAAGCATGCCGCACGCGAAAAAATGCTTGTGGAACACCGAAAATACCGAAATTGCGGAATAATATTTCTTGCGATGAACCTTGCGCTCAGCCTGATGATATTTTTTATGGTCTATTGGAACAGGACCTTCCATCACCACGAGATAACCACCATAGCTCTTGCGGCATACACGTTCACCTCGTTTACGTTTGCAGTGATAAATATCGTGAAATACAGAAAATATAACAGCCCCGTCTATTCCGCATCGAGAACTATCAGCCTCGCATCCGCGTGTGTGTCGATGCTGACGCTTGAAGCGACGATGCTGACAACGTTCGGGAAAGAAACGATGAGTCTTTTTGAACGAAGGCTTCTTCTCGGAATATCGGGTGGCGTGATCTCGGCGTTCGTTATTGCGATGGCAATATATATGATCGTCCGCGGCACAAAGGAAATAAAGTTAATTGGAGATAAAAATGGGAAATAATGAAACGTTTAACTATACCTACTCCGCAAAGGAGCAACACGAAATAAAGGCGATCAGGGAGAAATATATCGCTCCCGAAAAAACAGAGGATGACCTGACAAAGCTTCGCCGCCTCGATTCCTCGGTCACAAAAAAAGCGACCGTGGTGTCGCTTGTCCTTGGGATCGTCGGAGCGTTGATACTGGGCACGGGAATGAGCCTTGCGATGACGGATATCGGAGAGATCATCGGTCTTTTTGACGGTATGCCGATGATCGTTGGGATCATCGTTGGAGTGATCGGCATCGTGCTCGTGTGCCTTGCATACCCAACGTATGACCGCATCGTGAAAAAGGAGCGAAAAAGGATCGCTCCCGAAATAATTCGCCTCACCGACGAGCTGATGAAATAATATATCCAAAGAAAAGATCCCCGACAGTCTTCTGTCGGGGATATGTTGTTTGTTATAGCTTTAATTCCATAATGCAACGGGAAACCGTTTTGCCGTTAGACATCTCTTCCTCAAGTGTATCAATTATCTTAAATCCACATTTACTGTAGCAAGCTCTCGCTTTATGATTGTCAAGATCTGTATATAAAGCGATTTTTGAGTAGCCAATTTGTTTCATCATATCGATAACTTGACATACGGCATTTTGACCAATGCCTCTATTATGATGTGTAGGCAATATTGCGACCAATTTTAAATAAGCTGTTTTGTCGTTCGAGGATAAGTTGTTGATGCCTATCCATCCTATTGGTGATTCACCGTCACAGATGATGTAATCCTCTTCATCATCGTCCTTGCTCCACTCTTTTATCGCATCCTCCCAATCGCATAATTGAGTTGGAAGCTCATTGAGTGCATCAAGTATGCTTTCCGAATTCATAATTTGAAACAAAAATGGTGCATCCTTATCACAAACAGCACGAAGCTTTATATTATCTGTCAATTGAAATCTCCAAAATATCCTGTTATTGTTCTTTTTTTCTGTTCGTTCTTCTGCGTTTTCTTTTATATATCTCCTCAGCGGCGAGCCGTGCCTTAGTTACAACGTCCTTCCTCTTCGGGAAGCAGTAATAAAGCTCGCTGCGGTTGCCGATGGCGATAACGTCGCCGAGCTCATACCAAAAGAAATCGGAATTAAGGCTGTGTGATGCCATCGACGGATATTTGAACACGAGAGCTCCGTCGCATCCGCTTAAAAGGAATCCGCTCTTGTCGTGAACGAGCCGTCCTTCGCCCACCTTGTATAGCGCCTTATAGTCAACGAGCATCGCAACGTCAACGTCGACCTCGAGCCTATATTCATCGCGCTCCAGCTCCTCGCGAACGCTTTGGCGTTGGTAGTCATACCATTCGGTAACGCTTCTCGTCGCATTCTTGCCGATCAGCACCCCTTCCTCGCTCAGCTCATATTCGCTTCCGCATTTTTCACAACGTAAAGTCGTACCCTTTCCGACCATCTCGCCCTCCGCACCGCAATCGATGCATTTATAAAGAATGCGATTGAGCCCGTCTGCACGGAATTTTTCGGTGATCTTGATCCCGTTTTCGTTTTGCCAAGCAAAATTGTCAAAGCTGAACAGGTCACAAACCATCTCGTCAAGCTCGGAGACCGACTTTTCGCGAATCTCTTCGCGAGTAAGAAGGCATTTCGCGTGGGCGGACACCTTCACCTTGCGTGTTTGAAGCTCGTTGTATAGCGGATCGTATGCAAACGCGCCGTACGTCGTGATGCCGATAACAGAAACGTCGAGGTGCTTCAAAAGAAGCCCGAACGATTGCGGCAACGCCGTCGCGCGCCCGTCGAAGCTATAGCCCGCCTCGGGATACATTAGCACGTTCACCTTGTTTTTGTGAAGCGCGTGGTGGATGTCGTTTATCAAAGTAACGTCGTTGACGAACTTGTGTGTCGGAATACATCCGAGCCATCTCATCAACCAAGCCTTTCCAACGAACGAGTCGGTCGTCGAAACGATCGAAAAACGTCTCGGATAGAGAATTCGAAACGCGATCTTGAGATCGAGAAAGCTTGAATGGTTCATCAGTATCAGCTTTGGACCGTCACCCGCCTCCTCGATCCGTTCCGTTGTGAACGAAAAGCGAGTTTTGAAAAGCTCGGGAATAGAGATGATGCGAACGACAGTCTGCAAAAGTCTGCTCGGCTTCATCGGTGGGCGGTGCTTGGGACGAGGCAATTCCATTACCTTCTCAAAAGGAATGGTTTTTGTCTTAATCTTCATAATCGATCGTTCCTTTTCTCATTTATATATTTATTCTACTATATTATCTCCAAAATTACAAGGAGAAGATCAATTTTACAATATCGAATATCGTTTTATTTAACAACGATCTCGTGTTCACCTTGTCCGAGCGAGAACGTCAATTTTCCGTTTTCACGCTCAGGCGTGATCTCTTTGCCTCCGATCAGCACCTTTTCTCCGAAAAGCTTTATCGTTGCAGTCGTATTTTCGGGGATGGTGAACGAGTATATCACCTCGTCACCCTTGATCTGCCATCCGCTTTCGATCAGTCCGTAGCGAGAATCGTAGGACGCACGAGCGTGAGTGATACGCTTTTGTCCTTTTGGAATGAACGAGCGCATATCGGGTGTCGGCTCAAGAATAAATCTTTCGAAGCCATAGTCCTCGATCGGCTTGATACCGCACATACCGCTATAGAGCCACCTTGCGACAACACCGTAGGCGTAGTGGTTGAATGAGTTCATCTCATATGCACCGAATCCCTTTTCGAGCGTATATGAGTTCCATCTTTCCCAAACCGTCGTCGCACCCTGCCGCACCGAATAAAGCCAGCTTGGGTTCTCGGTCTGCAAAAGCAGGGAATAGCAGAGGTCACCTTCACCTATCCTTGCGAGCGTGTCGAGAAGAAGCCCCGTGCCGACAAATCCCGTCGATAGCTTGTAGCCGTTGCCGATAATAAGACCGCGAAGCGTGTTTTTGAACTTGTCGAAAAGCTCTTCGGGCACAAGCTCGAACGCGAATGCCAAAACGTAGGCGGTTTGTGTTTTTATCCTCAGCTCGTCGCCGTCAAGGTATTTTTCTGCCCAATGCTCAACGATCCTCTCGCGAAGAGACTCGTAGTATTCAGCTCTGTCGGTCTTGCCGAGCAGACTGCTGTATTTCGCCATCAGAAAAGCGTCATAGGCGTAGTAGCAAACGGAAACGTATGCCTTGTCGGTGACGTCATAGTTGAGCCAGTCGCCGTAAGTTGCTCTCGGACCGTCAAGTCCGAAGCGTTCAAGGTGGCGCATATACCACTCCATCGAATCGTAATGCTCTCTTATTACGTCAATGTCTCTATACATCAAATATAAATAATACGGAACGATAATTCCCGCATCACCCCAAGCCGCATTGGCACTGCTTTGCAAGGATGCGAAAACACGCGGTATAACGTCGCAATATCCACCCTCGTATCCGTATTGTGAGTCGCGCGCATCACCGAGCCATTTGCGAAGGAATGGATCAACGTCGCCAAGATATGCCGCCGCGGGACAGAATATCTGTGTGTCGCCCGTCCATCCGAGCCGCTCGTCACGTTGCGGACAGTCGGTCGGGACGGAAAGATAGTTTCCGCGAAATCCCCAAACGATGTTTGAATAGAGCTTGTTGATCTCATCATCGGAGCATTCGAACGCCCCGGTCTCACGAATATCCGAGCCGATGACCTCGCATTTTACACCGATGATCTCAACGTCGTCGTCGGCACAAATCTCAATAAATCTGAATCCATAGAATACGTGAGTAGGGAAGCGGACCTCGTTTTCCTCGCCCGATGTGATGAATTTGTATCTTGCGAGCGCAGTACGGTAGTTTTTGATGTACGCGCTGCCCTTCGGTCCGTCGTTTCCGCGAGCTTTATCACCGCTGTCATTGAGCATCTCCGAAAAGAACGTCTCGACAGTCGTTCCTCTTTTTGCGCGCAGCGTAATAACGGGACGCCCCACCATATCCTGCTCCATATCGAGAAGAAGCGTCTCACCCTTTTGAAGCGATATGCTTTCGCACCCAAGCCCGAGCTTTCTATATTTAACATCTACCTCGCCAAACTCGGTCCCATTGTCGATCACACCGCAATACTTCACCGCGCTCATAGGAGCTCGTTCCAAATTTTCGCGAACACAAACTCTCTCTCCCTCGAACGAGACCACCTCGCCCTCGAATCCATCAAAAAGCTCTGCCTTTTTCCAAGAATAGCTTTCGGGCGACTCAAAGACCGTCGGTAAGGTGAAATCATCGAATTGACCGTCCCAAATATCTGCCGTCCTCGTTTGTGTTCCAAGCGTTACGTCCCAGCTTTCGTCGGTCGCGATAATATCCTCGCTTCCGTCATCGTACTCCAAAACAAGCTCCGCGCAAAACGCGTTTTTCTTCCAGCCGTATATACCAAAGCTGATGCGGCCGCACCACCATCCCGTCGATACCTCGGCAAAAATAGTGCCACCTCCACTGCAAAGCTCTGTGACGTCGTAGGTATATTCAAAAACTCTTCGTCTGTAATCCGTCCAGGTCGGCTTCAAAAGGTCGTTTGCACCAACCTCGTTATCGTCGATAAACAAACGGAAAACACCGAGCGCAGTAGCGCAGAGAGTCGCCTTTTTCAGCTCCTTTTTGCAATTTACCGAAAAGCTCCTTTTGAGTGCTAAGATCCCCTCTCTCGGCTCAAGAGTATATTCCCGTGAGTTGTAGAACGTGATATTCCACGCCGACCAACCCTCTTTTACCACTTGATCATCATTATAAATAAATTTTCCGTAGCGCATCAGCCAACCTCCGAAAACGATCTTTGTTATATTTTAACATATTAATATATTTTGTCAACAAAAAAGCCTGATATCTTTTCGATAACAGGCAGATTTTTTATTTGATCACGCAGAGCTCATCAATTCCGTAATATTCGATCACGCTCAAAGCATTTTCGTCTATCTCCTCGCCGCAAACGAGTATCGGTACGGCAGGCGGACACGAAACCGTCGCAAGTGCGAGCGTTCGCCCGAGACATTCCTTTGCGGGCAAAGTCTCCGATATACTGAGCGCAGCTTCACGGATCGACGTCTTGCGCTTTGGCGTGACGAAGCGCGGCGCCGCTTCAATTATCCTTTTCTTGCGTTCGATCGACAAAAGAGATGCTTCAAGCTTTTTGAGGCATTCGCCGTCGATCTGCGGAGTCAGCATCAATACGACGTGCTCCTTGTCCGAAAATTCACATTCAAACCCGTCTTCTCGCAAAATATCAGCGAATTCATATCCGAAATAGCCGAAATCGGTCGTTCGGATCGTGATCTTCAAGCCCTCGTCCCCGAGTAACGTGTATCCGTGTTCGGCAAGCGCGTCTTTTAACCGTGCGGTCTTCTTCAAAAGCTCACAAAGCTCAACCTTGTATTCGCTTTTGAGATACGGATTAAGGTTGTCGAGCGACGAAAGTATAAGGTACGACGGACTCGTTGAGGCGAAAAGCGAGAGCGCGTTTTTCGCCTGCTCGACGAAAAGCCTCGGCGCGTCGTATGAAACGTGCAGATATGCGCCGCCCGTAAGCGCGGGAAGCGTTTTGTGTGCCGAATCGCAACACATATCCGCACCGAGGTCAGTCGGGTGCATCGATCTTTCCAAAAATTTCAAATATGCTCCGTGCGCATTGTCGACGAGAAGGATAACTCCGTATTTTTTGCATACCTTCGATAACGACTCAACGTCGGCAACGTTTCCGAGATAGTCGGGACTGGTCAAGTATACGGCGAAGGGGTGATGCTTGTTTATCTCGCGTTCAAGTCGATCGGGCGTTATCTCGCTTGTCAGATAGTTATCCTCCGAAAACATCCATTCGACCTCAACGTCGAGAAGTGCGGCGGCAGACAAAAACGTCTTGTGAACGTTCCGTGCCGCCAAAATGCGAGGTGCTTTTTTGCATTCCTTCGCGTGAAGCATCGCGAGATAGACCATCGCACGAATACAAAGCGATGAGCCCTCTGTCGAATAAAACGTGTGCGAACCGAAAAGCGCCGATGCGTTTTGTTCGCTTTTTTTGATTATCCCGTCGCATTCAAAAAGGCTGTCAGCACCCTTTATTTCCGTAATATCAAGACTTTCGCAGCCAACGAAGCTCTTTCCCTTGTGACCGGGCATATGCAGTCTTGAGGTCTGTGAGTTCGCGTATGCTCTGACAAAATCAAAGATCGGTGTATCCATCAGCTTTCATACCCAAAAGCACGGGCAACGGCGACCATAATGGCGCACTCCATCCTCTTTTTGAAAAGGTCACAGCCGTATTTGTATATTCCGCGAACGCTTCCCGTCGCGTGATATGCGTTAGCCGCACAACCGCCCGAGCAATATAGCTTCGCCCAACAATCCTTGCAGTCGGGACGTGCATAAACGTTACAGCTTTCAAAATCGTTTTGTATCTCTGTGTTGGTCACTCCGTCATAAATGTTTCCGAGCAAGAATTTCTCGTCACCGACGAATTGGTGACACGGATAAAGGTCGCCCCAAGGAGTAACCGCCATATATTCCGTTCCCGAGCCACAGCCCGAGATCCTCTTGTAGATGCAAGGGCCACCGCTGAGGTCGATCATATAGTGATAGAACGTAAACGGCTTTCCTGCCTTGTCGCGCTCGATCATCAGCTCCGCCAATTTTTCATATTGCTCGAATACGATAGCCTTGTCCTCTTCTGTCAGCGCAGAAGGGTCGTCGGGCGCGCAAACAACAGGCTCCATGCTCAGCTCGTTAAAGCCGAGGTCGAGCATCACCTTGATATCCTCCAAAAAGTCGGGGTTCGCGTGAGTAAACGTACCGCGCATATAATAATTCTTGCCACCGCGTGCCTCGACGAGCTTTTGAAACTTCGGAACGATACGCTCCCAGCTTCCGTTACCCGCATAGTCAACGCGGTATCTGTCGTGGATCTCTTTTCTTCCGTCAAGGCTGAGCACGACGTTGCTCATCTCCTTGTTGCAAAATTCGATAACGTCGTCGTCAATAAGAATACCGTTCGTCGTCAGCGTGAAGCGAAAATTCTTTTTCTTTTCCTTTTCAATGGAGCGCGCGTATTCAACGAGCCGTTTTACAACGTCGAAATTCATAAGCGGCTCACCGCCGAAGAAATCGACCTCGAGGTTGTGGCGCGTTCCCGAGTTCTCAACGAGAAAATCAAGCGCACGCTTTCCGACCTCAAAGCTCATAACGGCACGCTCGCCGTGATATTTGCCTTGACTTGCGAAGCAGTATTCACAGTTGAGGTTGCAGGTGTGAGCGATGTGCATACAAAGTGCCTTGATAACGCCCGACGTCTTCGCCTTGAGCTTCGGTGCCATCGGCTCGAAAGTATCAGGTGTAAACAGCTTTCCGCTCTCCTTGAGCTCCTCGACCTGCTCGAAGCAGTCGAGAATGTCCTCGCGGGTAACTCCGTCGAGCGAAAGGTATTTTTCCTCCATCTCGGAAAGTATCTCGTCCTTTGCTTTCGATTCGTATAACGCGATAATATCGTACGCGATATCGTCAACAACGTGGACCGATCCCGAGCAGATGTCGAGCACGATGTTGTAGCCGCCGAGCTTGTATTGATGTATCATAAAAATTCTCCCGAATATCATAAATAAAAATGCCGCCGTGCAGGCGACATTTCAGAAATTACTTGCTTTCTTTTTTGCTCTTGTTTTCGCACTGCTGGTTAGCGATACCACAGCTGGTCTTGCAAGCAGATTGGCAAGAAGTTTGGCATTCGCCGCATCCACCGTTTTTAGCGCTGTCGCACAAATTGCGAGTTTCAAGGGTTTTGATGTGTTTCTTCATAAAAGAACCTCCCAAGTGAAATATAACATATAGGGATATTATAACACCACAAATCAAAAAAGTCAATACTGACATTCATTCTTTTTTGTGGTATAATATATAATAATAAAACAAAAAAGGGGACTATATGGTCGTAACGAAATATAAACTAAAAAAGAATATCCATTCACCGCTTCGCTTTGCGCTTTTGACTGATTTTCACGACGGCGAGTGTGGGGAAGTGATTCGGATGTTGGAGAACGAAAACGCCGACGCTTTTTTGGTGTGCGGCGACTTTATCCATAACTCGCATCGCTTCCAAAACGGAATAAGCCTTCTCGAAAAGCTCTCAAAACAAAGGCCGACCTTTTGCTCGCTCGGCAACCACGAAACGCTTTTTGATGGCGATATACGGCAGATGGTGAGAGATAGCGGTGCAGTTTTGCTTGAAAGCAGCTTTTCGGAGTTTCGCGGTGTAAAGCTCGGCGGACTCAGCTCGGGATTTATGTACGGATGCAACGACGGCACTCGCTTTAATACACCAAAGCCTGACGTCGAGTGGCTCAATAGCTTCGCGGCGGAAAGCGGAACGAAGATCTTGATGTCGCATCATCCCGAGTATTACGCACAATATATAAAAGCAACGAAGATCGACCTCACCGTGTCGGGCCACGCCCACGGCGGTCAGTGGCGCTTTTTCGGTCAGGGCATCTTTGCACCCGGTCAAGGCTTTTTCCCGAAATATACCGCAGGTGTCCACGAGGATCGCTTGATAATCAGCCGCGGACTCGGCAACCCGCATCCTGTCCCGCGCCTGAATAATAAAACGGAATTGGTTATGATCGAGATTTTCCCTCAATAGCTTAATATAACCTCATTTTTTTGTTGTTTCTTATACCTTGTGTTCAAAAAAATTGACACGTTTGATAAAAATATGTATAATGATATTATAAAAAGGGTTTTATGCACTTTTGTATGTTTCAAAATGACTGATGTGAAAAAAGGAGGACTATCGAATAAATGAACAGCGATAAATTGGTCAATATACTTATTGAAATCGAATTTTCCGGTCAACAACTTTTAGATGAAAACGAAATACTTGCGGCTTCAAAAAGCAGATCTACGCTAATAAGAAGTTTAGTAGCAAAAATTCTCTGCTATTATCCGGAGGATTTTGCTATCATGATTTCGTTAAACTTGCTGAAAGATAAAAATCCCGATGTCAGATCAAGTGCCGCAATCGGTTTAGATAATTCATCGAACAAAAAAGCATACGATTTATTGAAAAGTACCTTCTATAATGATAAATCGGCAATTGTTAGAGCGTATGCAGGTTGTGCTTTTATCAATAATTCTCATTTCAAGAAAGATTGTATTTTGGCGCTTGAAGACTTTCTTTCAAAACAAAAGAATTACTTGGTGCGTACAATTTGTTACGGTGAACTGTATAAAAAATATCCGAATGAAAAATATTTGAATAAAATAACGCAGTGTCTTCAAAGTGAAATTTATCAAACAAGATGTGCAGTAATCAACACCCTAACTGAAATCCTCGATGATAATAATGCTCATTATATCTTTTCTGCCGTGAATAAAATTTTAGAAAAGGAAACTGTGGATATTGTTCGTGAAAGCGCCTTTGTGTTGCTAAATAAAGCAAGTGCTCTGTCGAATCCACCAACTTGAAAACCCCAAAACTTTTTAATTGTCTTTTTTCCCGATGGGTACGCGCTACCCTTTCGGGAATTTTTTATTTTGCAAAAATGTACCCATCGGGAAAAGCTCTAAAGCCTCTAAAGAAACTCTTCAAAGGTCTCCTTTAGTAGTCGTAGGAATATATATAAGGAATATAATAAAAGCAATATAAAATGACAAACCATTGTTGCTTGTATATGTACTCCGATAGCTGTTTATATATTTTCTGCGGTTTAGGATAAACCTTCTTATAGAAGTATTCCTTTAGTGCCTCTCAAGGTTCTTTTCTAACCATTTTTTCGAGGAGATGCCCTAAAGCGCAAAAAATAACACCCTTGTTATAAGCAACAAGGGTGTCTCCTCGAAAAAATCATTAAAAAATCTTTGAAAGGGTTCTTAGGGGAAAGCTTTCTATAGAAAGTTTCCCCTAAGCCGTCGGAGACATAATAAACCAGCCGACGAGGATCAGCAAAGCAAGAATGCGATCTGGCGATCGACGGACCGGGCTGTAGGACCGCCGACGGACGTGCGTCTGAGCACACATTCGCGAAGATCGATCGCTTCAAATAGCTTCTCGTCAAAATCACTCGAGAATTTTTTGTATTCATCGAGCGTCAGCTCCTCAAGCGTCGCGTTTTTGCTGATAGCGTATGCAACGATCTCGCCGACGAGCTTGTAGGACGTGCGGAACGGGATACCCTTCTTCGTCAAATAGTCAGCGAGGTCGGTCGCGTTGATGTAACCGTGTCCTGCGGCAGCATAGAGCCTGTCCTTTTTCACCGTCATCGAGGAAAGCATCGCGTTCATCTGCTCAAGACACTTTTTGACCGTCTCAACGCTGTCGAATACAGCCTCCTTGTCCTCTTGCATATCCTTGTTGTACGCAAGCGGAATGCCTTTCATAACTGTAAGTAAAGTGAATAGATCGCCGTAAACACGCCCCGTCTTTCCGCGGATAAGCTCCGCAAGGTCGGGGTTCTTCTTTTGCGGCATTATCGACGAGCCCGTCGTGTGTGAATCGTCAAGCTCAATAAACGAGAATTCACCACTGCAAAAGAGAATAATTTCTTCGGAAAGCCTTGACAAATGCATCATAATGATCGATATCGCACTCATCAGCTCCAAACAGAAATCGCGGTCGGATACGCCGTCGAGACTGTTCTCGCATATCCCGTCGAAGCCGAGCAGGCTTGCCGTAAGATCGCGGTCGATGTCGTAGGTCGTTCCCGCAAGTGCGCAAGAGCCGAGCGGCGAGTAGTTCATTCTTGCCGCCGCATCGAGCACGCGTGAAACGTCGCGCTTGAACATCATCCCGTATGCGAGTATGTAGTGAGCGAACGTGATAGGCTGCGCACGTTGAAGATGCGTGTATCCGCTCATTATAGTGTCCTTGTTGTTTTCGGCGATCACCGTTATCGTCTTGATGAGCGTATTCAGAAGCGTCACTACCTCGTTTGCCTCGTCGCGAAGATAAAGGCGAAGATCGGTCGCGACCTGATCGTTGCGGCTTCGCGAGGTGTGAAGCCTCTTTCCCGTGTCACCAATACGCGCGGTCAGCTCACCCTCCACGAACGAGTGGATGTCTTCCGCCGTCATATCTATCTCCAATTTTCCGAGCTCGATGTCCTCAAGTATCTCGGAAAGCGTCTTCGTTATCTTTTCAGCCTCGCTTTTATCAATGATATTCTTTTCACCGAGCATAGTCGCGTGTGCGATCGAGCCGAGAATATCCTGACGATACATCTTCGAATCAAACGAGATCGAGGAGTTGAAATCGTCTGCCGCCGCGTCGAGTGCCTTGTGGAACCGTCCTGTCCAAAGTTTTCCCATATCTTTTCACCTTAATACATAATTCTAATATATTGAAATTTTCCCCAAAGCGAGCTCGCCTTGAGGAAAATTGAAAAACCGATTATTTGCCGAGCTTTTCCTTGAGCTTAGCTTGAACCTTAACGGGAAGTCCGAAGAGGTTGATGAATCCTGCCGCATCAGCTTGGTTGTAAACGTTGTCCTCGTCGAACGTAGCGATCTCGGGATCGTAGAGTGAGTATTCGCTCCAAACACCTGCGTTGATCATATTGCCCTTGTAAAGCTTCAAGCGTACCTTGCCCGTAACGTTCTCCATAGCCTTGTCAACGAACGCGGAAAGCGCCTCACGAAGCGGAGTAAACCATTGACCGTTGTAAACGAGGTCAGCGAAAGTGATCGCAAGCTCCGCCTTCTTGTGCGCAACGTATTTGTCAAGACAAAGCGTTTCAAGTACGTTGAGTGCCTTGTAGAGTATCGCTCCGCCGGGAGTTTCATATACTCCGCGACACTTCATACCAACGAGACGGTTTTCAACGATGTCGAGTAGTCCAATACCGTTTTTGCCGCCGATCTCGTTGAGCGCAAGAACGATCTCCTTACCGCTCATCTTTTCGCCGTTGAGCGCGACGGGAACACCGCTTTCGAACTCAAGCGTGATGTATGTGGGCTCATCGGGAGCCTTGAGCGGCGAAACACCGAGTTCAAGGAATCCTTCCTTTTCATAAGTAGGCTCGTTGCCGGGATCCTCGAGGTCGAGTCCCTCGTGAGAAAGATGCCAAAGGTTCTTGTCCTTCGAATAGTTTGTCTCACGGCTGATCTTGAGCGGGATGTTGTGCGCCTCGGCGTATTCGATCTCCTCCTCGCGCGATTTGATCGACCACTCACGCCACGGTGCGATGATCTTCATATCGGGCGCGAACGCCTTTATCGCAAGCTCAAAACGAACTTGGTCGTTACCCTTGCCCGTGCATCCGTGACAGATCGCATCAGCACCCTCTGCAATAGCGATCTCACAGATACGCTTCGCGATGATAGGACGTGCAAACGACGTGCCGAGCATATAGCTCTCGTAGAGTGCGCCCGCCTTGAGCGTCGGGAAGATGTAGTCTTCAACGAATTCATCGGTGAGATCCTCGATGTAGAGCTTCGATGCACCCGTCTTGAGTGCCTTTTCTTCGAGTCCCTCGAGCTCGTCAGCCTGACCGACGTTACCGGAAACGGCGATGACCTCACAGTTGTTGTAGTTTTCCTTCAACCACGGAATTATAATAGATGTGTCGAGTCCGCCGGAATACGCGAGCACGACTTTTTTGATATCTTGTTTACTCATTATATAAACCCTTTCAATAATACTCAAAATAAATAACTCGATTATTATATCACCATCACTCAAATAAGTCAATAGGTGTATAATATTCAAACGAACGTGCATATTATACAGCCTTTATACAAAAAAGTCAATAGTGAAACTGTATAATTTTAAAAATAAAACGAAAAAAATTTGTTGGAGTTGTATAATCTTTGATTGACAAAAGTGCACTTGGGTGTTATAATACGAGCGTACAAAAAGAATATAACGCGAGCCATTGGAAAACCATTGTCGGAAATATTGCGAGACAGTATTGTTCGGGGACGAGGAAACACGGTGTGAATCCGTGACAACAGCCATTACCGTATGAGGAAAGCCTTTAAGTCGGAATGCTCGTCGGCAGCGTAAATGCGGGAGTATCTCGGGCAACGGAGAGACGAACGGAAAATGAGCAGGCAGAAGTGCGCCTATTCGACGGAGATAACGAACGCTTATCCTTTCTGTGCAAAAAATATTTACACAAAGAAACGGAGAAAAAAGAAATGAAAAAAACAAACAAAGCGTTACTCTGCCTTTTGACGTTGTCACTTTTGGCTGTAGTATTGGTGTCCTGCGGCGGCGGTGTGCCGAAGGAAGGACTTTGGGAAAATGCGACCTATACGACCGATAAAGAATTCGGAAACGGTGCGAAAACAGTACAGGTAGAAGTTAAAGCGGGTGAACAATCAATTACTTTCACCATCAAAACCGATAAAGAAAACCTTTGTGATGCACTCTTGGAGCATAGCCTTGTAAGTGGAGACGAAAGTGAGTTTGGTCTTTATATTAAATATGTCAACGGTATTCAAGCTGATTATGATGTTGATCAATCGTATTGGGGCTTAACGAAAAACGGCGAGATGCTTAACACCGGTGCTTCCTCAACTATAATAGCTGACGGAGAGCATTATGAGTTCACGTACACAAAGTAACAAAAAAGCTCTTATTATCTATCAAATAATCATCTTCGCCTTTTTAGGGGTGTTGATGTATTGTTCTAAATTATTTATGGAAGTATTGCCGAATATCCACCTGCTCGGAATGTTTACGGTGTGCTTCACGCTGGCGTATCGTCGAAAAGCACTGTTTCCAATTTACGTATATGTGTTTTTAAATGGGTTGCTGTGTGGATTTGATGCTTGGTGGTATCCGTACCTCTATATTTGGACGTTGCTTTGGGGAGTTACGATGTTGTTGCCAAAAAATATCTCATATAAGGCTTTGGCGATAATATGTCCGATAATTTGTGCGTTACACGGTTTTGCATTTGGAACACTATATGCTCCGGCACAAATGTTAATGTGGCATTTGACATTCGAACAAACTATAGCGTGGATAATCTCCGGCTTATATTTTGACCTTATACATGGAATAGGGAACTTTGCAACGGGATTTCTCGTTGTGCCTCTTTTGCAATTGATACGAAAGCTTGACCCAACATTAAAAAATAAGACGTGATTTTATTAGGACGAACATACGCTTCGTCCTAATTTTTTATTGACAATATCACCTCTCGGTGTTAAAATTATAATGAATAAGGATCGGAGGTGCGATATGTATATCTCACGCTATCATTTTGAAAACGATATGATCTCCCTCTCGCTCGATTCGAAGAGCGGGGAGCTTTTGGAACTTATAAATAAGGTAACGGGCGACAACCTCATAAAATCCCACGAATATTCCTGCCCGCCTCCGTTCTGCCTTTGCCTTGAGGACGGTGCCACCGTTACCGCACCGAGACGAAAGGACTGTATGGCAGACACCTCTCTTGCGGCTGATATCGTCTGCGTCGAGCACGATGGAGTGAAGCTCATCCAAGTGACCTATGACCGACTCATCGACAGCATCGGACGAAAATACGACGAGACTCTTTCATATACCATAAAGCTGACAAACGGAAGCAGTGTGCTCGAGATGGATATGTCACTCGAAAACAATATCCTTCCGCTCTCCTCCGTGCTCTATCCCTATATCGCGGGAATATGGCTCGGCGAGAGTTACGACGACGACGTGCTCGTCTACCCGATGCACGGCGGAATAAAAATGGATTGCCCGATAAGGTCAATGTCCGCACCGCCCAATAGGATCAATTGGCGTTGGCAGGAATACCGCTACGTCTATAACCTGACGGGGCTCGGACTTTGGGCGGACGGAAACGGATATTATAACCTTGATAATAAATATTCCGGGCCTCTGTCGATGGCGTATCTCGATATGTACGATGAAAACGGCGGAATATATCTCGGTCATCCCGACGAGCCCGACCATACGATATCACTCCTCGCTCAAACGAAGGGAGAGGTGTGTGCAGGAATGAACCTCGCCGTGCGCCATACGATAACCGAAACGATGCCGCAGCTTTTTTTCCGCGGTCAAATAATGCTCCACAAGGGCGATTGGCATATCGCAGCCGATCACCACAGAGCACTGTCGCACAGCGGAAAAAGAAGCTGTCCGAAATGGTTCGACGAAAGCTCGGGACTTGCGGCACATTATGACTTCAAATACCAAAACGGCGGTGTCGTACATAGATTTACCGACATCCCCCGTCTCGTCGACGATGCACTTTCCGTTGGGCTTGACCATCTTCTCATCTCAGGCTGGCACAAGGATGGGTTCGATAACGGATTTCCGCAATATTATTGCGACGAGGAGGTCGGAACCTTCGACGAGCTTTCCGAAGGACTGAAATATGCCAAAGAGCACGGCGTAAAGGTTTCGTTCTATATAAATTCCCGACTTGCAAACACCAAATACGAGGCTAACAAAGAGCTCATCGAAAAAGGCTGTATAAGACGAAAGGACGGCTCGCTTTATATCGAGCAATACGGTGACGAAACAATAACCTTCGCGACGATGTGCGCCGCATCGAAGGATTGGCAAACGCATCTCAAGGGTGCGTTCGAATACGTGAAAAAGGCAGGCGCAGACGGAATATACTTTGATCAGATAGGAATGGCACCTCCGCTTCTTTGCTATTCGAAGGAGCACGACCATCGCATCGACGAATGGATCGCAGGCTGCAGAAGACTCATCGAGAACGCTCGCAATATCGGACTTAACGTGATCATCGAGGGCTGCAGCGATCTGTACGGCGATATGGTCGGCGGTCAGCTCATCTCGACCTTTGCATATATCGACGTGGCGTTCCCCGAGCTTTATCGATATACTTATCCCGATCAAACGCTCGTTGATATGGTATATCCGAAGCATAACCTTGCAATGCGTCCCGTCTTCGTTGCAAATAAGTCGAAGCAGATGATAGATACCGCAATATTGACGGGCCTCTATATCTGGGCGTACGATCTTGAGTATGATAATACCTTCTTCAGAGATCCGAAAACGCTCGAATACCTTTGCGGTGCCTTGAATATCAGAAAGAGCTTCCAAAAGCTCGAGGGCGAAAAGCGTTTTGTCGATACCAACGGCATCGTCGAGATCGACGGCGCAAGAGCAACTCTTTTCGAATATGACTACGGATTGGTGCTTTTTGCAAGTGATTGCGACAAGGTCACCGTGTCGGGCAGATACAGCTGCATCAACGCAAAGCGCATCATCGACAAAAACGTGTTGACCGACGGCGCGATCCATTCGAGCGTGAACTATGACAATACTGTCATCGAGATGCCGAAAACAAAGCTCGGAATGTTTGTTTTGGAGAAATACGACGAATGAAACGATTATTTTTGCTTTTGATAATAGCCGTCACAGCATTTGCGCTCTGCTCTTGCTCGGACGGAGGAGATACCATCGAGCTGAGCGATCCGTTCCACGAGAAGCCGATGCTCAGCGTTGACAACGAATATCTGCTTAGTGCCATCGATGCCGACAGGCTTCTGGACGAGCACGTCAGCTTCGCCTTGAAATGTGAAGGCGTGGAATACGAGGTGGTCGACGGCGACGATGGTATGGTGATCACCGATGATGAAAAAACGTATGTCGGTGATGACGCGAAAACACTTTTTTCCGCTCTTTTGCCGAAGGTGTTCGAAAAGGATACCTCGCTTCAGCTTGAGACGAATCTCCTCGACGACGGAACGGGTGAGGCGGTCGTCTACCTGTTCATCGATGAAACGGTGAAAAATGCTTTTCCGAGCGAGTCGCTCGTCGAGGACGAGGTGTTTTGTGTGTATTATGAGCTTGACGAGGAGGGACGAGCCGTCAGCGTGACCTATTCGAAGGCGGTCGACAGAGAGAATTTCAAAATATTGCAAACGGTGACTATCACCTATTAAAGAAGGAACGCTATGGTATTAATAAAAAACGTTGGAAAAAATACACCTGCATATAAAGTCGGTGTGCAGAGCGGAGACGAGCTGCTTAGCATCAACGATAACGAGATATATGACGTCCTCGACTATCAATTCTATGCGACCGAGGAGCATCTTTCGTTGTTGTTGAGAAGAGAAGGCGAGACGTTTTCCGTAGAATGCGAAAAACCGATGTATGACGATCTCGGCTTGGAGTTTGAAACTTATCTGATGGACAAAAAAAGAAGATGCAAAAACGGATGCATCTTCTGCTTCATCGACCAAAACCCAAAAGGGATGCGCGAGACGATATATTTCAAGGACGATGACGAAAGATTATCGTTCTTGCAGGGCAACTATATAACGCTGACTAACCTCGAGGAGCGAGACCTCGACAGAATAATAAAAATGCATATCTCACCGATAAACGTATCCGTGCATACGACCGATCCCGAGCTTCGCGTCAGAATGATGAAGAACAAAAATGCGGGTAAGGTGCTTGAGCTGATGAAAAAGCTGCAAGGCGGCGGTGTTTTGATGAATGCGCAGATCGTGCTGTGCCGCGGATATAACGACGGTGATGCACTCAAAAAAACACTTCTTGACCTCGGCGAGCTTTTCCCACAGGTTCAAAGCGTTGCGGTCGTTCCGAGCGGAATAACAAATCACCGCGACGGACTCGAGAAGCTCATCCCGTTCGACAAGGAGAGCTGCCGCGAAACGCTTGAGCTGATCAATTCGCTCGGAGACGAGAACTTGAAAACACTCGGACACCGAATATTCTTCGCCTCCGACGAATTCTACCTCGGTGCAGAACTGCCGCTACCGGACGAGGACTATTACGAGGGCTATATGCAGCTCGACAACGGCGTCGGTTCGCTTAGAAGTCACCGAGAGGAATTCCTTTCCGCACTTGAAAACGAAGCTCCGTTTGAGTGCCATCGCACTGTGACCGTCGCAACCGGCAAAGCCGCATCAGCCCATATATCTGAGCTTTGCTTGGCGGCAGAGAAGAGATTCGCGCCCTTGAAGGTCAACGTCGTCACCGTTGAGAACAGATTTTTCGGCGAGAATATCACCGTCTCGGGACTTGTCGTCGGACGCGACCTCATCGACGCGTTAAAGGGAAGAGAGCTCGGCGAAAGATTGCTCATCCCGAAAAATATGCTTCGAAGCGACGGAGATCTGTTTTTGGATGACGTTTCGGTCGATGACGTTGAAAAAGAGCTTGGTGTCCCTCTCGTAGCGGTCGGTGAATACGGCGACGAGCTTTTATATTCGATCATTGATTAAAATAACGAAGGACAGAACACTTGATTCTGTCCTTCGTTTTTTCTGTAAGGAGAAATATAGATCATATCAATCGAAATCGTCTTTTTCGTGCTCGATGATATTACCGCTTGTTGCATCTATCTCATAGTCATATTCAAATCTTCCTTTGATGAACTCGACCTCATAAACGTATCTTCCGTCGTCGTTGTCAAGCTCGACCTTCGCAAATATAACGTCGCTTTCGGAAAATCCCGCGTGGTCAAGCGCGATCTTTTTCGCCTCGGAGGCACTGATCCTGTCGGCTTTGGACGTGTTGTCGTTATCCTTGCTCGTGTCGAATATGACCTCGTCGTCATCCTCAAGCTCGCTGTCAAACGACATTATCTGTCCGTTCTTTGCGTTGATCTCATAGTCCCATTCCTTGCCGCCGGCAGTAAACTCAATGTCATATATCTTTCTTGCTCCGTCGAAAAGCCTCTCTTTTGTGAATACTACCTCGTCAGCGCTGAATTTCGCATCTGCGAGTGCAATAGCCTTCGCCTCGTCAAGCGTGATGAGCTTTGTCTCGGGAACCTTCGATTCCTCCTTCGGTGCCTCGCTGACCTCGGGGGCTGATGAGCTTTCCTCACGCTTGCCCTCAATATCCTTTTCGAGAATACTGCCGCTTATCGCATCGATCTCGTATTCATACTTCACTCCGCCCTTGCGGAATTCGAGCTCATAGAAATTTTTTCCGTCGTCGTGCTCGAATTTCGCCTCAACGAAGGTCACACCGCTAACGCCTGCATCAGCAAGTGCGATCGCCTTCGCCTCGTCAAGCGTGATGGCGTTCTCGGGCTTGTGTGCGTTTTCCTCGTTTTTGTCGTCGATGTCGTCCTTGATGTTCTCAAGCACGCTGTCGTCCTCGTCGTAATCGATTATATCCTTGATGGTGATGTCGTTCTTCAATATCAAAGCCGCAATATCACGCAATGACATTTTCGCAAGCTCCTCGGCACTAAGCTCAACACCCTTGTCAAGCAGCTTCAAAATGAACGCCGCCTTGCCGTAGGAAATACCTTGCTTGCTTGCAAGCTCTTCCGTTTCCTTGTCGCTCGATACGGTCTGGTTGATGACCGAAGCGGAAACACCGCCCTGCTTCAACGTGTCGTTGATGTCGGAAAGGATCATATTTCTCAAGGTGTGTGCCTTCGTCTCGTCTTCGTTGCGGACTGAAACGAGAATGCCGTTTTTTCCGTCGATCAGATATCCGTTTCGAACCATCGAACCGATAATTGCATTTACGGCAACGTTAACGTCGAGCTTTTTGAGATCCATCCCATCAAGTATTACCAAAGCCTCCTCGTTGAGTGCCTTGACGTCAAGCACGACGTCCTTTTTGTTGGTTTTTATCTCTATTGATGGGTTAACGTCAATATCGACGATTGAGTCGACGGAGAGGTTGTTGTTGTAATACCCCGCCCCGATAAATGCCAGCGTCACGATAACGATAACGGCGGCAGCAGCCTTCAGCCAATTGTGTGATCTTCTATTTTTTCTCGTTGTGTTTTCCATATATAAGCTCCTTCCTTCTGCGGAAGCAATGCTTTTCGTGACCTTATCAAAGGTGTCTTCAGGTACTAAGCGAGTAACAGCGGAGGATAGAGCTTTTTCAATATCATTATTTTTCATTGTTCTTCTCCTTCAAAAACTCTCTCATCTTTTTAATGGCGCGATGATATTTCGATAATACCGTTCCGAGCGGCAGCTCGAGAAGTCCCGATATCTCCTTGAACCTCAAACCCGTTATCGAGTGAAGCATAACGACGTTTCTTTCCTCTTCGTCGAGTATCGAAAGCGCCGACCTTAATATAAGCATCTCGTCCGTTCCGTCCGAAACGGAGAATCTTGCGTCGTTTGAGAGCTCGTCGATATCCGTCGTTCGCCCTTTTTCGCGAAGCTTCATCAACGAAAGGTTTTTCGCGATCGTCAAGATCCACGCGAGAGCCTTCCCACTGCTTGAGTAGTCCTTCGCCTTGCGGTGCACGATAATAAAAGTGTCTTGCAATACGTCTTCCGCGTCGTGTGTGTTTTTTGTGATCGAAAGTGCGAAGCCGTAAACTGAAGCGGACGTTTGTAAATAAAGCTCATGCAGTGCGTCCATATCTCCAAAGGCTATCCTGTCGATCAGATCCTCGTTTCTCGCCGACGTCTGAGCGGAGATGTGAAGATCGTGTGTCAGTATGTTGTCCATAGGCTTCTTTTGTCCTTTCACTTTAATAATGCACCACCTTTCCTTTTTATTGCATATGACCGAAAAATTTTTTTAAAATATTTTATCATATTTATAATAACATAAAAAATAAAAAATGTGTTGAAAAAAAGATAAAAAGATCAATAAAACACGAGAAAAAATAAAATAATAAAAAGAGGAAAAACCCCTTGACAAAAGGGAAAGAAACGTGGTATAATAGCGAGGTTAAAAAATCAGGTGGGGTAGTCCTCTGGGCTCGATTCATGAACACCCCGAAAAACTTATATTAATTAAGGAGGAAGCCACAATGGATACCATCAAGGCTTTTACAAGCGAGCAACTTAAAACAGAAGTACCCCAATTCAATATCGGTGATACAGTTAAAGTACACGTAAGAATCGTTGAGGGTACAAGAGTTAGAACTCAGATCTTCGAAGGAACCGTTATCGCGAAGAAAAACGGCGGTATTTCCGAAAGCTTTACAGTACGTCGTGTTTCCTACGGCGTAGGTACAGAAAAGACATTCCCGCTCCACTCTCCCAACGTACAAAAGGTTGAGGTAGTGAGAAAAGGTAAGGTCAGAAGAGCTAAACTCTACTATCTCCGTGATAGAGTTGGTAAGGCTGCTAAAGTTAAGGAATTGAAGTAATAGCTTCGAAATGTAAATTGTCTGAAATGCCGTCAGATGGAGGTACGGTACGCGTTTTCGTTTGGCGTACTTTCATCTTGCCCGCTTTTCAGACTTTTTTCTTTTTTTGCAAAATGGAGGAGATAATTATGGACGAGAACAAAGTCCCCGAAACAAGCTTAGAAGAGCTGCCCGAAACGAACGGCGAACAGCCTGCCAACGTGCAGGACGGTGCGGCAACGCAAAAGAACACGCTCAAAAGCGTTTATGAATGGCTCGAGATAATCTGCGTTGCGGTAGCATTGATGCTTGTCATCTTTATGTTTGTGTTCAGAATGGTAGAGGTCGACGGTCATTCAATGAATAACACTCTGCATCATAAGGACCGTTTGATAATCTCCAATGCGTTCTATACCCCCAAAGCGGGTGACATCGTCGTTGTCGTGATGGATAGCGGAAAATATGCTAATACACCGCTCATCAAAAGGATCATAGCGACCGAGGGACAAACGATCGAGCTCGATACAGTCAATTGGAAGGTGTTTATAACCGAAAAGGACGGAACGAAGCACGAGCTTGACGAAAGCGCATACGATTCGCTCATCAACAGAACGGGCGAGGATATGGAAAACGGAGTTGTCCAATACCCGTACACCGTGCCCGAGGGCTGCGTGTTCGTAATGGGCGATAACAGAAACAGAAGCGACGATAGCCGAAATCTCGGCGCAATGAAGGTCGAGGATATCGTCGGACGAGTTCTTTTCAGAGTGTTGCCGCTCGAAAAGATCGGAACAGTTAACGAATGATAGGAAAAAATAAATGGTAGAATATCAAGAAAACGAAATGCTCACCAATGAGTTCGATTCGTTGGATAATATCGGGTGGTATCCGGGCCATATGGCGAAGGCGAAACGCTTCATCGCCGCTAATATGAGCCTCGTCGATATGGTCGTCGAAATAAGAGACGCAAGGATCCCGCTCTCGAGTGCCAACCCCAATATAAAGAAGCTCATCGGCGACAAAAAGCACGTCGTTCTTTTGAGCAAATCGACTCTTGCGGATATGCGAGTCACAGATGCTTGGATAAACTATTTCAGGTCTCAGGGCTCGGAATGCATCGCCATCGACTGTAAAACGTTGATGGGACTCGATAATTTCATAAAATGTGTCCCGAACGTAATGGCGGAACGACTCGAATTCTATAAGCGTAAGGGAATGAATAAGCCGATAAGAGCGATGGTGCTCGGCGTGACGAACGTCGGAAAATCAACGTTCTTCAACTCGCTTTCAAGAACGAAAAAGGCGAAGGTGGAGAACCGCCCGGGCGTTACGAGAACGACACAATGGGTCAAAACTCCCTATAACCTCGACCTGCTCGATACCCCCGGACTTCTTTGGGAAAAGATCGACAGCAAGGAGACCGCGTTCAAGCTTGCCGTTACGGGAGCGATACGCGACGAGGTGTTCAACACCATCGAGGTCAGCTGGATGCTTTGTAAAAAGCTTGCCGAAAACTACCCCGAGCTTTTGAAAACGAGATTCAAGCTCGATAATATCGAGGGCGAGGGCAACGAGATATTCGAGCGCATCGGAAGAAAACGCGGATTTTTGCTTTCGGGCGGAGTCATCGACGAGGAAAGAACGGCAGCGTGCCTCCTCGATGAGTTCAGAAAAGGAAAGATCGGACGCATCTCGCTTGAGCGTCCGTAAAAAAACGAATAAAATGAAAGGTGACAGGAACCGAAATGGATTGGAGCATTGAAAACAGCTATTTTGATCAAGGCATAGAACTCATCTGCGGTGCGGATGAGGCAGGAAGAGGTCCGCTTGCGGGACCTGTCTTCGCCGCGGCGGTGATTTTGCCGAAGGGTATCGTTATCGAAGGATTGAACGATTCGAAAAAGCTCACGGCAAAGCGACGCGACGAGCTTTATGATGAAATAAAAAAGGTCGCTATCGATTGGGCTGTCGCACACGCGGAGGTCTATGAGATCGAGGCGATAAATATCCTTAACGCATCGATGCTCGCGATGAACAGAGCGATATCTATGCTGAAAAAGAAGCCCGAGCTCGCGCTCATCGACGGAAACATCGTCCGCGGCTTCGATATCCCCGCAGTCCCCGTTGTAAAGGGCGACGGCAAAAGTCCGTCGATAGCGGCGGCATCGATACTCGCAAAGGTCGAGAGGGACAGATGGTGCGTCGAGATGGATAAATTCTATCCCGGATATAATTTTTCGAAAAATAAAGGCTACGGAACGAAGCAGCATAAGGAAGCGATCCTGAAAAACGGACCGTCACCGTTGCACCGTAAAAGCTTTTTGAAGAAAACGTTGGGTGATGCAATTGAAGAAACGGATTTCTGGACAGGCTGGTGAGACAGCCGCGGCAGAGTATCTTCGCCGAAAGGGATATAAGATCCTGACACGAAATTACAGCGAATACCACGTCGGCGAGATCGATATCGTCGCCCACAAGGGCGATACCCTCGTGATAGTCGAGGTGAAGAGCCGCTCAAGTGATACCTACGGAAAGCCGTCCGAGGCGGTCACCTATGATAAACAGCGAAAGCTAATAAGGACGACGGAGCTGTTTTTGCGAAAATTCGTAAAAAACGGTATCCTCGAATATACCCAAAAGATATGGCTGTTCAACGTGGACAGACACCTGAGCGTGAAAAAAATACGCTTCGACGTCGCCGAGGTCTATATGACAAGGGAGTCGGAGCTCATCAATATCAATCATATCGAATCCGCGTTCGGCGGATGGAAGGATAAATGGCAATGAACTATATCAGTACACGTGATACGTCAAAAAAGGAATGCGTATCCTCGGCAATGGCAATAAAGCAGGGAATAGCGGCTGACGGCGGACTTTTCGTACCGACCGAGCTTCCGACGATCGATGAAGCTTTCGTTCGCGAGCTCGCGAAATGCGAATACCACGAAAGAGCGGCGAAAATACTCTCGCTGTTTTTGACCGATTATACCTATGACGAGCTCTTGAAGGTATGCGGCGAGGCGTATAACGAAAACAGCTTCGTCGGCGGTGCAGCACCGATCAGCAAGGTTGGAGAAAACTATTTTCTCGAGCTTTGGCACGGACCGACCTGCGCATTCAAGGACCTCGCTTTGCAACTTCTTCCTCGACTTTTGTCGCTCTCGCTCGATAAAACGGGTGAAAAGGGTGATGCACTCATTCTCGTCGCAACGTCGGGAGATACGGGTAAAGCCGCTTTGGAGGGATATTGTGACGTAGACCGTGTAAAGATAATGGTGTTCTACCCGAACGACGGCGTGAGCAATATGCAGAAAAAGCAAATGGCAACGCAAAAGGGCGAGAACGTCTCCGTCGTTGCGATAAACGGCAACTTTGACGACGCACAATCGGGCGTGAAGAAAATATTCGTCGATAAGGAAACGATCGAAAAGCTCTCCGAGAACGGCTATTTCCTCTCGAGCGCAAACTCGATCAACTGGGGCAGACTCGCACCTCAGATCGTCTACTATTTCTCCGCATATTGCGACCTTATCAACGAGGGCGAGCTCGAATACGGTGATATCCTCAACGTGACCGTTCCGACGGGTAACTTCGGCAATATCCTCGCAGGCTATATCGCGAAGAAAATGGGACTTCCGATAGGAACACTCGTCTGCGCAACGAATAAAAATAATATCCTCGCCGATTTCTTCGAAAGCGGAAAATACGACAAACGCCGTCCGTTCTATACGACCGTGTCACCGTCGATGGATATATTGATCTCAAGCAACCTCGAGCGCCTCCTCTGGTTCACCGAGGGCAGTGAGTTCACAAAAGCGAAAATGAGCGAATTCTCCGAAAATAATTGCTATGAGACCGAAAAAGGAATCTTCCCCGACTTCGTCGGCGGTACCTGCAGCGAGGAAAATACCTTCGCGAAAATAAAAGAGGTGTTCGAGAAATACGGCTATACTGTCGATCCGCATACCGCTGTCGCGGCGTATGTGGCAGATGAATATAAAAAGACCGACTCTGGAAAAATGCTCATAGTTTCGACCGCATCTCCCTATAAATTCCCCTATGCAGTAGCGGAAGCGCTCGGCGTAAGCGAGTGCGCAGACGACTTCGAAATGCTCGATAAGGTCTCCGACTATACAAAAACAGAAATTCCCGAACCACTGAAGAAGCTCAAAAACGCAACAGTAAGATTCGGGAAAACAGTAGAGCCTTCAAAAATGAAGGACGAGGTCGTTATTTTCGGCGACCGTTAGTGGTCTTTTTCACAGACGTCGCTCTTCGGCTTGAACGTCGCACATACGGTGTCAGCGCAGCAACAAGCGTTCGCAGTACCAACTGAGATGCGCTCTGCGGTGCAGTAGTTGTCGCCGTCGTGATAAACGCAGTTTTTAGCCGAGCAGCTGATCCCTTTGATGTGATCGGGCACGTCGTCAAGATAGATCCCTCTCATAATGCTGTTATCTCCTTTCGTAAAGATAATAGTATTATCTCCAAAAACGAAAAAAATAAACAAAAGGAAAACCCGAATAATGTCACTTTTTGCGATCTCCGATCTCCATCTTTCGTTCGGATGCGATAAACCGATGGACGTTTTCGGTCCAAAGTGGACGAGCTATACCGACAGATTGCGCGATAATTGGCAAAAGATAGTCACCGACGACGATACAGTAGTAATAAACGGCGACTTTTCGTGGGGAATGACGCTCGAGGAAGCCTTGGATGACTTCAAATTTCTCGACTCGCTCAACGGCAAAAAGCTCATCTCGAAGGGCAACCACGATTATTGGTGGTCCACAAGCTCGAAAATAACGCAGTTTTTCGAAAAAAACGATATTAAAAGTGTCTCGCTCCTCCATAATAACGCATACCTCTGCGGCGACGTCACCGTGGCGGGCGCAAGAGGCTGGATGCTCGAGGTCGGCTGTGAGCACGATAAAAAGATAATCAACCGCGAAGCAATGCGCCTACGCCTTTCGCTGAACGAGGCGAAAAAGCTCGATAGCGAAAAGGAAACGATAGTTTTCCTCCACTATCCGCCAAAGCATAATAACGTCACCTGCGAGCCGATAGTCGATGTGTTGAAAACGTACGGAGTGAAGCAGGTCTATTTCGGACACCTCCACGGCATCAGCCCGTCGTTCGTGACCGATGAGGTGGACGGTATCAGAACGAAGCTCGTTTCGTCCGACTTCCTTTCGTTCGTCCCATTGCTCGTTTCAAAATATTCTTGACAAATAATACCCCCATGTGATAAACTTAACGTAGAGATTAATAATACGGAGGAATAAGCGATGAAACCCACGTCTTATCTCGTCCGAGGGGTGTTGTTAATGCGAAAAAGAAATAAAAAGTATCATCTGATCTTCATTTGAGAACACGCACAGTAACGCCCGACGGCGAAGCTGTGCGCTTTTTTGTGCGAAAAAGAAAGAATTATCATATTGGAGGAACTTTAGATGAAAAAACAAACAGACTAATAACATAGGAAGGAGTTACGAAATGAAAAGATATAATTGTGCAATAATAATGTTGCTTATGTTACTTGTCGGTCTTGTTTTGTCGAGTTGTGTTGTGACTCAGCCAAACGATACATTCGTTGCAGACAACAAGCTACCATTGACAACGAATATAAAGCTTTTTCTCGAAAAAGGTGAAAAAGAGGGGTATGATACCCTAAGTGCAAATTATTTTTCAGATTATAAAGTGAACGATATAAAAAAGCTTTTGCCCACTGATCCTCAAAATTTCAAAGACGATGATATCGATATAGAATATAATTCCTCGTCCGGTTTTGTCACGTGGGATTATATAACGTGCAACGGTACCGTTCAAAAAAGAACCGGAAGTAAATGGGGTATGGATTACGGTGTGTCAAAATATCCTTTTGAATGCGCTAATGTGATAGATGAAGATCGTGTCGCATTTTCGTTTTGCAGCAAGAATGGAGATGAGCTTGAATGGAATGTTTATATATATGAAAAGTCATCGTCTCCCGAATTTGCTTGGAGTTGCGGAAACAATTACAAAGTCTTCAAATCAGCTGAAGAGGCGGAAAACTATATAAATAGTTATGTTAAATGAAAAAACATAGGATTAAAAAGGAGAATGTTATTAAATGAAAAAAACAATAATTTTTCTTGTTTTAGTATTAATTTTATCAATGTGCTCCTGCGCATTTGTCGGTGATGGAAACGAGCAATCGCTCGATGAGACAAAAGCCGACACTCAAAAAAGTCTAAATGATAATATATTCTCCTTTACTAATATGTCATATACTTTCGGCGGTGAAAAATATAGCTCCTACTATTTCAAAGATTGGAGATCGTTGCCTTTTTCCGAATTGACTGTTGTGGACGGTGATCAAAACATAGGCTTTGGGAGTATAGTATCTTCATATTACTCTTCAGACCTACAAACAGATACAACAAAGGATGAAAGAAATATAACGTTTTGCCTACATGAACTGTGTGCTTTGCCTTTTTATGATATACCGTGTGAACATATCGGGATCCTCGATGAAGAAAATCTCTATGTCGTACTGAAGGTTTTGAAAGAGGAGCAAGAGCTCTATTATTATTTTGAATATAGGCTGCATCGGGATTTTGGGCATCCTCATTTCGACAAAAATGTTAATGTTTGGCTATCCAACGGTTATGATGATTTTTCAACTACCGAGGAGTTGGAAGCGCATATCGAAGCCAGACGAGAATATTTGACAAATAAAACTTGATAAAATAACGCTTTCGGATCATCTCCGAAAGCGTTTTGTTTTTAATATGGAATCTTATAATAATCAAGATATTTTTTGAATTTGTCTTGTGAGGAAAGACAAGTGCCCATTAAATAACCGCGTTCTTGAGTCCACTGCGCCAGCCCACGATATCGGCAAAATATCAACAAGAATTTTAACGAAAATATAACGCTATTTTGCCGATATCGGCAAAATAGCGCATTTTTGTCAAAATTAAGATTACTCAAAAGCATCTTCTCTGAAGCTGTCCGAATCGACGTAGGTCACCTCACCCGTCTCAAAACAGTATGCCGCCAACCGTCCGCCGAAATGACATCCGCAATCGATCGCGATGTGCCCGTTTTTTTCGTACACAAGCGGTTGCCTGTCCTCGCGAAAGAGCGGCGTCGGTGTGTGCCCCGTGACGAGAAATATCCTCTCGCTCGGAAAATATCGCTTGTCGTAGTCGGGACGGTCCCAAATAATGTCCTCGAGCGCGTATTCGTCGAGCTCCTTGTCGGGCGAAAAATTCTCGAGCCCCGCGTGAACGAGAATATACAATTTTCCGTTCACCTCGATCGCGTCGTAATCTAAAGAATCGCGAATATACTCCAAAACGTCCTCGCGCTCTGACCTCGCCAACCCGTGAAGCTCCTTCATCGTCGTGTCACCGCCGTTTTCTATCCAAGCGAAATACGGATAGAGCGCATCGCTTGTCAACGAATCGATATTGCCGTCGGTTATCTCCAGCCCGAGAAAGCTGTCGAACGCATCGAGCGCCATCACCTCGTGGTTGCCTTTTATTAAAAATACGTTCTCTCGCTCCATAATATCCCTGATGATCGAGATCGGCTTCGGCCCCCTGTCGAGCACGTCGCCGAGTATATACAGCTCGTCGCTTTCGGAAAAATCTATCCTTTCAAGAAGCCTCTTGAATTCATCAAAGCAGCCGTGCACGTCCGAAATAACGTATGTCGCCATCTGTCCCACTCCCCCAAAACAAATTATATAAATATTATACCACGATAAAAGAATACCGTCAATAAACGTCTCTAAATTTCATCAATTAAACACCAAAAAGTGCCACCATCGCCTTGACTATTATAATAAAATATGATACAATAATTATTCATAAGGAAAAATGGGGTCAGTGTAGCCAAAAGCGAAAAATATCCCCAATTTTCCCGAAAAAACAGGAGGGAATATCGTGACCATTCTTGGAATAGACCCCGGTCTTGCGACCGTCGGATACGGCGTTATATCGTCGCTCGGCGGTAAGCATACTGCAATCGAATACGGTGCGATCCTGACTCCTGCGCACACGCTCTTGGAGGAACGGCTCGAGCAGATATACAACGATATGAACGCGATATTCTCGCGCCACAGCATCGATATGATGGCGATCGAGGAGCTGTTTTTCAACAAAAACGTGAAGACCGCCGTTGACGTTTGCCAAGCGAGAGGAGTAATTTTGCTCGCCGCCCAAAAAAACGGTGTGCCGATCTATGAATATACCCCGCTTCAAATAAAACAAGCCGTCGTCGGATATGGCAGAGCCGAGAAGCAGCAGGTCATGTATATGACGAAAACGCTCCTTCGTCTCGAAAGCGTGCCGAAGCCCGACGATACCGCCGATGCACTCGCCGTTGCGATAACCCACGCGAGCGCATACAGAAGACCGATAACTTTCGGTCGATAGGAGGAGAAAAGATGTACTATTACCTCAACGGAACGCTCGTAACTCTCTTTGGCGGATATGCCGCGATAGATTGCGGCGGCGTCTGCTATAAGCTGACCGTCAGCAACAATACCTATTCCGCACTTGCGAAGCATCTCGGTAAGACCGCGAAGCTATATACCTATCTCAGTGTCCGCGAGGATGCGATGGAGCTTTTCGGGTTCTATAGCGAGGATGAGCATAGTGCGTTTACGAAGCTCATCACCGTTTCGGGCGTCGGACCGAAGGCGGCAATTTCGATATTGTCAACGCTCTCCGTTGACCGCCTTATCTCCGCAATAGCAAACAACGACCCGAAGGCGATCTCGATGTCACCCGGTGTCGGACTAAAGACAGCGCAAAAAATAATCCTTGACCTCAAGGATAAAATGAAGATCGAACAGCTTGAGGGTGTCGAGGATATCGCGCCTACCGCATCAAGCTCGAAGGCATCGTTCTCCGAGGCGGTCGATACACTCTTGGTGCTCGGATATACGAGAAGCGAAGCGGTAAACGCAGTTAAAGGCTGTGATCCGTCGCTTTCACTTGAAGATATAATCAAGGTGGCATTGAAAAAATTATCAAAGGATAAATAACGGAAGGAGGAAGAAAAATGCCGAGAAACGTCAACCAAATGGAAGATTATGAATATGATTTTGAAGCACGAATAGCCTCCGCCGAGCAAATAGAAGAGGACCACGACGGTGAAATAAGCCTTCGCCCGAGATCGATGGACGAATACGTCGGTCAGGAGAAGGTAAAGGAAAACCTTTCCGTCTATATCTCCGCCGCACTTCAGCGTGGCGAATCACTTGACCACGTTTTGCTCCACGGACCTCCCGGACTCGGTAAGACGACTCTGTCTACCATCATCGCATCGGAGCTTGGTGCGAATATAAAAATAACCTCGGGACCCACCATCGAAAAAGCGGGAGACCTCGCCTCGATGCTGACGTCACTTGAAAAGAACGATATATTGTTTATCGACGAGATACACCGTCTTCCTCGAACAGTTGAGGAGATACTCTATCCTGCAATGGAGGATTTTAGGCTTGACTTTATGGTCGGAAAAGGTCCGTCCGCGAGAAGCATTCGTATCCCTCTTGAGCCGTTCACACTCATCGGCGCAACGACTCGCGCAGGTCAGCTCACGTCACCGCTTCGTGACAGATTCGGAATAATCTTCCGCCTCGAGCTGTATTCACCCGAGGAGCTTGCGAAAATAGTAACTCGAAGCGCATCGATACTCGAAACACCGATAACGCCCGACGGCGCACTTGAAATAGCCTCGCGCTCAAGAGGTACTCCGCGTATCGCCAATAGGTTCTTGAAGCGTGTGCGTGACTTTGCGCAGGTGCTCGGCAACGGTATCATCGATAAGACTACCGCAGATATGGCGCTTCGCAGCCTCGACGTTGACGAATTGGGACTCGATTCTGTCGACAGAAGACTTCTCGATGCGATAATAACGAAATTCGGCGGCGGCCCCGTCGGACTTGAAACACTCGCCGCAGTAATTGGCGAGGAGGCTGTAACGCTTGAGGACGTATATGAGCCGTATCTGTTGCAGATAGGCTTTATCAACAGAACGCCTCGCGGAAGAATGGCAACGAAGGGTGCATACGAGCACCTCGGACTCGAAATGCCACAGCTGCAGCAAAAGCAAACGGCACAGACAACGCTGTTTGGCGATAACGATAAATAGAAAAGGAAAAAGAGAATGATAACACCACGATCATGGACGGATTATGAGCTCATCGATGCGACGGACGGCGAACGTCTCGAGCGTTGGGGAAAATATATCCTCGTTCGTCCCGACCCACAAGTAATTTGGAAAACGGAAAAAAAGAATATTTTGTGGAAAAAATGTCACGGCTATTATAAACGCTCCGAGAAGGGCGGCGGCTCGTGGGTGAAGAACGATACTCCTGAAAGATGGAATATCTCCTACGGCGACGTAAAGATGATCGTGTCCCCAATGGGCTTCAAGCATACGGGCGTGTTTCCCGAGCAGGCGGCGAATTGGGAATGGTTCTCCGAGCTGATAAAAAAAGAAGACCGCGAGATAAGGGTACTCAACTTGTTCGCATATACGGGCGGTGCCACCGTCGCGGCGGCAAAGGCAGGCGCATTCGTTTGCCATTGCGATGCATCAAAGGGAATGGTCGCTCGTGCGAAGGAGAACGCAAATCTGTCGGGCGTACCGCAAGACAGGATCAGATATATCGTCGACGATTGTCTGAAATTCGTCGAGCGTGAGATCCGCCGCGGAAAGAAATACGACGGAATAATAATGGATCCGCCCTCCTACGGCAGAGGCTCAAACGGAGAGGTGTGGCAAATGGAGCAGATGGCTGACGAGCTCGTGAAAAGAACGGCAATGCTTCTCAGCGACGAGCCGCTTTTCTTCCTGCTCAACTCATATACAACGGGACTTTCCGCCTCAAGCTGCGGATGTCTGCTCGACCTCTACGTGAAAAACAGATTTGGCGGCAAGGTCGAGAACGACGAGCTTGGATTAATGATTACCGATAAAGGCATGGCGCTTCCTTGCGGAGCGGCAAGCCGTTGGACGAGAGAATAATGTCATTTATAGAATTGGATAATATAAGCTTTTCCTATCCGGAAAGCGACGGACCGACGATAAAGAACGTGTCCATAAAAATTGAACAGGGTACGTTTACCGTAATAGTCGGTCATAACGGAAGCGGAAAATCGACTCTCGCGAACCTCATCTGCGGAATACTTCTCCCGAATAGCGGAAAGGTGACGGTTGACGGACTCGATACATCGAACGACGATACGTTTGAGCAGCTGAGACGTACCTGCGGAATGGTTTTCCAAAACCCCGACAACCAAATAGTAGCCTCCATCGTTGAGGAGGATGTCGCGTTCGCACCCGAAAACCTCGGCGTAGAGCCAAAAAGGATACGTGAGATAGTTGATGAATGCCTCGAGATCGTCGGAATGAGCGAATATAAGATGCATTCCACCTCGAAGCTCTCGGGCGGTCAAAAGCAGAAGGTCGCCGTTGCGGGAATACTCGCAATGAGCCCGAAGTGTATAATCTTCGACGAAGCGACGGCGATGCTCGACCCAAAGGGCAGAAAAGACGTTATGGATACCCTCGCAAAGCTCAATCGTGAGCAGGGGATAACGGTTATCACGATAACGCACTATATGAACGAAGCCGCACTTGCCGATAGAATGATACTTATGAACAAGGGTACTGTCGCGATGGACGGAAGCCCTCGTGAGCTTTTCGGCGAGGTCGAAAAAATGGTCGAATACGGACTCACGGTTCCGCAAATAACAGAGCTGATGTATGAGCTTGAAAAGCTCGGATGCGACGTAAAACGCGGAATATTGCACACTCTTGAAGCGGCTGATCATATCGAAGAAATACACGGATCGATCTCCGACGATGAATCGAAGTCGTCGAGTACGGCTTCTTTGAGCGGAGATGCGGCAATAGAGCTTGAAAACGTCACCGTCGAATACGGAAAGGGTACTCCCTTTCACAGAGTAGCGATCGATAACCTTTCGATAAGATTGCAAAAGGGCAAGATAATCGGACTCATCGGTCATACCGGAAGCGGAAAATCCACGTTCGCGCGACTTCTCAACGGACTCTTGAAGCCGGACGCAGGTAAAGTGTATATCGACGGCGTTGATATTTGGGAAAAGCCGAAGGAGATGGGAAAGATAAGATCGAAGGTAGGACTTGTTTTCCAATACCCCGAATACCAGCTCTTTGAGGAAACGATATATAAGGATATCGCCTTCGGACCGAAAAATATGGGAATAAAGGGCGACGAGCTCGATAAATGCGTCAAGGATGCGGCGAGATTTTGCGGGATAGATGACTCGATACTCGACAGCTCACCGTTTGAGATATCAGGCGGACAAAAGCGCAGAGTTGCGATGGCGGGAGTTATCGCAATGCGCCCGTCGATACTCGTTCTCGACGAGCCTGCGGCGGGACTCGATCCCGAGGGACGTGACAACGTTCTCGGCGGACTCATCGATTACCACCGTAAAAACGGTTCGACGATGCTTATGATCTCACACAGTATGGAAGACATCGCAAAATACGCCGATCAGATCCTCGTGATGAAGGACGGCAGAGTAAAGGCGTTCGGCGACGTCAGTCAGATCTTTAAAAATTGGAATATGCTCTTTGAAACGGGACTCGACGTACCGCAGATCACGAAGCTGTTCGTCGAGCTGCAAAAGCGCGGACTCGTGAAAAGAAGCGATATCTATACGATAAAAAAAGCGGCAGAGCTTCTTGAACCGATCTTGCCGAAAAGGAAGTAATTTAGAAAAATGATTAAGGATATAACACTCGGTCAATATTTTCCGGGAAATTCCTTCATCCATAAAACTGATGCAAGAATGAAAATACTCATTTCGTTGATCTTTCTTGTGAGCGTATTCTTTTGTCGAACGGATGCGGCATTTTTGGCAATGCTCATCGTGACGACGGCGTTGATACTTTTTTCGGGGATCTCGATGAAAACGATCCTGAAAAGCTTGAAGCCGCTTTTGTTCGTAATATGCTTCACTTCAGTTATCAGTATTTTTTGGACGAAGGGCGAGGGAGATCCCCTTATTTCGTGGAGATTTATAAATATATATCTTGAGGGCGTTCGCCAAGCGGTCTTTATGGTCTTGCGCCTCGTTTGTATCGTCAGCGGATCGTTCGTGATCTTGACCTACACAACGTCGCCGATGGATCTCACCGATGCGATCGAGCGTCTTTTGATGCCATTAAAATATCTGAAGGTCCCCGTCCACGATTTTGCGATGATGATGACGATCGCACTTCGATTCATCACGCCGCTCGTCGAGGAGACCGATCGAATAATATGTGCCCAAAAGGCAAGGGGTGCCGATTTTGAAAACGGCAAGCTGACCGACAGAGTAAAAGCATTGATACCGATCCTGATACCTCTCTTCGTTTCGGCATTCAAACGTGCCGAGGAGCTTGCAAAAGCGATGGAATGCCGTTGCTATACGGGTGGCGAGGGAAGAACGAGAATGAAGCAGCTGAAATTCAAGCCCGGTGATTTCGTGTTCTTGCTTGGCTTTGCCGCAGTGTGCGTGTTGGCATTACTTGCAAACAACATCAGCTTCGTGCTATAGATCGGAGCGAAATTATGGTACCGGTTGTAAAGATCAGATTTGTCGGAACAAATTATAGCGGATGGCAAGTCCAAAAAAATGCACGATCCGTCCAAGAAACTCTCCAGGACGGACTCGAGAAGCTGCTTGGAAAGCGTTACAGCGTCAGCGGATGCAGTCGGACAGACAGCGGAGTACACGCAAACGAGTATTATGCGCATCTCGGAAGTGATTTCGAGTTTGCCGATATCTCGCGCCTTCCGATCGCGCTTAACGGAGTTTTGCCGGACGATATCGCCGTGACCGATGCGTTTTGGCGTGAGGACGGCTTCCACGCGAGATACAGCTCGCTCGGAAAGGAATATATCTACGTTATCAGAAACTCAAAAATAAGAGATCCGTTTTTTGACGGAAGAGAATTCTTCTACCCGAAAAAATTCGATCCCGACCGAGCAAGAGAGGCTTGCGAGCATTATATCGGGAAAAAGGACTTCTCTTCGTTTATGGCATCTCACTCGAAAATAGAGGATGCCGTGAGAACGGTCAGCGAATGTGAGCTGATAAAGGAAGGCGACGACCGTTATATCTTCCGCGTGAAAGCGGACGGATTTCTCTATAATATGGTGCGAATAATGGTCGGAACGATGATCTATCATTCGGCGGGAAGCTTGAAGATGGATATCGACGAAATAATCGAAAGCAAAAACAGAGCGAACGCGGGATTCACCGCCCCCGCTCACGGATTATACCTCAATAAAGTGTTCTATTAAAAAAGAAAGGATGTGACAGAGTGAAGGCATTTTCGGTATTTTCAAGCGGAAAAAAGAAAAAAAGTATATCCTCCGAGGTGCTGACACCGGCATCCTATTACAATAAATGCGCTGACAAAATTAAATTTGTGAAATATACCGTCGCGTTGGTGCTCATCTTGTATATCGTATACGGAGTATGGTCAAACGGAAGTGAGCTCAACCTCGAGAATTTCCGATATATGATGAAATACCTCGATTTTTCATCCTCGAACGCAGTTGTCAGCGGAAAAGAGATCATCTTCGACCAAGACGGAAAAGCGGAGATAGGGGTAATGCGTGACAACCTCGTCGCCGTTGACGGCTCGGGAGTCAATATTTATGACCTCAACGGTCAACGCTCGTTGAAGACCTCGTTCAATTTTGCATATCCCGCAATAGCGGTGAGCGATAAATTCTTGTTTGCATACGATCTCGGAATGGGTAGCAATACTTTGAAGATATTCAACGTCTATTCGGAAATAAAAAGCTATACCTATGATTATCCGATCTACGGTGTTGCGGTCAATCCCAACGGCGCGTATTGTGTCATCACAGCCGAAAGAGGATATACCTCGGGCTTTATAGCATACGACTCGGCAAACAGATTGATCTACCGAAAATCATACGGAAGCCGTCACGTCGTATCAGTTGATATCTCCGACGAAGGAAAGGATTTCTATGCATTGCTCGTCAGCGCGTCCGATGGAGATTTCGTTGCTGAGGTCGCCCACTATAATATGTCGGGCGAAAAGGAGCAACACATCCTGAAGTATCTCGGAGAGTATCCGTTGAAGGTCGAGCGTCAGCCGAGCGGCGATATCCTCGTCCTCACCGACAAGGCGTTGCGCTTCTACAGTGAGAGCTTCGAGCTGAAAAAAGAGATCGATCTTGAAAATGAGTCGATGAAACGGTTCTTTTTTGAAGACGATCACGCTATAATAACCTATGGAACACAAATAGTCGGAAACTCAGCGAGATTGAAGCTGTTTGACGTCGGCGGAAATATCCTCGTTGACGAGTATTTCGACGGCGACATCCTTCGTGCAAGAGTAAACGAAGGAAAGCTCTACATAATGATAAAGGGAAAGCTCGTGATATACGATATGAAGACCGCCCAAAGAAAAACGATGACACTTGAGCCGAGATACAGCGACTTCGCGTTCGTCTCGGGCGGAATAGTGTTTATAAGTCAGAGCGGCGCACAGTATATCGATTTTTATAATATTAATTCTGCGGCAAAATAAAATTAAAGAAAGAGAGATAAATAATGGGATACGTGTTGGATATCATAATAGTAGCGGTTTTTGTGCTTTGTATCGCAAACGCAACAAAAAAAGGCTTTGTGAAGACCGTTATGGGTACAGTCAGTCTTTTGTTGGCGTTGATCTTGACGTTCGTCTTCTATCAACCCGTAAAGGATAAAATGCTTGAGAGCGGAATAACGGATGATTTGAAGGTAGTGATCGCAGAAAAGCTCGAAAGCATCGAGGTCGACAGCGAAGGAAACTTCGATATCGACAGCTTGATGGAGAATAGACCGGAGGAATTTTTGGAGCTGCTTGAAAGCTTTGGAATAGATTATAACGAATTGAAGCTGCAATATGAGGGCTGGCTGAGCGATTCGTCGGAAAACGTTCGCGAAAAGATGATCGCGGCAATAATTAATCCGATCGTTGATCTTCTCGCCTCGGGAATAACGTTGCTCGTGCTGTTTTTGGTATGCTATTTCGCAATAAAGCTTGCAACCTATCTGCTCGACAAGATATGTAAGCTCCCGCTTTTGAAGCAAGCAAACAAGGCGCTCGGCTTCGTTATGGGTGCAATAAACGGACTTGTCCTCGTATATATCTTGAGTGCGGCAGTCGTGCTCTTGATACCGTATCTTAAAACGAAGGGGATCGAGATCGATCCCGCATCATCGTTTGTGTTCAAGCTCTTCGCTGACGAAACGAATATCGTTTTGAATTTTATCACCGGAAAATAATCATATCGACGTATAATTGCTTTGGAGGAATTTCAAAATATGTGGAAGCGTAATATTCCAAACGTATTATCGATAATACGTTTGCTGATGATACCGATATTCGTATTCGTGTATATGTCCGAGGCGGAGCACAAAGGCTATCTCTCGCTCGGAATATATGCTTTGGCGTGGTTTACCGACGTGCTGGACGGATATCTTGTAAGAAAGAACAATTGGATAACAGAGCTCGGAAAGATACTCGATCCCGTCGCCGACAAGCTTATGCAATTCGTTGCGGTGATCTGCCTTGTTGTAACTGACAGACTGTCATATCCCGTGATCTTGGTGGTGTTTTTCAAGGAGCTTCTGATGCTCATCGGCGCAACGCTCGTTGCGAGAAAGAAAAAAGCAGTTGCTCCGTCCAATTGGTTCGGAAAGCTCGCAACGTTCGTGCTTTTCGTTGCTGTGTCAGCTTTGATAGTAATGCCGTCACCGAGCAGCAGTGTTATGATGATAATGAATATTCTGATAATCGCATCCGAGGTGTTCGCGCTTTCGATGTATGCGATCAAGTTTATATATATATATTTAGAGAAAAAGGACAATAATTATGGATCTTAAGCTTTGCAGTAGATGCAAAAAAAGAGTTGCCGTCGTTTTCGTCACAAGGATCGAGGGCGACAAGAGCTTCAATGAAGGACTTTGCATCACCTGTGCCAAGGAGTTGGGAATAAAACCGATCTCCGATATAATCGAAAAAATGGGTGTTTCCGAGGATGAGCTCGAAGCGATGGCAGGAGAGCTCAGCGGCGGTCTTCCCGATATGGTCGACCAAAAGGATGGCGATGACGACGAGGGAAGAGCACCTGCAATAGATATCAGAAACCTCTTTCGCGGAATGCCTCAGCCCAACGTCGATAGTGAAAAGGGCGAGACAGGCTCGAAAAAACAAGAGAAAAAACAGGATAAATATAAATTTCTCGACGCATATTGCATAAATCTCACCGAACGCGCGAGAAACGGAAAGCTCGACAACATCGTCGGCAGAGACAGCGAGCTCGAACGAGTGATGCAGATCCTTTGCCGCCGACAAAAGAATAACCCGTGCCTCATCGGTGAGCCGGGCGTCGGCAAGACCGCCGTCGCGGAAGCGTTGGCTTCAAAGATAGCGAAGGGCGAGGTGCCCTATAAGCTGAAAAATAAAGAGGTGATGCTCGTCGATATGACGGGTATCGTCGCAGGAACACAGTTCAGAGGACAGTTTGAAAGCCGTATGAAAGGGCTCATCGAGGATGCAAAGAAGCACGGAAACGTGATCCTTGTCATCGACGAGGTCCATTCGATAGTCGGAGCGGGTGATGCAGAGGGCGGAATGAACGCCGCAAACATCCTTAAACCCGCACTCTCTCGCGGTGAGATACAGCTTATCGGTGCAACGACTCTCGTTGAATACAGAAAGCATATCGAAAAGGACAGTGCTCTTGAGCGCAGATTCCAACCCGTAATGATAAACGAGCCGTCCGTTGCGGCTTCGATCGAGATACTTCTCGGAATAAAAGGATATTACGAAAAATTCCACGGAATAAGGATCCCCGACGACGTTGCGAAAAAAATGGTAACGCTCTCGGAGCGATATATCACCGACCGTTATCTTCCCGACAAGGCGATCGACTTGATGGACGAGGCATCAGCCCACGTTTCAATGCACTCTCCGATCGTTGAGGAGATCGAAACGACAGCGAAAAAGCTCACCGAGGTGAAGCTCCTTCGCGAAAATCTGGAGGCAGTCGTCGATAAGACCGAGGAGACCTATAAGGAGCTCGCCGAGAAAACGACCGAGGAGATGCAACTGAAAAACAAATTCAACGAGCTGTCGAAGGAACGTGATAAGCTCACTCTGTCGCTCGAGGACGTTGCAAAGGTTATCGAGGTGTGGACGGGTATCCCCGCCTCAAACATCTCCGAAAACGAATTCAGGCGCATCGATCGACTTCAAGATGCGTTGAAGGAGCGAATAATCGGTCAAGACGAGGCGGTCGAAAAGATCGCAAAAGCGATAAAACGCTCGCGCGCGGGAATAAGCTACAAAAAGAAGCCCGTGTCGTTCATCTTTGCGGGCAGCACGGGCGTCGGTAAGACCGAGCTTGTAAAAGTACTTGCAAACTACCTCTTCGATAGTCCTGAGGCACTCATTCGCCTCGATATGTCGGAGTTTATGGAAAAATATGCGGTAAGCCGTATCATCGGCTCACCTCCCGGATATATCGGATATGACGATGCAGGTCAACTCACCGAAAAGATCAGAAGAAAGCCCTATTCCGTCGTCCTCTTCGACGAGATAGAAAAGGCACACCCCGACGTGATGAATATCCTTCTTCAGATCCTTGACGACGGAAGAATAACCGACTCTCACGGAAAAGAGGTCAACTTCGAAAATACCGTAATCGTAATGACTACCAACGCCGGCAGCAGCATCGGCGGAATGATGGCAGGCTTTGGCAGAACGGCAGTTGAGAGCGACAAGGATAAGGTGATGAAAGCACTCGAGGAGTTCCTTCGTCCCGAATTTTTGAACAGAGTTGATGATATCGTCGTCTTCAACCGACTCACCGAGGATAATATCAAAGAGATATGCAAAATTATGCTGGGAGATCTCGAGGGCGTGTTGAAGGAAAAGGATATCACCTTCAGATATACCGACAAGGTCGTCGATTATCTCGCAGAAAAAGGATATAGCCAAAAATACGGCGCTCGTAACCTCCGCCGCTTGATCCAAACGGATATCGAGGACGAGATCGCATCGAATATCATCAACAGCTTCGGCTCATCGATCAGCGCGATCGCGGTCGACGTAGAAAACGGAGCGATAAAGGTGACCGCACTTTAAGAAAGGAACGAATCTATGCGGAGAGATGAATTGAATAATAACGCTCCGCTTGATTCGGAGGATAATTTCAGAATACGAACGATCATCGGTGGCGGTAATAACAACGAGAACGTCTTTGATCCACCACGGATGCGTCCGTATGAGGTCTTGGAGCATTTTGCAACCGATATGAACGTCGGGCTCAACGAAAAGACCGTGAAGAAGCGCAGACACGAGTCCGGCCCCAACGAGCTCTATCCCTATCTGAAGCTTGGCTTCAAAGACAGCGTGAGAACTCAGCTTATGGGAATAATGAGCTTGCTTTTCGCCGCAATGTGTATCGTCGTGTATTTCTTCACACCGCATCCGATGTATATCGTTTTTGCGGCAACGGTCGTCTCGATGACGATAGCCAACGGCATCGTTGAGCATAATGCAGGCAAAAAGCTCGAAGACGTCAAAAAGCAATCATCGTTGCGGACTACAGTGCTTCGCGACGGAAAAAAGCGAGTGATCGATTCTCGTTCGCTCGTTCACGGCGACATAGTGTTGCTCGAACGCGGAAGTATCGTGCCCGCGGATTGCAGACTTTTGGAGTCGAACAAATTGACCGTTCTCGAAACACCCATTTCGGGCGAGGAGAACGAGGTGTTTAAAAACAGCCTTTTCATCAGAAAAGGGAAGTCGGACGGCGTATGCAAAAATATGGTCTACGGCGGAACGCTCGTAACGGGCGGAACGGGCATTGCGATCGTTTGCGAGGTCGGAGAAAAGCTTTTGATAAGAAAAAAACAAAAGCATAACTCCGAGGAGCTTCCAAGCTTGTTGAGATATACAAGGTCGCTGACTCGCGTCGGCTCGCTTTTGTCGATAGCATTTTGCTTTTTGATCTCGCTTGTGTCCGTCTTGACAAAAAACGACCTCCCAACAACGTTTTTGCTGACACTCGGTGTCGGATTTTGTGCTCTTTTCGATTCAGTAAACGCCGCGGCAGGCTGGATACTTGCCGACGGACTCGAAAATATGCTGAAAAAGGGCGCAGTAGTTCGCCGCTTCGATTCGATAGGCGATATATGTGCTTGTGACTCGATAATGTGTAATAACGACGAGGCGTTCCCCGTGAAGGGAATGCGAGTCGAAAGCGCGTTTACAGGCTTTCACAGATATAGCGTAACAAGAGAAAATAAGGATAGGATCGGAAAGCTGCTCGTCTACGCACTTGCTTGCAGTGACGTAAAAAAGGAGTATGCGACCGAAAAGGAAAAGAAAAAGCGAAAGCTTCGATTTATCGGAAACAAGGTCGACGTCGCTTTGGCAAGAGCGTGTCGTGAGCTTGATATCTCGCTTGATGCGGTGACGGAAAAGCTGTTTCGCATCGAGGGTGAATATAATCCCGCGGGAGAGCTCGAGCGAGTTCTCGTTCTCAACGAGGGAAAAAGCTTCGTGATCGTCAAGGGCGCACCCGAATACGTCTTGCGCAGATGCGACGATTACGTCCAATCCGGACAAAATTTCCCGTTCGCCGAAAACTCGCGAAACCGTTTTCTCGATGAGGCGGGCGATATGGCTGACAGAAGTCAGCACGTGTTCGCTGTCGCAATAAAATACGTTGAAAGCGACACACTCTCCGCACTCGACACAAAGGACGGATGGACGTTCGTCGGACTTGTCGGATTGCATACCTCGATCGAGCTTAACGCCGCAAGTGCCGTATATCGTTGTAATGCCGCAAATATCGACACAGTCGTGTTTTCACGCTCACCGTATCATACCGCAGTATCACTCGCGAAGGATTCGGGAATAATAAAGAGCGAGGCAGAGGCGATGACGATGGATAGCATCTATGAAACGGAGCACGGACTATATGTCGCCGATAATATGAATTACCATCTGTTTATCGGTATAACCGATGATCAGTGGTCAGAGGTGCTCGAGCTGAGAAAGCAAAACGGAAGAAACGTTGCATATTGCGCCCGTGGACTTGACGATCTCGAGAATATGGCATCGGCGAGACTGTCTCTCGTTTCCGCCGATACAACTGACGATACGTTGCTGCAATGTGCAGACGTTATTATGGCGGAAAGCGGATTTTCGGTTTTGACGAATATGATCGAAAAAGCGAAAATGATATATAAACGTATCTTTGCCGTGATGAAATATTCCGTCGTTCCACACGTAATGCTTTGCACCGCTATGATGCTGGGACTTCTCACAAAAAAAGGTATCCCCTTCAGAATAGAAGAGCTGTTTCTTGGCGGATTTGTGATAAATCTGATAATGCTCATCTGTAATGCACTCTACAGCGACAACGGAAAAAACCTCGGCGAGAGGGTGGACGGTGAGCAGCCGAAGCTCGATAGCTACGTTTTCCCGAGCTTGTTCGGATTTGTCGGTGGGATCGTCGTCTTTTTGAACTATAACGTCGGACTTCGTGGCGGCGAAAATATCGCATACACGATGTCGTTTTTTGCAATATCGTTCGTTTTGATGCTGTATTGCTTGATCGATACCGATGTCAAAAGCTTGAGGCTGATAACCTCCAACAAAACGATGCATCGTGCGATCCCGCTCGTGATGATAGGCGTGTTCGTGTTGGTGTATACAAAAAGCTTCGGATATGCGATGCTTGATGCGAAAAGTGTGGTGATGGCGTTGATGATGCCGTTAACAATGCTTTTGCTTTGTGAAGCAGTGAAGATGATATTCACGCTCCAAAAAAATAAAAAAGAAGAAAAACGCCTCGAGCGTTTGAATATGTTTGAATAAAGAAAGGAAAAAAGAAATGACAGTAACGAAAGATACAATAATCGGAGAGCTTCTCGACTATGCACCCGAATGCGCAGAGTTCCTCTTTGAGATCGGAATGCATTGCCTCGGTTGTCCCGCAGCAAGAAGCGAATCACTTGAAATGGCTTGTGAGGTCCACGGCGTAGACGTCGAAGAGCTCATCGAAAAGATCAATGCTCACCTCGAAGGCTAAATAACGTTAACTCAAAGCCTCCCAAACGGGAGGCTTCGGTTTTGGTTTAAAAAACGCTATATACAAATCGGCAATAATGTGTTATAATGAACAAGAATTATGATCGTCGTTTGAAAAAGGAAACGTGAATTATGGTTAAAAACAAAAAAATGTTGTTGATATTGAGCTGTTTGTTCGTAATTTTCGAGCTTTTACTCGGCGTTGTCAGAGAAACGAGGGAAATCGAACACTTCAACGAGTTTTCGTTTTTTATTATCGTGTTTGCTTGCTTGTTTTGTGTCTTGTTCGTCGATAAAACGAAGGAGTATCTCCTAACCCAAGCGGCGCTTTTACTGACCGTAGCTGCCGACTATTACCTCGTCCTGATCGAGCCGAGACAACAGGTGCCGGCAATGATATTCTTCTCGGGAACACAGATCTGCTATTTTTTGAGAGTATTTCTCGGTGACGAGAATAAAAAAAGACGACGCTCCCACCTGATCGTCCGAACGGTATTGTCAGCCGTAGCGATCGCTGTGCCCTTTATAGTGCTCGGCGAAAACGCCGACCTTCTTTCCGTCATCTCCGTGTTCTACTATGCAAATCTGTTGACGAATATCATCTTTTCGTTCGCACAGTTCAAAAAGCTTCCCCTGCTTGCGATCGGACTCGTGTTGTTCTTGTGCTGCGATACACTCATAGGGCTTGATATTATGTTTGATAGCTACGTGCGTATAAGAAGCCGAACGCTTCTCGATATCCTGATGCATCCGGGCTTCGATCTCGCTTGGGCGTGCTATATACCGTCGCAAGCACTGTTGTCAATAAGCCTTCTTCCCGAAAGATTCAAAAGAAAATAAAAAACGATCGTTGCACCCAATAAAGTGCAACGATCTTTTTCTATTATTGCTTCGGAAATCTGAAAACTGTCGTCGAGTCGTATTTTTCGCCTTTTCTGAGAATGCCCTCGCCGTTTTCGGGGGAATTCGGCTCGATCTGTGTTTCGAGACAAAAACCGCCGTTGTTTTTCTTGGGCGCACCGTTTTTGAGCGGAACGTCGCCACCCATAAAGTTGCCCGTGTAAAGCTGAACGCAAGGCATATCGGTGTATACCTCCATCTTCACCTTGCCCTCTGCACTTGCGCAAAGCGTCAGCGACTTGTCGTCGAAAAGTCCCTTCGGCGCATCGGTGTTAATGAAGAAATTGTGGTCGAATCCACCGCCGAGTCTGATCTGCTCGTCGTCAGCATCAATGTCCTCGCCGATAGTCTTTCCGCCTCTGAAATCGAACGGAGTGCCGTCAACGTTATCTCTGTAAATAGGGATGAGCTTCTCATCAACGAGCGTGTATCTGTCGCAGTTGAGCGTGAGCCTTTGCGAAAGAACGCTTCCGCTCTCAAACCCGTCAAGGTTGAAATATGCGTGGTTAGTCAAGCAAAGCGGTGTGTCACCGTCGCTTACAGCCTCATATTTGATCGCGAGCACCTCGGGGGTGAGTGTGTAGGTGACCGTAACGTAAAGATTCGACGGATAATTTTCGTCCCCGTCGGGCGAGAACAGCTCGAGAATAAGGCTCGTGTCCTCTATCCTGCCGTTCCAAATACGCTTGTCGAACCCGATCTTGCCGCCGTGAAGTGAGTTTGAGCCCTTGTCGTTGATGAAAAGGTCATATTTCTTTCCGCCAACGTCAATAACCCCGCCGCGTATTCTGTTCGCATATCTTCCGATGAGCGCACCGAGATAGCCGTCGGAATTGAGGTATGAGTCAACGTCGTCGTATCCGCAAACAACGTCAATACCGTCCACCTTAAGCGATTGTATAATACCGCCGAGCGAAAGTATCGTCGCCTCGATCCTTCCGTATTTCAAATTGTATGCGGGAATGTTCTTGTCAAAAATAAATGCCTTGGCCTCAAAATCAGGATGTGGCTCAAGTGTGTCATATATAGTGATAGCCATATTAAGCAAGCTCCTCCAATCTTTCGACGAGCTTGGTTATCCCTTTGCCCGTCCTTGCCGAGATCATAATGCAGTCAGAACCAATGAGGTCGCCGTCAACAAGCTTGTCGCATTTGTTGTATACCTCAAGCGTCGGCTTTGCGGCGGCATCAAGCTCCTCGAGAAGCTTCGCCGTGACCTCGTTTTTCATCATCCTTGTGTCCGCGTCGTCCGACGCATCGCAAAGGTGGATGATGATGTCCGAAAACCTAACCTCGTCGAGCGTGCTCTTGAACGCCTTGACGAGATGGTGGGGAAGCCTGTTGATGAACCCAACCGTGTCGGTCAGCATCAACGTCTTGCCCGAAGGGAGATTGAGCCTTCTCGTAGTCGGGTCGAGCGTCGCAAAAAGCTTGTCCTCCTCGAGAATACCCGCATCGGTCAGCTTGTTGAGAAGCGTCGATTTACCCGCATTGGTATATCCGACGATAGCGACCGTCTTAGTTGTCGATTTGAGCCGTCTTGAGCGCATCGTCGAGCGTTGCTTTTCGACCTCGCGAAGCTTAGCCTCAAGCGATGATATACGTCTTTGGAGGTGACGGCGGTCAGTCTCAAGCTTCGTTTCTCCGGGGCCTCTCGTTCCGATACCACCGCCGAGACGGGAGAGCTGAGTACCCTTTCCGACAAGACGCGGCGCACTGTATTTCAAGCAGGCGATCTCAACCTGCAGCTTACCCTCCGCTGTAACGGCGTGAAGCGCAAATATGTCGAGAATGAGCATCGTTCTGTCGATAACACGGCAGTCGATGGCGTCTTCAAGATTAGCTATCTGTGACGGCGAAAGCTCGTCGTCAAAAACGACCAGCTCGATATCATCGTCATAAGTCTTGATAAATTCCTTTATCTCCTCGCACTTTCCCTTTCCGATGAACGTCTTCGGATCGGGCTTCTCACGAGCTTGCGTGATCTTCGCCGCGCATTCACCGCCGCTCGTCTCCAAAAGACGCTCAAGCTCGTCAAGAGACGCCTCTGTCTCTGCCTCGCTTCCGAGTGCAACGAGCACGGCGAGATTTTTCTTTTCGATTTTCGTTTCGTATCGCATAAATATCATCCTTTCACGTTAGAAAAGGTGGCGAAATAAAAAACGGCACACTTGGTGCCGTCTGTTAGGTTATTCAAAAAAGCTTCGAGCAACTTATTTAAGATTGAACTTTTTCTTGAATTTGTCAACACGTCCGCCGGCGTCAACGAATTTTTGTTTACCGGTAAAGAACGGGTGGCACTTAGAGCATATATCAACCTTAATGTTATCTTTTGTCGATTTAGTTGTGAAAACCTCGCCACAGGCACATTTTACTGTTGTTTCTTTAAAATTGGGATGTATTCCTGTCTTCATTGTCACATTACTCCTCTCGTTTACTTTTAATTCGCAAATGATACTATACCATATTTCTTCCCCGATTGCAATAGGTTTTTGAAAAAAATTTTCAAAAATAATCGAAAATCTAAAAATGCCTCGTTTTTTCTTCCTTTTTGTCAATTTTACAATACCTTTGATACAGTTAAAAACTGACGAATTTTGAAAAAAGCCTTGATTTATTTTTGCTATCATAATATAATATATACTATAAAACCTGATCAGTATAAGAAAGGTGAGAATGATGAAAAGAAGAATTGTTTCGCTTCTTCTTCTGTTGCCGCTTGTTTTGGGACTTTTCTCCTGCGATAACAGTAATGAAAGCAGTCAAGCGGAAAGTACAGTCAGCAACGATGTGTCCTTGGAAACGAGCACGGACGTTAGCGAACCGCTGCCGTTCGACGTACCCGTATCCTCAGCCGATAATATGAAAGAGCACGTTACTCTCGGCTGGTGGGACAATTTTGCAAAATTCAACTATGAAAACCTCTCCATCAGCGAGGCGCAGACCTTGGGCTCTGAGGCAGGCGGAAGCTATATGTCCGACGAGGGAAGAGGACTTTATTGGAGATATTATTCAAAACAGTCCAATAAAACGACCATCGATGCGTGGCATAACGCAGGCCTGAAGATCGGCGCGTGGATAGAAGGCCAAGGAGATAGCCGTATCTCTATCGTTGCCGTTAAAAAGAATGACGACGGTACATATCAAAAGGCTTCCAACGGTATGACCTCGTTGCTTGCTAACCATTGGTATAATTGGACGAGCGGAGATCTGTCTTCCTTCGGTGGTGCGAACGAAACGAAATGGATGGGTGTCCAATCGTTCGTAAACGGTGATAAATGGCAAGGTGAATATATTCTCGAAAACTTTAAAAATATCTTGACGCCGACCTATCCCGACGGAAGAGAAGCGATCGGATACCTCGAGGACGAAACGAAGCCCTATTCCGCGCTCCTCTATGACGCTTGTGCGGCGAAGGATATCAACGGAAAATGGACTGCTGTCCCCGGAACAGTGGCTAATGGAGCGAACAGCTTTGCAACGAGCTACGTCGATCCCTACGGTGCAACGAAAAAGATCACCGACGGTGCTATCGCGAAGGATACCGCATCACCGTTCTGGCTTTCGTATAATACTGATGCGATCAACTTTTTTGCCGAGCTTGGAACAGACTGGTTCTGGTGCGACAACTGGAATAGCTGGGATAACTTCGGTGCAAAGCCTGTCGAAAAAGCATTCGGCGATTGGAGTGAGGCTAAATTCAGAGAATATCTGAAGGCTCATCCGGAATATGAGGTCGAAAACGTCGATGAGTTCAGTATCACCGACTACCTCAAAGCACAGCTCAAGGAATATAACGCAAATGCAAATGCGAACAATCTCAACGACGGCACTTGGAAAAATCAAAAATGGACGGAAAACGAGATCTGGCTTGCATATATGAGCTTCAAATCCGAGTCCAATAAAGCATATAATACAGGCATCTACGATGCGGTAAAGGCGGCGAGCGACAAGGCACAAAAAGAGATCATCATCGGCTCGAACGACTTCCCGTATCTCACCATCAACGGCTATGATACAAAGAAGATGGACCTCGTTCATACCGAGTATATGAACCACTATAACGCATCGACGGGCTCGATAGCCTCGGGCGACGCACCCTATTCGTATTCGGGTCATACCTTCAACCTCTGCTCGAACACAACACGTTCGAAAAATGCAGTTTTGTGGTATTACCACGACTCGCTCCCCGAAATGGGCAAAATGTATGGATATGAAGCACTTGCGAATAACTGTACGCTCTATGGCGGTGGTCAAACGACCGAGTCTATTGGGCTTGTGAACAGAGCCATCGGTAAAACTAAAAAATACTTCTCCGGAAGACAAATATATGCAGAGATCGGCGTAGTATTCTGCGCAGAGAGTGAGACCACCTACTTCACACCCGGCGGAATAGATAACAAAAATACCGCCGCGGCGTATATGAGCTGGTGCCACGCATTTGACGAGCTCAATATCCCCTACAGAAGCGTACAAATGCAAAATCTCGAAAGCGAGATCGATATGTTCAGCGTGCTCGTGCTTCCGCAGATCCGCGCGATCGACCAAAGCTATATCGATGACGTTTTGAAGCCCTATCTCGATAACGGCGGAACGATCATTATCACGGGCAGCGACTCAGGCTCATACAGCTCGATGAAAAACGGACTTCAGCTCAATGAGAGCGCACTCCTCGCCACACTTGCCGAAAGCTATAACGGCGACGGTGAGATAATATACTATGAGAACAATTTCTTGACCGCATATATGGAAAAGGTGGCAACAAGCAACACCCAAGCCGCTGTCGATAAGCTCAAGACAGACTATCTTGACCAAGTGAGTGAGCTTTATGACGAGCTTTTGAAGGACGGAACACTTCTCCCGCTTTCAAGCTACGAGAACCTTCCCGAAAGCGTGGCGACAACGCTCAACTATAACGTAACGCAAAACCTCTACTTCTGTGATATCGTCAATATGCAATACACGAAGGATACCGACTCCTTGACACCTGTTGAGGAAGGCGTTGAGGTCACCTTGAGACTCCCCTCGAGACTTTGGGGCAAGGAGCTTGAGATACAGCTCTTCAACGGCGATACGACGGTCACCATCAACCGCCCGAAGAAGATCGATTTTGAGCTTGATGATGAGTTTGTGACCGTAACTCTCCCCGAGTTCAACTATTACGTAAGTATCATGATCGGTGAAGCTTAATAAGCCCCGACTCGATATACATAAAATAATTCAGGAGGAATTAACTAATGGAAAGAAAATATCTTGGTATGGATAAGAACGTGTGCTTCGGTCTTGCATATCTTCCTTTCTTCATTGTAATTCTTATTCCGATCCTTCTTCTTGCGACGGATAAAGAACTTACGGTTGATGAGAAGCGTATGTGCGTGGACGTTATTGCAATTCAAGTGCTTGGCGGACTTCTTTCAGTTGTATGTGTTGGATTTGTACTTATGGTATTCGGCATCATCGCCGCTGTAAAACGCTTCCAAGGCGACTTTGCTTGGAAAGTTCCGCTTATCAGCAAAATTTCCGAAGCTATCATCAAATAATGAAAAGTCCGAAGCTGTTTATCTGCTCGGATATCCATGGGTCAGCGCGTTTCTGCTCGTCAATGCTCGATGCATTCGATCGTGAACGCGCTGATGCATTGATAATACTGGGCGACGTATTGTACCACGGACCTCGTAACGCGCTTCCGATGGAGTATGATGCACCGAGGGTCATCGCAATGCTCAACGAACGAAAAAAGGACGTCATCTGTGTCCGCGGAAACTGTGATACCGAGGTCGACCAAATGGTGCTCGACTTTCCGATAATGTCGGAGACCTCGACCGTGTTTGTCGACGGCAAAAAGCTTTTTTTGACACACGGTCATAAATACGGACCGCAAAACCTCCCGCCGATAGGCGTTTGCGATATCGTGCTGTTTGGGCATACCCACGTTCCCACCGACGTAACGGTCGAGGGCGTCCGCTGTGTCAATCCGGGCTCGGTCTCGATCCCAAAGGGCGGAAGCGAGAATTCGTATATGATCTATGAAAACGAGTGCTTCATCTGGAAAACACTTGATGGTTCGATCTTTAATCCTTAAATAGTGCTATACTATATAGCTTAAAGGGGCTTTTTTAGAGTTTCCCTTTAGAGTGCCTCGGCGACTTTCTATCTTTTTTTCGTCGAGGTATTTTTTTTGTGTGAAAATAGAATTTTTGAGATATAGTTACATATACCTCGACGAAAAAAGCAATATAAAATCTTTGAGGGGATTCTTAAGGGGGACTTTCTATAGAAAGTCCCCCTTAAGCTATAAAATATAATCCTAAGCTATAAAATATAATTCTATTCAACAATAAGCTCGAAGCTCAGTATCTCAACCGGCTGATAAGCAGTACCCGCAACGTATATCTTCGCACCGCTGATGGCGACCTTGCCGTCGTGAACGTTGCCTGCCGCAATAGGAAGCGACGAAATAGGAATAGTAACGTCGATCGTCTGGTTCGCGGTAACGTCACCCGTGTAGCCGTCGGTGTTGCACTTGAAATACGGGTTAAGCGTCAAATATTGTCCGTCGGCATAAGCGTTCGGCGATGCGCCGTCGAAAAAGATGATAACACTTGTGTTGACGTTTGCCGTCGTGAGCTTGATCTTGAGCTTTGAGGTCGCAACGTCAACTCGATACCCCTTGTCGAACGTGCATTGTGCATCGGGCCAGAGCCCGTTCGAGTTGGTCATCTTCAAGGTGTCGCCACCCTTGACGGTCATCGTGCCTTGCTCAACGTACCAGCTGTCCTTGTCAAACGGAAGTATCTCCGTGTTCTCCGTAACGTCAATAAAGTTGTCGTAGTTCACTCTTTCTGCGTTCGGGTCACTCTTGTAGTGTTCCTTCAAATACGCCGAGATCGTCTCGAAGAAAACCTTGTTTCCGGTCTCGCTTAGGTGTATCCCGTCGGGCTTGACGACCTGCTTTATTGCGTATTCGTCACAAGCCGCACGAACGTCGATGAGATCACACTCCAGCTCGCTCGCCAACTCACGTGCCGCCTCGTTGTACGTGTCGAGCCATTCGAGTATGTCGCGTCCGCCATAGAGCTCGGGCGATTGTCCCTGACTTTGAAAAAACACGTCAACGTCGAGCGGATTCGTCGTAACGATAAGCGGAATAGCACCAATATCACGCACCTTCTCGACGAGCTTCTTCATATTGCGTTTGAACGCCGCAGGAGCGCATTTCGGCGTGTCCTTCGCCGTCATCAAAAGGTCGTTCATCCCGAAGCAAAGCGTCACAAAATCGGGATCTCTCGCCTTGACGAACGTGTTGAACCTCAAAAGCCCCTCCGCGCTCGTAATACCGCCCCGCGCACCGTTGAAGTATTCCATATTGCAGTCCATCGCAACGCTCTTGCCCCAACTTCCGAGTGCCGTTATCGAGTCTCCGAACACAACGAGCTTCGAGCCGTCGAGTATCTTTTCCTCAATAATTTCGCTTTCCTCCTCGCTCACGTCCTCGCTCACGTCCTCGCTCAAAACGCCGCTGAACGCCTCGGAGACGTCACCATTAGGACCGCACGATGCAAATAAAGTAATAAAAATACAAATTATCAAAAATAAAGCAGATTTCTTCATATCGATCTCCTTTCAAAAGATCCACTGCTTTTAATTATAATCTTTCGTTCGGAAAAGTCAATATTAAGAAAAAATTAATAATTACCCCCTATGAAATTAATAATTGCTGTGCTAAAATATAGCCATAGATGAAACGGAGGAAATAAAATGGCAACGATACTTGTCTGCGACGATGAATTAGACATCGGGTCCGCCTTGAAAATATACTTAACCTCGGAAGGTCATGACGTCCTGTTAGCACAAGACGGACGTGAAGCGCTTCGCCTTCTTGAGGAAAACGAGGTGCACCTCGTTTTGCTTGATATAATGATGCCGAAAATGGACGGGATAACGGCATTAACAAAGCTGCGTGAGACAAGAAACGTCCCCGTGATCTTTCTTTCTGCAAAAAGCGAGGACACCGATAAGGTGCTCGGGCTGAACCTCGGCGCCGACGATTATATCACAAAGCCATTCAACCCCGTCGAGCTTCTCGCACGAGTCAGGTCACATCTCAGAAGGTATATGTCGCTCGGCGGCAACGGTGAGAAAAAGCCGAGTGTTATCGAGATAATGGGCTTGACGATAGATAAAGCACAGCATACCGTCACAGTCGACGGTAACGACATTCGGCTGACGCCGACCGAATATGAAATATTGCTTCTTCTTGCCGAAAATCGCGGAAAGCTTTTCTCGACGAAGGAGATATACTCACGAGTCTGGAACGAAAGCGTCTATGGTGCGGATAACACCGTCGCCGTCCATATCCGTCACCTCCGTGAGAAGATAGAGATCGATCCTGCCAACCCGACCTATATCAAGGTCATCTGGGGGCAAGGATATAAGATAGTGTAAAGGAGGAAATAAAATGAAAAAGCTTTGGATGAAAAAGCTTGGGCTGATCCTGCTTGTAATTGTAAGCACGATCTTGTTCGCCGCATCAGCCACGGGGCTGATATACGGCGTGTATGACGATATGTTTAAAAGCAATAAGACCTTCTTTGGCAGCTTGTTGTGTGAAGGTGTTGCGGATACGTATGAGGAGGATTTCCTGGATTATTATAACTTGATAACAGGCTATGATAATAATATTTCGGGAGAGTCTGCAGAAGTACGCTTGAAGCGTTATGAAAAAATGTTTTCGAAAGAAAATTGTAACGTCTCGATATCGCTGATGCGTGCCGACGAGGTTATATTTTCCAATTTCGAGCTTGAAAAATATTCCTATGAAAGTAAATATCTGTCATATTCCACCTATCCGAGAGTAACGATAGTAATGCGAATAGCTCCCGAAGTCCATCCGGGCGATATGATATATACCTACTATAAATTGTGGAGCTTCCTTCACGACTATTCTTTCCTCGTGATAACAGCGCTCGTCGTTTCCCTCGCAGCTATGATATACGGCTTCTGTAAGCTTTGTAAATTGGCGGGCGGAAAGGGAAGATTGAGCCTGTTCGACAGAATCCCTTTTTTGATCACAAGCGGGGTATTTGTCGGCAGTATCGGGATCATTATATATATTTGCCAAGTGCTGTGCGTTGAGTTATCATACAGAACTATGGACGCGAAAGCCCCGCTATACATTCTTGGTGCCGTCATCTTGACCTCGGTAATAGTGTCAGCATTGTTGATGCTGTACTTCACGTCGATCTCAAGACGCGCAAAGCTGAAAATGCTCTTGAAAACGACACTGCTTTACTATGTTTTCACTTTTCTGAGAAATCTTTTTAACCTCGGAGTGAAATTAACGGAAAACGTCTCCGGCGTGCTGAAAAGCATAGCTTTGGTGGTGCTTCTCGTCCTCGGCGATATCTTGTTGGCGATCGCATCCGACGGAGAGATAACGCTGTTCGTGTTCCTTATCCACGTGATATTCCTTTTGGTGCTTCTCTATTTCTTGCTATGCTTGGGCGCAATAAAAAAGAAACTTCAAAGCTTCTCAAAGGGCGATTTTACAAAGAAGCTCGACGGCGACAATATGTTCGGCTCGCTCAGGAGGTGCGTGGATGATATCAATTCCATCAGCGACGGCGTTCAAGCGGAGGTCGTTCGCAGAATGAAAAGCGAGCGGATGAAAACGGAGCTGATAACAAACGTCTCCCACGACATAAAAACACCGCTCACGTCGATAATAAACTACGTTGACCTGCTCAAAAAGGAAGAGCTCGAAAACGAGACCGCAAAGGAATATATCGAGGTGCTCGACCGTCAATCGCAAAGGCTCAAAAAATTGACCGACGACCTCGTCGAAGCATCAAAAGCACAAACGGGTTGTCTGACACTAAACCGCACACCGATCGATATCTCGGAGCTTCTGAAGCAGGTCGTTGGCGAGTATTCCGAGCGCCTTTCGGAAAAGGATCTGAATCCGATAGTCGAGGACGATACGGGCGGTGTGACGTTGAACGCCGACGGAAGATTGATGTGGAGAGTGCTTGATAACCTCTTCTCGAACGTCTGCAAGTATTCGCTTGAGGGCACTCGCGTGTATATCGGTATGAAAAAGATTGACGAGATGTGCGAGATCTCAATAACGAACTATTCGAAATACCCATTAAGCACCATCGACGAAGACGAGCTTTTCGAGAGATTTGTCCGAGGTGACGCATCGAGAAATACAGAAGGAAGCGGTCTCGGACTGTCAATAGCAAGAAGCCTCGTGGAGCTGCACGAGGGAAATATGGAGTTGAAAATAGATTCCGACCTCTTTAAAATAAAAATAATGCTGCCTTTGATATAAAGAAAAAAGCTATGCTTCGTTATTTTGAAGCATAGCTTTTGTGTTATTATTCTTCTATCGGCACGAAAACGACCTCTCCGCCGGTGCTGATGACCGCTTCAAGCGGGGCGTTTCCGAAAATGACCGTCAAAACTCGGTCACCATCGTCCTTGTTAAAATAAAGCGTAACGCTTTGGAGTACTTCGTTTTTGTCGAACACGATGCTTGCGCACCCATATGCATCCCCAATTCCGAAATCTGTCGGTATCGGCTCGCTAAAGTCGAACTGTATCCGCTTGTCACCGCCCGAGAACGAGAACACTTCCGTCGCGTTGAGATTTTCGAACGTTTTCTTTTCGACTACCTCGGAAAGAAACGTTTTCCCGAACGAGACGACCATCGCTTTTATCGCCTCGGCATCAAACTCACCCTCGGTCTTGTCAGAGTAGTCGGTCGAGTGAACGATAACACTCGTCCTTTTTGAGCTTTCGTCCTTTACCGTGTCGGAAAAAATATATTTGTCCGCATCGAAAATGTCTTGTCCCTCGAGCTTTTCAAGAAGCGCGAGGGAATCGTCTTCGTCCATCGGAAGCTCCGTTCCGTGCATCTGACGGAGTGAAAACAACCCGATGAGCAGCAGTATAACGGCTATCGTCGAGATGACGATCGTTATCTGTAATTTTTTACTCATACGCCACGCTCCTAATACGGTCTCTCGGGCGAGATGAGTGCCGATATAAATTTATAGATACCTTGGAGCGCATTATAAAGCATATCGGGCGCAAGGATAAGCCTTATCACCATCATCACAACGCTCATGATCATCGCAACGATGGATATCCAAATAGCCTGCTTTGCATATTGCAAATACATTCCTTTCTCGACCTTCTTTGCGTGCTTGATGGCGAGAATGCCGAAAACGAACCCAACGGGCATAAATATCATTCCGGCACAAGCGATCCCCGCGAGAAGCTTCGCGCGCTTTGCGTGGAACATCGTAACGTCGTCGAGTGAGCTGACGTTGCTGACGTCCATCATTTTAACTTTATTTCCGCATTTCGGACACTTCGGCTGTTGACCGTCGTGAACGAATCCGCAATAATCACATTGAGGCATAACTCTTCTCCTTAAGAAAATATTACACCCTTATTTTATAACATAACGAAGGAAAATACAATAGTTTTTTTGTGAATTTTCTTTCACCGAACGATAATAATACAGCCAAAATCTTGATTTTTCAGAGCGAGTGCTGTATAATAAAATATAATAGCATAATTATACGAATTCGGAGGCAGGGTATGATCTACTACGGAGAATCAACGAGAGAAAACGGCGTATACTCGGTCAGCGTCGAAATGACCTTTAATTCGGAGGAGAGCGGTTTTTTCGGGACAACGGGTAACAAAACGCTCGATCTCCTTTTGGGAAGCTTTTGCAGATACGGACAGATCGAGCTCAACGTCGAGGTTGAGGAAACAAACGAATATACTGCCGATACCGTCGCTGTGTTGATGGGAAATTGCACCCGTGCCGCACTCGAGGATATCGATGACGAAATGGTCGCTTCTTGCGAGATGCCGTTTGGAGAATCACTTGCGAAATCCGTTGTCGATCTGTCGGAAGATGCCTTGACAGCGTTCGTTTTCGATTGTGAGCTTGCGGACGACAAAAAATACATAAGCGACTTTTTGAAGACCTATGCCTATGCGATGGGGAAAACGCTCCACGTCTACGTTTTCGGGAACGGCGGTGACCGCCATAAAGCCGAGGCGGTGTTCCGTTCGCTCGGAAAATGCTTTTTTGAATGCTTGAAATAGAAAAGAGATGTTAAAAAATTGATCTTTGCAGATATGCATACACATTCCTCTTTCTCCCACGATGCAAAAAAGGGAAGTGTAAACGGTAATTGTGAAGCGGCAATATCGCTCGGAATGAAATATATAGCCTTCACCGAGCATTATGACGTCGATATGATAAAGACCTCGAAAACTCGCACCTTCGACCTCGACGGATACCGAAAAGCCGTCTTTGAGGCGAAGGATCGGTATGGTGATAAAATAGAAGTGCTCTACGGAATGGAGCTCGGTGATGCGATAAAGGAGAAGAACGAGTCATATCGCCTCGTAACGACGGAGCCGTTCGATTTCGTGATCGGCTCGATCCACGCGCCACGCCGCGAGTTCGATTTTTTGAGTATGACATACGATAAGACCGATTCCGAGATGATCGCCGTTTTCGAGGAATACCTCGAGGACCAGCTAAACCAAATAGCCTGGGCGGTCGAAAATGGTGAAAGACGATTCGATACCGTCGCACATATCACGTATCCATACAGATATTATAAGCAAAACGGCAGAGGATATCTGATGGATCTGAAAAAGGACTACCGCGAGGAGTTTTCGGAAATAATGAAGGCGTGTATAAGAAATAATATCGCGCTCGAATGTAATACCTCGGGGCTTCGACAGCAAATGGGTGAGCTTTTGCCGAACGAAACGTTGCTTCGCCGCTATAGAGAGCTCGGCGGTGAGCTGATAACCGTCGGAAGCGATGCCCATATACCGAGCGACGTCGGTAAGGATATCGATAATGCCTGCGAGCTTTTGAAAACGATAGGATTTCGTTATATTACAGTATATAAAAACAGAGAACCAATACAAATAAAAATATAAAGGAAGAACGAAAATGGAAAGATCCCTTTTGAAATTGCTTGAACAAGACGCGAGATTGACCGACAAACAAATAGCCGTAATGCTCGGAAAAGAGGTCGGCGATATAAAGAAAATGATCGAAGAATATGAAAAGGAAGGAACGATACTCGGATATCGTGCCGTAATAGATTGGGATAAGGTCGGCAACGAGACGGTGAGCGCACTCATCGAATTGAAGATAACACCCCAAAAGGACAGAGGCTTTGACCACGTTGCAGAACGCATCTGCAATTATGATGAGGTGAAAAGCGTATATTTGATGAGTGGCGGCTTTGACCTCGCCCTCTTTATCGCGGGTAAAACGATGCGCGAGGTGGCGTATTTCGTCGTTGAAAAGCTCGCTCCGCTCGAATTTGTGACCTCGACGGCAACACATTTCATTCTTCACAAATACAAAGAGGAAGGTATCCTTTTCGCACCGTCTAAGGAAGATGCAAGGACGAACGTATTATAATGTTTGACGTAAATAGTGTACTCTCGGAGCGTGCGACCTCGCTGAAGCCTTCGGGAATAAGAAAATTTTTCGATATTTTGGACGAGATGAAGGGCGTTGTGTCGTTGACCGTCGGACAGCCCGACTTCGTCACCCCGTGGCATATCCGCGAGGCAGGAATAAAGAGTCTCGAGGAGGGAAGGACCTATTACACGAGTAACGCAGGACTTCTCGATTTCAGAACCGAAATATCAAGCTACCAAAAACGCCGCTTCGGGCTTGAATACGATCCGAAAACAGAAATAATCGTCACCGTTGGCGGAAGCGAAGCGATCGATATCGCGTTCCGTGCCGTCTTGAACACGGGTGACGAGGTAATAATCCCCGAGCCGTGCTTCGTTTGCTACGCACCGCTTGTAACGATGTGTGGCGGAAAGCCCGTTTCGCTTCCTCTCGAGGAAAAGGACGAGTTCAAATTGACTCCCGAAAAGCTGAAAAGCGTATTGTCGCCGCGAACGAAGGCGATCGTCCTTGCGTTCCCGAACAATCCGACGGGCGCGATAATGACGAAGGAGGATCTCGAGGCAGTTTCCGAGGTCATCGAAAAGACGAACGCCGTAATCGTCAGCGACGAGATATACGGCGAGCTCACCTACGGAACGAAGCATACGTCGATCGCATCGATAGGAAATATGAGAGAGCGCACGATAGTCATCGGCGGCTTTTCGAAGGCATACGCGATGACGGGCTGGCGACTCGGCTATACACTCGCACCGAAGGAGTTCACCGTACAGATGCTGAAGCTTCATCAATACGGAATAATGTGTGCTCCGACAACGAGCCAATATGCCGCGATCCAAGCGCTCAAGAACGGCGATGACGATATCGAATATATGAAAGCCGAATACGACAAGCGCCGTCGCTTGATCACCTCAAGGCTCGAGGAGATAGGGCTAAGATGCTTTATGCCCTATGGCGCATTCTACGTTTTCCCGAACGTCTCCGAGTTCGGTATGACGAGCGAGCAGTTTTGCGAAAGATTGCTCTACGAAAGAAATACTGCAATAGTTCCGGGAAGCGCATTTGGTGAATGTGGCGAGGGATTTGCGAGAATATCCTATGCATATTCCGTCCGCCATATCGAAAAAGCATTAAATAATATCGAGGATTTTGTAAATGATCTCAGAAAATAAGGTCTCCTACTATAAAGCCGACTCCTATCTCGAGGAAGAGATAACGGAGTGCGTTCGAAAAATATTTGATGATATATCTGCTGATGATATCCTCAAAAATGCAAAAAAAATAGTTATAAAGCCGAACCTCGTAATAAGACGCGGTCCCGATGCATGCTCAACAACACATCCGATGATGCTGACGGCAGTGATGAAGCAGCTCGAAAAATATGATGCTCGAAAGATCATCGTCGAGTCGCCGGGTGGGTTCTTCAACGAGGCGATACTGAAAGGACTCTATAAAACGACGGGCTTCGAGGATGCCGCGAAAAACAGCGGATGCGAGCTCAATTTTGACGTCGAATCGATCACGATACCGTCAAAACGGCACGGCGTTATCAGTGAGTTCAACGTGTTGCGTGAATTTGAGGGTGCAGACGTTATAATCAACCTATGTAAGCTAAAAACCCATACCTTGACAACGATGAGTGCCGCATCGAAAAATATGTACGGTGCTATCCCCGGACTTCAAAAATTCGAGCTCCACGCACGTTTTCCCGAAATAGAACGCTTTTCGTCAATGGTGCTTGAGCTGACCGAAACGCTCGCTCCTGCGATCAACATAGTTGATGCCGTCTATGGAATGGAGGGCAACGGTCCCAACAACGGTACGGCAAGATTCTTCGGCGGAATTTTCGGAAGCCGCTCACCGTTCGTATGTGACGTCGTGTGCCGTGATTACCTCGGACTTCCCGAAAACAGCGTCGAGATGCTCGACGTCGCCAACCAAATGGGACTTTGTCCGAAAACCGTCGGTGAGATAACGCTCGTCGGTGATTTGGAGGAGTATAAAAAGAGGAAGCTGAAGGACCTCAAAATGCCCGACACAAAAAAGCTCAACCTTATAACGACGTTTACCCAAGGCTTCGGCGGAAGATTTCGAAGGTTTCTCGAGTCGCGCCCCGTGGCGATGAAGGATTGCAAGGGATGTGGCAAATGTGCCGATTTTTGCCCTGCAAAAGCCATAAAAATAGTAAAAGGAAAAGCAAAGATCGACAGAGAAGCGTGTATAAAATGCTATTGCTGTCAAGAGCTTTGTCCGTTCGGCTTGATGGGTATCAAGAGATTCGGAATATTCGATCTCTAAGGAGTTAAAAATGAAGGATACGTTAATTCTCAATGCAAATGCAAAAATAAATATTACTCTCCAAGTCGGCGGTGTCAGAGAGGACGGATACCATTCGCTTCGTTCGATAATGGCTCCGATAACGCTTTGCGACACAGTCACTTTGACGAAGAGCGACGACCTTGGCTGTAAATGCTCGCGCCCGCTCCCAACGGAGAGCGACAATATCGCCTATAAAGCGGCGAAGCTCTTTTTTGAAACGACAGGTATCAACGGCGGAGTCGATATATTTATAAAAAAACGTATCCCCGTCAGCGCAGGTATGGGTGGCGGAAGCACCGATGCCGCGGCGACGTTGAAGGGACTAAACGAAATGTACGATGCAGGGCTCAGCGAAAATGAGCTTTGCGAGATCGGTGTAAAGCTCGGCGCGGACGTACCGTTCTGCATATATAACCGCCCCTGCTTTGCCGAGGGCATCGGCGAGATATTGACACCGATAAGAATATACCGTCCTCTCCCGCTCGTTGTAACGATCGGTAGCGAGGGCGCGTCAACGAAATTGATGTATCAGATCATCGATTCAATAGAAAACAGAGAGGATTGGTCCCACACCGACGCTCTCCACTATCTTAACATCGGTAATATCAGACGAGCCGCAAGATCGATGAGAAACGATTTTGAGCTTTGCTACGACGACGAGAGCGGCGTTGCCGAATCGAGAAGATTGCTTCTTGAGAGCGGCGCGATCGCGGCAATGATGAGCGGAAGCGGTAGCTCTGTTTTCGGAGTGTATAACAATATGTATCTGGCGAAGCGCGCTGTTGAGACGATCCGAAAAAACAATCGTTTCGCTTGGTATTGCACAACAACGTGAATAAAACTTGAAATTGGCGTCCATAATGATATCAGTTCGAAAAGAAAGGATATAAAAATGAACGCTAAAACAGTATTTGTATTTTGCCTGAGTCTGTTGTTGATCTGTGCCTTATCGACGATTATGCCGATACATAACGAGAACGCCATCTACGATAGCGTGATCAGGCTTCACATCATCGCCAACTCAAACAGTGAATATGACCAATCGCTGAAGCTGAAGGTCAGAGATGAAATATTGAAATCTCATATCCTCGAGGGAGCATCGACGCTCAACGAGGCGGAGAAATTGATCGAAACGAGAGCTGACAGATTGGTCGAATGTGCCGAAAATGCCATAAAAAAATATGGAAACGGCGAGACCGTTTCGCTCGAATGGGGATGTGAACGATATCCGACAAGATATTATAAGGACACAGTCTATCCTGCAGGACGATACAGATCGCTTCGCATCGTGATCGGAGAGGGAAGCGGTGAAAATTGGTGGTGCGTGATGTTCCCACCCTTGTGTACCGATAGCGGAGTTGCAAAAATACCGTTGGGCGAAGAGGCGAAAATGACCTTCACCATCGGAGAAAACAAAAAATATACCATCAGATTAAAAATACTCGAATGGTTTTCGTTTTATGATTGAACGGAGAGAATGGAATGTTATATTGCATAATTGGCAGAAGCGGCCACGGTAAAACGGAATATTTGATGAACGTAATAGGCGAGCGGTTATCCACTCGCTCTTTTGTAATAGTCCCCGAGCAGCAGTCTGTTGAGATGGAGCAGCAGCTTTCGACAACCGTCGGCGACGTCTATAATATGTATTGCGAGGTGCTCAACTTCGACCGCCTCCCCGAGCGAGTATTCAGAGACGTTGGCGGTGTGAAGGAAAAATATATCGACTCGGCGGGAAAGGATATCATCCTCGGCGGAGTACTTGCCGAGCTCAGCGAGTCGCTTGAGCAATATAAAAACACCTATCGAAGCGCAGACCATATAAAAAAGATACTCTCCGAGCTTGAACAGCTGAAAAGATATCGAATGACACCCGAATCCTTGACCGAATTGTCGAAAAAGCTCGCTTTAAGCGACGCGAAGCTTTCAAAAAAGCTCTCCGATCTTTCGCTGATCCTCGCTTCATACAATTCGAAATTTGCCGAATCGCTCGATCCGTCCGATTCAATGGAGCGACTCATCGAAAAGATCGACGGAATGGATTATTTTGACGGAATGAACGTCTATATTGACGGATATTATTCATATACGGGAAAGGAAATGGCTCTCATCGGCGAGGTGCTGAAGAGCGCAAAGGACGTTTTCATCACCTTTTGCCTTGACGATGATGAGATGTTCTCCGAAAACGTACGAACGTATAAGGCGGTAACAAGACTTGCCTCGTCGCTCCACGTGAAAACGAGGGATATTGTGCTGACAACGAACGTGCGCCACAAAACGAACCAACTTCGTCATCTTGAGGCGAATATGTGGAACTATGGAGCAAAACGGATACCCTGTGAGGATAACGTAATAATATATAAATGCAAGGACGTCTTCGAGGAGTCTGCCGCCGTAGCCTCAAAAATACGAAAGCTCGTCAGAAACGGATATCGCTATAAGGACATCGGAATAGCGATGCGCGACTCGAGCGAATATAACGGTGTACTCGACGTCGTACTGAAAAAATACGATATCCCTTGCTTTATGTCGGTGAAGGAGGAGCTTTCCTCGAAATCGATCATAGCGTTAACGCTCTCGCTCGTCGAATTGGCGACAAGCGACTATTCGGTCCAAAGCGTTAAGAATTACATAAAATCATCCTTTTCGACGCTGACTCTCGAGGAGCGCGACGTGCTCGATTCCTACGTAACGATGTGGGAGCTTCGCGGCGAGAGTATGTATAAAAAGAATTGGGTGATGAACCCGAGAGGCTACCAAGAGGAAATGAAAAAGGACGATGCGATCGACCTGCGCCTCGTAAATATCGCAAAACAAAAATTCTATAATTCCACCGTAAAGGCGGTCAGAGCCTTGAAAAGCAAGGAGCTCACCTACTCTATGGCGGCAAAGGCTATCTACGACCACTTGATCTCGATCAACGCCGATGAGAAGCTGCTCGAAAAAGCGAAGCTCTATCGAAGACTCGGCGAGGAGGATAAGTGCGTCGGACTTCTTTCCGTGTGGAGTATAATGATAAAGCTGTTAGACCAGCTTCACGAGGTCGGCGGCGATGCGGGAGTGAAGCTTCGCGGATTTTTTGAGACCTTGAAAATGATGATCGGCGAGTATGAGCTCGGCAATATTCCGACCTCGACCGACGAGGTCACCGTCGGAGAGGCACAGCTGATGCGCTTCACCGACAAAAAGGTTTTGTTCGTGATGGGAATCAACGAGGGCGTCTTTCCGTCGAAAAGCGTCGGCGGAGACCTTTTCACCGAGCGTGAGCGCAAAACCCTCGAGACCTACGATTTTGCGGCAACGACCACTTCCCAACGTGCGCAAACGAGAGAGCATTTTCTTTTCTATCGTACAATAGCTTCACCTTCCGAAAAGCTTATCCTATCCTATACACTATCCGGCACCTCGGGCGACTTGATGAGCCCGTCCGTTGCGGTGATGAGCGTCGAACGACTCTTTGACGATTTGGTCGCGACCGAGCCGAGCGAGGAATTCTACGTTGAGACGAGAAGCACCGCACTCGAAAGCTTCAAAAAGCTTCCAAATGAAACGAAAAAATATCTCCTCGAGAGCGGAGAATGCCAATTCGGCGAAATAACTCAACGTGAAAAACGCTTTGACGTAAACGTCGATAAGCTCTATCTCTCACCATCCTCAATTGAAAGATACGGTCTTTGCCCGTTCTCGTTTTTCGGAAAATATATGCTCTCATTACGCGAGACGAAAAAAGCGAAATTCGAAAGCTCCGAAACGGGTACGTTTATCCATAAGCTTCTCGAGGACTTTATGAGCGAATATTCCGAAAATATACGCGAGGTCACCGATGAGATGATCGAGCAAAGCGTAAAAAGGAACGCCGAGGAGTTCGCGAAAATATTCGTCCCCGATAAAGAGCTGACGAAACGGTTCGAATACCGCTTGAAGCGCTTGACGGTGATGGCTGTCGAGATAATAAAAAATCTTCGCGATGAATTTATCGGCGGCGATTTTGAGCCGACTGAGTTTGAGCGCAGAATAACCGCAGATATCGATTTCAATGGTGAAAGCACAAGACTTTCGGGAATAATCGACCGAGTCGACGTTCTCGAGCAGGATGGAAAACGATTCGTTCGTATCGTCGACTACAAAACGGGAAAAAAGGAGCTTCGGCTTGACGACGTGCTGGACGGGCTCTCTCTCCAAATGCTTCTTTATCTGTTCTCGTATTGCAAGGAGACCGACTCGTATCCGTGCGGAGCGATGTATATGTATGCCGCCGCACCCGACGAGCAGGACGACAAAAGCGGGAACTTTGCCGAAAAGCTCAAAAAAAGCTTGAAGCGCAGCGGCATCTTCATCGATGACGTCAGCATCCTGATGAAGATGGAGCACGGATGTGCGGGAACGTATATCCCGGTGAAAATAAAAAAAGACGGCTCGTTCTATAAGAATTCACCCGTCTTGTCCGAAAAAGGCTTTTCGGAGCTTGAAAAATATATCCACGAATACATAAAAAAGACCGAATCGTCAATAAGAAACGGCTATCTTGCCGTCCGACCGGTCGTCAGCGGAGCAGTCAATGCTTGTAAGTATTGCAAATTGAGACCGCTGTGCCGAGTGACCGACGATATGACGATAACACGCCCCGTGCTTGATGAGAGTATGACACAGTGGGCAGAAAAAATCAGAAAGGAAACGAGCGATGGAATGGACAACGGCTCAAACCAAAGCAATTGAAGACAGAGGGCACACCCTTCTCGTGTCTGCGGGTGCAGGTGCGGGAAAAACGTCCTGTCTCACCGAGCGAATAGCACGTCGCCTCGTCTCCAAAGGTAAATATGACGAAAACGGTGTCGAGCTTGGCTACGATATCAACGATATCCTCGTCGTGACGTTCACAAAAGCGGCGGCTGCAGATATCAAGGAGAAGCTATATAAGAATCTCGCAAAACGCCTCTCCGAAACGCCCGACGACCGTGGGCTTTTTGCTCAGCTGATGGGTGTCGGTACGGCGCACATCTCGACGATACATAGCTTTTGCCTCGATCTGATAAAGGATAACTTCCAAAAGCTCGACGTCTCCCCGTCGGTAAGAGTGCTTGACGATACCGAAGGCGTTCAGCTTAAAAAGAAGCTCCAAAAAAAGATACTCGACGACAGATATGAATCCGAGGATCCCGATTTTTTGGAGTTCGTCGAATCCTTCACCTCTCTCAATAACGACGCTCCGCTCGAGGAGATGCTTCTTGAGATATACAACAAGCTTCGCTCGTTCCCCGATCCGTTCGAATGGCTCGAGAGAATGATCGTTGATCTTGAGAAAGAGACGGATTTTGACGAGCTCTACGATTCGAAGCTCGGAATACGGCTCAAAAAGATTAAGAATAAATACCTCGAAAGCATCTTCGAGCTGCTTGATGAGGCAAAGGAGATCGCCGAGACTGTCTCAAACCCCGCATATTATAATCATTTTGCATATCACGAGGCAGCTTGTGAGACGTTGAGAAATAGCGAAAGCTACGATGCCTCACGCCAAGCATTCAGCTATAAGCCGTCCAACCTCTATACGAGAGGGCTTGATGAGGATGATGCCGCCCGCCTTCGCTTTTTGAAATCGGAGATCAGCGACAATAAGCTCCAAAAGCTTGCCGCGTTTTATGAAAACGACAGCGAAGCAGTGCGCGACGAATTGAAGCGGACCGTGAAAACGATGCGCTTGATCCAATCGCTCGAAATTGAGCTCGATAGGTCGTTTCGAGAGAAAAAACGAGAGCTCGGAGTTTTGGATTACAGTGACCTTGAGCACTATACGCTTGAGCTGCTTCGAGAAGCGGACGGCTCGGACAGCGAAATATGTCTTTCGCTCCGAGAAAGTCTTCGCGAGATCTATATCGACGAGTATCAGGATATAAATCCGCTTCAGGACGAGATCTTCCGCCGCATCAGAAAAAAGAATAATTGCTTTATGGTCGGCGACGTAAAGCAGAGCATCTATCGCTTCCGCAACGCCGAGCCGTCGATATTTATGGGCTATAACGACAGCTTCCCGAAGCTTGAGGACGCGGAAGATGAGGCAAAGCTCTATCTTTCCGAAAATTTCCGTTCGTCAAGAAATATAATAAATTACGTCAACGAGATATTCCGAAAAACGTATACCGCAGAAAACGGAGCGAGCGGATACGGAGATGAGGAAGCGCTTCGATTCGGCGAAACGGAAATGAGCAAATATCCCGTTGTTACCGTAAAATGCGAGTCCTTAAAGGACGAGGCGGAGTTTTGTGCGAGAGAGATCGTAAGAGCCGTCAAAGCGAATGAGTATACCTTCAACGACGTGGCTCTGCTTTTGCGCTCGGTAAAAACCACCTCGAAGGAATATATCGAAGCCTTCAAAAAATACGGTATCCCGTTCATCATCGAGCAAAGCGGCGACTTTTTGGCTCGTCCCGAGGTCCTTCTTGCGATGTCGCTTCTTCGTGCGATCGACAACCCGATGGATGACGTGTCGCTCGCATCGACGGCAATGAGCCCGATCTTCAATATCACCGCCGAGGAGCTGTATGAGATACGGAAGTTGGGCAGAAAAAAGGAGCTTTTCCGTTGCTTCAGGTCGTGTGCCTACGAACGAGCAAGAGCGAAAAAATATACGATAAAGGGCAAAACGAAAAAAAGCGATCTCCGAAAGGTTGCCTTCCGTATCTTGCGCGAGACCAACGCTCCGCTCGAGCTGAAGCAAAAGTGCAAAAACGTGCTCGAACGTCTGAAATATTGGCGAACGATGTCCGAAAACGTTTCTACCGAATCGCTTTTGTGGTATCTTTATACTGCAACTCCATTGTATAGCGGCGTCGATTCCGCCGACGGCAGAAGCAACCTCATATTGCTCTACGAGTATGCAAGACGCTTTGAGGGAAGCTCGTTTCGTGGGCTTTCCGCGTTTGTGGAGTATTATAACGACGTCTCAGCCGACACCCACAAGCTCGGCGAGGCGGCGGGAAGCGTCGGTGACGGCGTTAGGATAATGTCGGTCCACAAATCAAAAGGACTCGATTTTCCGACCGTCTTCGTCGGTGGACTCGGCAAAAGGATGAACACGACGGATATGAACAAAAAATATATGATAAGCCGACTCGGCGGACTTTCGTTCCGCTTTCGCAACGCCGACGAGCGCAAGAAAGAGGACACACTCTTGCGCCGACTCGATGCATTCGATGAAAAAAACGAGCTTTTTGTCGAAGAAATGAGGCTTTTGTACGTTGCCTTGACAAGAGCAAAAAAACGTCTTTTCGTGCTCGGAAACGACAATTTTAACGATTCGATGTTCAGCCTCTTGATCGGAGCGGTCACCCCGTCGGACGAAAACGTGATCATCGAATATAAAGCGGACGAGGATCCGGTCCAAAAGCTCGACGGCAACGAAGAGAAGCTGCTCGAGCTGTCAGCGGGTGAGCTGAAAACACGCCTCGAATATACGTATTCACACAAAGGCACACTTCGAAAGGCATCCGTGTCCGAGCTGAAGCTCGACGAAAACGGGAAATATGAGCCGACCGTCAACCGCTCGATAATAATGGAGCGACCTTCCTTTAGCAGATCGCATACGGGCGGTGCGCAACGGGGAACGGCAATGCACGAGTTTATGCAGTTTTGCGATTTTCTCAACGTCGAGCAAAACGGCGCACTTGAGGAGGCAAAGCGGCTCTGCGCCGCAAAAATGCTCGAGTCCGACCAGCTCCCGCTTCTCAATTTGAAAAAGCTCGAGGGCTTTTTCACCTCGAAGGTCTACGCCGAGATCAAAGCCTCGCCTCGTGTGTATCGTGAAAAGCGCTTCTCAATATCCGAAAATGCCGACTTGATCGGCGGCAACGAGAACGAGCAGCTGCTCGTGCAAGGTGTCATCGACCTGTTCTTCGAAAACGACGACGGCACGTTCACTGTCGTTGATTATAAGACCGACTACGTTGGCAACGACGATGAAACGGTATTGATCGAGCACCACCGCTCACAGCTGAGATATTATGCCCGTGCCATCGAAAAGATGACGGCAAAAAAGGTCTCACGTGCCATTATCTATTCGTTTTCGCTTGAAAGGGAAGTCGTCCTTCCCGAGATATAGTATCGACGGTATCAAAACCAAGCACGAGCCGATGATACACGACAAAAGATCTCCGAGCGAGTGGGCGGAAAAGTATACCAACCATCCCACCCCAAGCGAGACGGCGGTCGGAAAAATGACAGAGCGGAAAAGCCTCACCCTCGCGCGTGTCTTTTTCAAGATCCGTGCATAGCAAAGCATAAATGTAAAAGCATTCGAAACGATCAATATCATAAGATACCCCCAAACCCCCAAGCGAGGTATCAAGGTGGCGATCGCGGTAATTCGAAGCACGGAATTATACAGGTTACATCGGAGAGTGAAATTTTGCTCTCCGATTCCGTTTAATAACCCGCCCGAGACCGTCTCAACGTACATCATCGGATTAATAAGCGCAAGCAGTCGAAGCGACGAGACGCATTCCTCACTGTGATAAAATAAGACGGCGATCTCTTTCGCAAACACGAAAAATATACTGCTCACCGCAATTGAGAACACCCACGTCGCCGATAGCGTTTTTTCGACCACCTTTTTTAACGTTGCCTCGTTGCCGTCTGCACGATATTTCGTTACTCGCGGAATAAGAAGCGACACAAATGACGAAACGAACGAAAAAGGGAAGAACAGAAGCGGTATCGTCATCCCTCTGATGACTCCGAAAGCCGCAAGCGACTCCGCTCTGTCACCGCCGAAAAGCTCGAAGCACCGCGGTATCAAAACGCTTTCACCCGTGTGTAACAGCGTCGTCACGTATGAACCGAACGCGAGTGGGATAATGAGCCTGATGATCGAGCGATAATTCGTCGCCCCGTGCTTTTTTACCGAGGCTTGACGGCGGCTGAACAGAAAAATAAAAAGACAATAAAAAAACGAAGCCGCTTCGCCGACAGTAGTCCCCCAAACGATCCCAAGACAAAGGCTTCCGGGATCGGTCGCGTCGGTCAATACCCTCGAGAAAAGAAAAACGCTGACAGAGATCTTGACGAGCTGCTCGAATATCATCGCCGTCGCATTTTTCCAAGCCTTTCCTTCAGCGAGAAAATAACCCTTCAAGCACGCGCACGGCCCGATAAAAACCATACTGATCGCTAAAATACTGATCGGAACACCTGCTCTTTCATCTGCCAAAATACTCGCCGCAATATACTCAGATGCGAAAAGCAGAATAACCATCGAGAAAACGGCAATGATCAACGAAAGGCTCAAGCATCTGAAAAGCGCATTCCGACTGTCCCCCGTCATAGCATTACCCTCCATCCGCTCCGCCGCAAGCCTCGAAACACAAACCGAAAACCCTGCCGTCGCAAAGGTGGCAAAAAGAGTGTATACCGACATAATGACCTGATAAAGTCCGATCCCCTCGCTCCCGATGCGTGACGTCAAATATAGCCGAAACCACATCCCGAGAAATTTCGATAAAAAAGAGAAGGCAGTCAGAATGACCGCTCCGAGCGCAAGGTCTTTTTGTTTCTTTTCGACCATAAAGTTCTCCTTCACGAATTATTATCACACGTTATATGTTTATTTGGGTAAACGTGAAAAAATACACGTATAATGCTTGACAAATAAATATTTGTACTATATAATGAAAACAGAATAAGAAAGTGAGGTATGCACCAATGGGACAGTTAGAACTTGAACAAGAAAATATGACTACCCCTGCGGGAGTATCCTTTTAAACCACTTTTTTGCGCATCACCGCAGGGGTAGAACACCCTTGCGGTTTTTTATTTTATCAAAAGGAGAGTATTTTTATGAAAAAATTAAAATTAATCATCACATTTATCTTGCTTGTGTCGCTGTTTCTCGGCGTTGTTGCTTGCACGCCCAACGAGGAAAGCAAGGCAGAGAGTTCGGCGGACGTGAGTGAGGATGTGAGCGTGACCGTGTCGGAC
>JAFSCS010000028.1 GCA_017436675.1 Clostridia bacterium | reverse complement strand
TTCGCTTCTACAACAACGATCGTATCCAAACCAAAACAAAACTGACCCCGCTTGAAAAACGAAGTCAGTTTGTCGCTTAAATTCTAATATTGCCTACCATAGGGGTGTTTTTGTGCTGTCCGTACAATTTGGGGCACAACATCAATTCGGAGGTTTTTTGTTGAAATATTGATTTATATCATCTCAAGTGCGACCTTCATCATATTGGTGAATCCGGTTTGACGCTCTTCTGTCGAAAGATATTCCTTGTCAACGAGATGATCGGAGATCGTGAGCATACAAAGTGCATTCTTTCCTGCCTTTGCAGCTTCCATATAAAGTGCAGCAGCTTCCATCTCAACTGCAAGAACACCCATCTCAGCCCATTTGTCGTTGTATTTCTCATCGTTGTTATAGAAAACGTCAGTGGAAATAACGTTACCGACAGTATATTTTATATCAAGCTTCTTTGCTGTCTCAACAGCCTTCTCAAGAAGGGAATACGTTGCTATTGGCGCAAAAGTTCCCGGAAGCCCATATTGCATCGCATAGTTTGAGTCTGTCGATGCACCCATCGCGAAAAGAAGATCGCGAAGCTCTACCTTTTTGCAGATAGCTCCCGCAGAGCCGATTCGAATAATGGTATCAACGTCATAAAAATTGAAAAGCTCGTGTGTGTAAATGCCGATAGATGGCATTCCCATTCCGTGTCCCATAACCGTCACACGTTTACCGTTATAATATCCGGTGAAACCGTACATATTGCGAACGTCCGTAAATTTCACAGCATCCTCGAGAAAATTCTCTGCAATATATTGTGCTCTCAACGGATCTCCGGGCATAAGGACCGTCTTTGCGATATCTTGTATATTACCCTTGTTATGTGGTGTAGCCATAATTACCTCCGATCAAACAGACCAACTGTTAAGATACTTGTCCTGCTCCTCAGTGAGCTTGTCTATCTCAAATCCCCAGAACTTTAATTTCAATTCTGCAACCTTAGCATCAACGCTTTCGGGAACGTAAACGACGTTGTCATCGAATTTTCCTTCGTTTTCAACGATATAAAGTGCACTGAGTGCTTGAATAGCGAACGACATATCCATGATCTCTGCAGGGTGACCGTCACCTGCTGCAAGGTTAACGAGACGACCTTCAGCAATAACGTAAAGCGTGTTGCCGTTTCTGAGCTTGTAGCCCATAATGTTGTTTTTAGCCTCCTTGACCTCTACAGCGATCTCGCGGAGCGTCTTTACGTCGACCTCAACGTCAAAGTGACCTGCATTACAAAGGATAGCGCCATCCTTCATATTGTAGAAAGAGTTGATATCGATAACGTCACGGCAACCCGTAACGGTTACGAAGAAATCACCGATCTTCGCAGCGTCGACCATCTTCATGACCTTGAAGCCATCCATAACTGCCTCAATAGCCTTGACGGGATCGATCTCGGTAACGATAACGTTTGCACCAAGTCCCTTAGCTCTCATAGCAACACCCTTGCCGCACCATCCGTAGCCTGCAACAACTACGTTTTTTCCTGCAACGATGAGGTTGGTCGTTCTGTTGATACCATCCCAAACAGATTGACCTGTGCCGTATCTGTTATCAAAGAGATATTTGCATTTTGCATTATTAACGAGAACCATCGGGAACTTCAATTCCTTTGCGTGATTCATCGCGATAAGTCTGATAATACCTGTTGTAGTTTCTTCACAACCACCGATAACGTCCTTCAATTTTTCGGGATATTCCGTGTGGATGAGGTTTACGAGGTCGCCGCCGTCATCTATGATCACGTTAGGACCTGCTTCGATAACCATCTTTGTGTGGCGATGATATTCTTCAGGTGTAGCACCGTGCCAAGCGAATACCTCAAGACCGTCGTGAACGAGTGCTGCCGCAACGTCGTCCTGCGTGGATAACGGGTTGCTTCCCGTAATATACATCTCGGCACCACCTGCAGCCAACACTTTGCAAAGGTAAGCTGTCTTAGCCTCAAGGTGAATTGAAAGTGCGATCTTTTTACCTGCAAAAGGCTTGTTTTCGGAAAAATCAGCTTCAATATATCTCAAAAGAGGCATATTGTTTCTGACCCAATCAATTTTTCTTTTTCCGCTTTCCCATAAAAGCTCGTTGCGAATTTCACTCATTGTTGTGTCTCCTTCTTTAACCTGTTTACTATTTCATTAACTTTTTTGAAAATTTCTTTTTCGTCTACTCCGACGACCTTGCCGTTATCCAAAACAACGTTTCCGCCAATAACGACAGTATCTACCTCCGAGCCGTTCGCCGAATATACAAGCGACGATAAAACGTTGTTGGTCGGATAAAATTGAGGTCTGTTTAGATCTATCAAAACGACGTCGCCGTTTTTGCCAACCTCAAGCGCACCGCCGTTTAAGCCGAGCGCTTCAGCACCGATCCGCGTCGCCGCTTCAAAGGTCTCCCTTGCGCTGACTGCTTGAGGATCTTTGCCCGTTCCCTTGTGGATGAGTGCCATATGGTTCATCTCCGAGAATATGTTCAAACAGTTGTTGCTTCCTTGACTGTCTGTACCGAGACAAACCTTTACTCCTGCGTTAATAAGCTTTTTAACGGGAGCAAATCCGTTTCCGAGCTTCATGTTGCTCTTCGGGTTGTGTGCAACGTAAACGCCCTTCCTTGCAAGGATCTCAATGTCGTTGTCAGTGAGATAAACGCAATGAGCCGCAACGGCTCTTACGTCAAATATGCCGAGCGAATCAAGATATTCAACGGGTGTCATCCCGTGTTCCTTGATGCAATTATCAAATTCATTTTTTGTTTCGGAAACGTGGATGTGTATCCCCATTCCTTCTTTCTTCGCCAAAGCGGCAACCTTGCGAAGATATGCTTCGTCACAAGTGTAAATAGCGTGTGGCCCGAGCATAAAAGAAAAACGTTCGTCAGCACCGAATTCGGCCTTTTCGTCCATCGTTTCTTGAATTCGCCTTTCACCGCCCTCGTCATCACCGCTTCCAACAAGACCGCGTGACATAACTGCTCTCATACCGCAATCTCTTGCCGCAGAAACAGTCATTCCCTTGAACATGTGCATATCGAGGAAGCACACCGTTCCGCTCTTCAGCATCTCAATGCAAGAAAGCATAGCACCATAATATGCATCTTCGTTGGTGAGCCTGTCCTCAAGCGGCATTATCGATCTGAAAAGCCAAGTCTCAAAATCGACGTCATCTGCAATGTTCCTGAAAACTGACATATAAGAATGTGTGTGACAGTTGATAAGTCCCGGTATAGCCAATTTGCCACAAGCATCAATAATGGTGTTTGCTTCTCCGAGAAGAGCATCTTCCGTGATCTCTGTAATGATCCCATTATCGATCGCAATGTTCAAAGGCTTTCCGGAAAGATCAATGGCATTTTTTATATGAGTAACCATAAATATCTCCTAAAACTATTGTAAACACTAATAAAGTGTGATATTATAAAAACACATTATATGATATCAAAATTATTTAGTTTTGTCAATCCATAAAAAAGTATTAACGAAAAGATTTCAAAAGAAGTGGTGAGTTATGAACGAGACAGTGAACATTAATATTGAAGGCTTTGACTATCCCATCCTCATTTTTGATAAAAACCTTCAAATAATAAAAAAGAATGTTGCAGCAGGTGAGTATAAGGTCAGATTTCGTGTCGGAGCCGCTTTGAAAAACTATTTGTCATCATATGATATTAAACGTGTGGAATCACTTCAAAATGGTGGCGTGATGTTTATTACGTCAATAGACAAATATGAGGATTTCTTTGTCATTTATCGTCAAAACGATAAATATTATCTCATCTATGCTACAATGATAAAAATATTGAACGACCGTATCGAAGCGTATTGTAATAACGACGCTTTTGTTGAAACCTATTTTAACCACACCTTCGATAACTCGTTGAATGATACGGAAACGAAGCTAAGAAAAATGAGATTCAATGCAAAGCTGAAGCGCCACTATGCTATCTTTAACGAGCTGTTTTTCAATAATCCAACGCTTCCGTCAACCGAGAACGACTTAATGAGCGCCGTGTCGATCGCCTTTGAAAAAATGGATTCAATAATGAACAAGGATAAGAAAATGCTTCTTTTCGACAATCGAGTAAAAGCAAACTTGGGAACGATGTTCAGTATGAGCGATCTGGCGTTAGTGTTGTCGAGCCTTGTCGTGCTCGCTTTTTCTATGAAGGAGATGGGAAATGTATGTTGCTCTGCCGATCATTTGGCTGATAACCTCATAATTTCCGTTGGATTTATTGGCGGTAAATGTGATGAATTTGATCATTTGCTATTTTCGTTTGATGAAGCGACAACGCGCTCTCGTTCGATAGAGCTGTTTGAGCTTTTGCTTTTGAAAAGACTCTGCGACCATAATGGATGGAATTTGAAGTTTTCTTTGTTTGCAGATACGACGAACCAAGTGTTCAAGCTCTTTATTCCGTGCAAAGAGACCTCTCTTTTGAATATGTCGCTTGACGATCGAAATTACGATATACTTGAGAAAATGATATATGATGAACTTTCGTTTTTGTTTGTGAACGGTGAAAAAAATGAATACCTTTGAAAGAATATATGAAATTGTGAAGCTGATCCCGAGAGGGAAGGTTGCAACCTATGGACAGATAGCGGCTTTGAGCGGAAACCCCCGCCTGTCTCGAGTCGTGGGCTATGCTCTTCACGTTAACCCCGATCCAAGCACGATAAAATGTCACCGTGTGGTAAAGCGTGACGGCTCTCTTTCAGAGGCGTTTGCCTTCGGCGGCGAAAATAAACAACGTGAGCTTCTCGAGAACGAAGGCGTACACTTCAATGAGCTTGGTAAGGTTATAATGAATGATTATCTGTGGGACGGCGTCTGCCGAAAAGAGCTAAAGGCTGTGTTGTTCGATTTTGACGGAACGATAGCCGATAGCCTCCATGATATCGCCTTGTCGGTAAAAGAGGTGTTTGAGAAAAAAGGATATCCCGTTCCCAATAAGGAAAGCGTAAAAAACGCAATAGGAAACGGAATAAGAAACCTCGTAAAAACACTTTTGCCGATCGGCTTGAACGAAGATGAGATCGAAGACTCATACCAACACTTCAGAACGGTATACTCAAGAAGGATCTGTGATAATACTGTGCTCTTCGACGGAATAGGTGAACTCATTGAAAAGCTCCAAAATGTCGGTGTGAAAGTCGCGGTCGTGTCGAATAAAGCACACGAGGACCTGGTCGTTATTATGAATAAGATCGCCCCAAACGTAGAATATGTCTTGGGTACAGGCGAAAACACCCCGAGAAAGCCTTCGCCGATCGGTGCTGCCAAGATGTTGAAAGTAATGGGCGTGAATAAAGAGGATGCCGTTTTCGTCGGTGATTCAAAAAATGATTATGATACCGCCCAAAATATCAATATGGATTCTATAATAGTAAATTGGGGCTACGGAAAAAAACACGAGCTCGAGCAATGTACCGCCGCAGTATTTGCGGATACGATCCAACAGCTTGAAAAAAATTTACTAAAATATTAAAAAAGGTATTGCAAAAAGTAAAAAAATATGTTATTATACATTTCGTGCCACGTGGCATGAAGTCAGTGCTATTTACAGCGAGGGTCCACCCGTTCCCATCCCGAACACGGAAGTTAAGCTCGTCTGTGCCAACGATACTTAGTGGGAAGCCGCTTGGGAAAATAGGTCAGTGCTGACATAACGGGCCTTTAGCTCAGTTGGTTAGAGCAACCGGCTCATAACCGGTCGGTCCGGGGTTCGAGTCCCTGAAGGCCCACCAAATAAGAAACGACAATTTTCGACAGAAGATTGTCGTTTCTTTTTGTTCTCTTCACTTTTCTCTCTTCTCTAAAAGAAAATTGTCGTTTCCAGAGAAAAGATAAGAGAGAAGAGATAAAAGAAGAAAGTTGTACAATAAAAATGGACAAAAAGAAGAGTTAATGATATAATTAACTTGAAAGAGGTGAGTCCATGAAAAGAACGTACAGCAAGGAATTCAAGATCAAAGCGTGTGAGCTCGTGATCAAGGACAATATAGCGGTAGCGGTGGTAGCCGA
>JAFSCS010000027.1 GCA_017436675.1 Clostridia bacterium | reverse complement strand
GGACGAGCTCAGTACCCTTCGCAGTAAATATGATGCTGTAAGTATTGGAACCCACCCCAATGGTTCTTTTATCGGTGTGCTTAAAGATTCAAATGGAGAGTACCAATTCTGTATTGCCATTGTAGTCGAGGAGGATTAGAAAGGAATTTCAAAATGAAAATAATAAGTTCAATTATTCTAACATTAACACTTTTTTTATCACTAATAATTTATCCCGTATCAGCGAGTGATGATTATTGGAGTAAAAAAATTAACGATGAAATAAAAAAAGCTGATACAAACAATAATAATGAGAAATTAATAATAGTTTTTCGAGAAAAAGTCAGCGATGATGAAATAGAAGCAACATTTGAAAAAAGACACGGATATTCTATCCAAAAATACGAAAACGAAGCAATTTATAAAATGACAGTTGTTCCCGAAGTAACTGAGCGAGTTAATGCAAAGTACGGAAAAGTATATGCAGACAATGCAGAAATGGGGCAAAAAGCATTTGATGATAATACAACTTTTTTGAAGCAAGAGCTTTTAAATGACTATAATCAATTTGTATATAACAAACGTCATATAATAAGTGATTTGTATACAAGCGAAATCGACAGTTTTAAATCAAGGAATAATATTAATGATGATTTAATACTATACGAGGGTATTTATACCGGTTCTATTATAATGTATGCCAATGATTCCGAAATAAAAGAATTGGCTAAGGATAGTAGTGTTATAGAAATCAGCATTTGGGAAAACGATTTGATTGAGGACGATGAAGAAACATATCACCAGATAATAGGAACTGATGATGTAGAAGGAACAAAAAGCGAGCATTACAACAATGGAACCGGATATAAAGGGACAGATGTAAAAATTGGAATAATCGAAGTTAATGGTGGTAAATATCAAACTGAAGCCAAGCAATTAAAAGATATACCTAACTCTCGGTTACAACATATAGGTCTTTTTAAAAGTAACCCTGAAGACCCAACTCTCGCAAATGAAAGAGAGCATGCCACTTTAGTTACATCAATAATTGTGGGTCAATCATATGAGTTGTACACCATAGAACGCGAAGGAATAGTTCCAAATGCAACAGTTTTTCAAGCATCAATTGGTAATAGCCCCGATGATTTGCTTGACGCTATTCAAACTTTAGTTGATACATACAACGTAAGTGTAATAAATTATAGTGCTGGTCTTCGTGAAAAAAATGAAGACGGTGAACCAGTAGAAACGCTCAATTATCTTGACAGTGAAAAGGAGATTGATGCCATTTGTTATACAACGAATGTTACTTTTGTGAAATCTGCAGGAAACCAAACAGATCACCATCCATATTATGATGTTTCATTGCCAGGGAAAGCATACAATATCATTACCGTTGGAAATGTTGATACTGTAACCCCTCCTTCTTCTGGTAGATATAGTATGCATTCATCCTCGTGCTATAAAGAAGCTCCTCATCTCTCAAACAAGCCTGACCTCGTTGCTCCCGGTACGTTAATTGGATGCGTTGATGCAAATAATGAGCTTATAATTGGAACAGGTACAAGTTCATCCGCTCCGATGGTAACAGGAGTTGTAGCGCAGCTTCATCAAGCATCTCCAACTCTAATTAGCAACCCGACAAAAACCAAAGCCCTTATTCTTGCCGGTGCCGACCCGACTGTTATTTCACCGGAGTATAATTCAGGTGTAAACCCAAATGGTTTTATTCGTGAAAAAAGCGGACTTGGAATGCTAAATGCGGTCAACTCGGTAAATGCAGCTTTAGAGGGTAATTTCGGTTCAACCACATTTAATTTAAGAGGCACAAATACAAATATGCATACGTACTCCGGTGATGCAGTTCAAGTTGGAAAACAATATTTACGTGCAGGTGAAAAGATCAGAGTTGTATTAACGTTTGACAAGCCTGAACATTTGTTGTTGGTAGATGAAAATTACAACAACAACGTTGACTTATATTTATATGGTCCGAACGGAAATATGGTATCAAGCTCGGTGACTCCTGTTGACAGCACGGGTGCTCCCGATGTTGCTAATAATGTTGAGGTACTTGAATTTACCGCAACGACTGCAGGAGAATACAAAATAAAAGCGAAATTGGTCACGTTCAATGGTGCGCCCGGAACAACGACGATGAACGTTGCGGCGGCTTGGACTACGACGCACAATCATATTTATAACGTTAGCTATGAACAACGACCGTCATATCCCGCGCATTATGCCTACTGTATATGCGGTAAATCTATTGAAGAAAATCACACCTTCATCTCGGGTCCTGTCGGAACGTATTGTTCCAAATGCTACTACATATCCTCATACAACTAAATATTCTCCTTTCGAAACGCTCCTTCGGGGGCGTTTTTATGTTTGTGTAAAAAAATTTGAAAAACCTCTTGCTGTATTGAAAGAAATATGTTATAATGCTTTGGATATTGATAAATAATGATCGTTTTTGAAAGTGAGGAGATATAAAATGGTTGAAGAACAAATAAAATTTTTGAAGCAGTATGATAGTGACGTAGCGGACGCTATTACGGCTGAGCTTGGAAGACAAAGACGCAATATCGAGCTTATCGCGTCCGAAAACTTCGTTTCCGAGGCAGTGCTTGCAGCAATGGGAACAGTGCTCACCAATAAATATGCCGAGGGTTATCCCGGAAGAAGATACTACGGTGGATGCGAATGCGTTGACGTTGTCGAGAATATCGCGATCGAACGTGCGAAGGAGCTTTTCGGCGCAGAACACGCGAACGTTCAGCCCCATAGCGGCGCGCAAGCTAACACAGCAGTATATATCGCTCTCTTGAACCCCGGTGATACGATAATGGGTATGTCCCTCGCACACGGCGGTCACCTTACCCACGGCAGCGGAGTTAATATATCCGGTAAATACTTCAACGTCGTTCCCTATGGCGTTGATCCCGAAACACACGTTATCAACTACGACGAGGTTGAAAGAATAGCTCTCGAATGTAAGCCGAAGCTCATCGTAGCAGGTGCTTCCGCATATCCGAGAACGATCGACTTCGAAAGATTTTCAAAGATCGCGAAAAAGGTCGGCGCGCTTTTGATGGTCGATATGGCTCATATCGCAGGCCTCGTTGCAGCAGGTCTCCATCCGAGCCCCGTGCCCTATGCAGATATCGTTACAACAACGACACATAAAACTCTCCGCGGACCTCGCGGCGGTCTCATCCTTTGCAAAGCAGAGCTCGCGAAAGCGATCGATAAGGGTATCTTCCCCGGCTCACAAGGCGGTCCTCTTATGCATATCATCGCAGGTAAAGCAGTATGCTTCAAGGAAGCGCTCAGCGACGATTTCAAAAAATATCAACAACAGATCGTAAAGAATGCAGCAGCTCTTGCCGATGCATTGAAGAAGGAAGGCTTCGACCTCGTTTCCGACGGTACGGATAACCACCTTATGCTCGTTGACCTTCGCCCATTCAATATCACGGGTAAAGAAATGGAGCACCGTCTCGACGAGGTGTATATCACGGTCAATAAAAACTCTATCCCCAACGACCCCGAAAAGCCCACAGTAACAAGCGGTATCCGTGTCGGAACACCTGCGGCAACAACAAGAGGCTTTGTCGAAGAGGATATGGTCGAGATCGCTCGCCTTATGAAACTCACCGCTACAGAGTTCGAAACGAAAAAGGATCATATCCGCGAATGCGTAACAGCTCTCTGCGATAAACACCCGCTTTATTAAAAACAGATTCCTACAGATGATCTCTGTAGGAATTTTTTTCACTTGACAATGTCTAATATTATATTATAATAAGAATAAGATAAGCATCGGAAGGGGTGAGTCCAATGGTTATTAATGCGTTTTTCAAAAGCAACCATATAATAATTAAATAAGGAGAAAAATATGAAAAAATTAGTTTTACCGACGCTTATTATCGTAATGTCCCTCACATTGCTTGTTTCTTGCGTAACACCTGCCGATAATAGCAATTCGGTCGAAAGTATAGATAACGAATCCGTCTCCAACGTATCAAAGCCTGATGAATATGAAGATATTCCGCGTGAAGGTGCAACAAAAGAAGAAGCTGAACAAACAAAGCTGCTTATCGATAAGGAAAAATATTCTATCGATGATATAGTGACACTAACGATACAATGCCCATTTGAAAATGATTATATCTCTTATGCAGTGACATATATCGTTGAATATTACGACGAAACGGAAGACCTTTGGAAGCTCACTGGAAAAGAATTTACCGCTCCCGAAGAAGGGATCATCGCTCATGGAAGCGCAACAATGGACTTCAAGCTTTCCGACAGGGCGATCGACGTAGGTGATGAATATCGTGTAGTGCTGGAAGCTACTGTCAACAACTTCCGCTTGAAGCTTATTTCAGATACATTTACTATTGAATAAATAAAAAAATCTTTCACATTTGTGAAAGATTTTTTCGTTAGATATTATTTGAAAAATATTATTGAGCGTCCTCTTCAACCTTAACTTCTTCAGCTTGAGCGGGGATAACAACTTCAGCAGTAGCATCAACGATCTTGTTGAGGTCGTTTTGCATCATAGCGAAGTTAACGATGCTGAGTCCAACGATACCGAGGATCAAGTAAAGGATCGAGTTATCATTGTGAGCGATTCCCTTAGCCGCGCATCCCTTAGCAAGCTTTTGCTCTGCCAAGAAGAAGCCCAAGAAGGGAAGGAAGATCATAAGAAGGATCTCGACGAGGCCGTTGTCGTTAGAATCGTTAACGGAAACAGCTTCTTTTGCAAGCATGATAGCCCAGTAGATCATATAGATACCACAAGTGATGATCGAAAGGATGATTGCTGTAACAATATTGCGTTTTTTGATGTTCATGGTGTACCTCTCCCATTTGTTTTTCTTGATTCTACCAAGAAAAAACCGAAATGTCAATAACTTTTTCACAAATTGTTCAGAAATCTATCATAATTCTTGTTTTTTACCTAAAATATGCTATAATATACTAAAATATTCATTTGGGAGGTAGCTCGCTTGAAACGAAAAAAACGAATTGCGCTTTGCTGTGCGATCATCGTCGTGCTGTGTGCGGCATACGTTCTGCTTGCGAAAAACGGCTACGGTATCCCGTGCCCGATAAAAGCATTGACGGGACTTGAGTGCGCAGGCTGCGGAAATACACGAGCAGCGTTGGCACTGTTGAGACTCGACGTAATGCGAATGCTTGAATATAACCTTCTGTTTCCGCTTGAGATAGCGTATATTATCGGAGTGGGCTCGGTGTGTGCAAAAAACTATCTGAAAACCGGCACCTTCTCCTACCGCTCAAAACCAAGCCTCGTCGACATCATTTTTTTGATCTTATTGGTCGCTTGGACGGTTGTCAGAAACCTGATATAGCTAACAAAAAATTAACACGCTTTGATTCATACATCGAACCCAAAGCGTGTTTTTTCGCAATTTTCGAATAAAATTTGCCGAAAAACGTCAAATATGAACGACTCGTTCATAAATTGTTTACAGAAAGTTAACATTTGACCTATTGCAAAAGTCCTCTGTGTGTGATAGTATATATATAAGGAAAAAAGAATGACCACTGTCGCCGAACGCCTGAAAGCGAACGGCAATGGGAGACGCGGCTGTCCTCGGACAGCCCAATAAGGGGTGCCCCTCCGCTTAAAATAGCGGAGGGGTTTTTATATTCTTTTCAAAATAAAAACACCGAGCGTCAGCTCAGCGTTTTCTGTTTTTCAAATATTCATACGGATATCTTGCGTTGCTCTGACGCTTGATGCCGCTCGGTGTCAAGATCTTCGTCGTCGCACCCGAGCCGCACCCGTATATCGAATGTGTTTCGTCCGTTGATGCAATGTTGTAAATACACGCCTTGCCGCCAAGCGTAAAGCCGCAATTCTCACCACCGCCGACCGTCTTCTTTTGTCGGTATAAATAATATGGACGATAACCGCTTGAGATCAGCGAGGCGTGTGAGGACGACAAATGTCTCAACACCATCGAACCGCGCGGATCGTATGCCGACGGATCCTTCGAAAGAAGCGACGCGTTTTTGACAGTCAACGAGTGAACGGTAATATTCTCGAATCCAAACGATAATACGTCGGTGACCGTCTTTTCGAAGCGTTCGTCGTTGTCCTCGGGGAGCCCGACGATGATATCTGCGTTGCGCGAACGGAAAGCGAATTTTTCCGAAAGCGAAGCCGCCTCATAGAAAAGCGACGCGTCGTGACTTCGCCCGATCGCCTTCAACACCTCGTCGTTTGTCGATTGCGGATTGATGCTGATCCGATCAACGCCGTGCTCCTTCGCGATCCGTAGCTTTTCCTCGGTGATCGTATCGGGACGCCCCGCTTCAAATGTATATTCGATAACGTCACCCATCGGCATCGTCCCTTCGATCGCCAAAAACAGATCTCTTTCCTGCTCGGGCGTGAGTATCGACGGCGTCCCTCCGCCAATGTATATACCCTTCAGGGTGTGTCCGTTTTCCTTGATCAGCTCAGCCTTGTCGGATAGCTCTCGCTTCAAGGCGTCGAGATAATCGGGAAGAAGTGACCTCAGCTTCCTTGACTCAAGCGCAACGAACGAGCAATATGAACATCTCGTCGGGCAAAACGGGATCGAAATATAAAGAAAGCAATCGTTATCTCCGAGCTTTTTCGTTTCCTCCATCGCAAGCGAAGCCGCCGCGATCGAAAGCGACGTCTTTTCCTCACTTATGGCATAGTTGGAGACGAACAGCCTTTTGACCGTTTCCTCGTCGTAACGGCGCAAATAGTGCTCTGCACGAATAACGGGACGAAGCCCCGCAAGATGCCCCCAGCACGGAACGAACCCGAAAAGCCGTTTTCCGCACTCGGTGAAGCAGAGCCCCAAAACGACCTCGGCAACCTGGTTTCGTTCCATCGGGATGACCTGCTCGATATCGTTTTCGGAAAGCTCAAACGCTCCCATCTTCGATCCGCAAGTGATCACGACCTTTGCCGAGATAACGCCGCCGTCCTCGTCAAGTCGGAAGAATGCCTCGTTCTCGCTGTCGCTCGAAAAATCCTCGTGCGGAAAATACGAAAGACAAAGAGACGTGAAATAATGGTCGTTGAGATATGGTGTTTTGTTCGATGAAGTGATCCTCATAAAGCACCTCGAGTCAGTAATATAGATATAATATAATATAAATACAAAAATCTGTCAATAAACATCAAAAAAATCATTAATATGCCGTTGACAATTTTCGCTTCAATATGTTAAAATATAATATAAATATAGGAAAGGATTGGTGATACCATGGCAAAAATGATTATAACAATAAGCCGTCAATTCGGAAGCGGCGGCGCGGAAATTGCGGAAAAAGTTGCTCAAAATCTCGGGATCGAATTTTTCGATAAGGATAAGCTGAGAACGATAGCCGAGGGAAACGGTATCAGCCGCGACGTCTTTGAGCGTATCGATCAACAAGCGACCAATAGCTTTCTGTATTCACTTGCTATGTCGAGCTATAGCGGTCATGCTGCTGCGAACGTGAATGACGTGATGATGAGTGATAGGCTCTATCTGATGCAGGCTGAGGAGATCAGAAAGATCGCCTCAAATAGCGATTGTGTGATCGTCGGAAGAGCGGCGGACGATATTCTCGGAAAGGGCATCGACCATACGAGCATATTTATCAGCGGTGACTATAATTGGCGTTTGATGAGAATTATGGAGAAAATGGGGCTATCGGAGGCTCACGCAAAATCGCTTATCAAAAAGACCGACAAAAAACGCGCTTCCTACTATAACTTCTATACGAACAGAGTTTGGGGCGAAGCGAAAAACTATGAGCTTTGTATCGACTCGTCCGTCCTCGGTATCGAAGAGACAGCGAAGCTTTTGACCGAGTTCATAAAAATAAAGTATAAGAGAAAATAATCGATGAATGATCTGATAATAGGATGCCATCTATCGAGCAGTGACGGTTTTCTGAGTATGGGAAAAACGGCACTTTCGATAGGTGCGAATACCTTTGCGTTTTTTACGCGCAACCCAAGAGGCGGAAAAGCAAAGACGATAGTAAAAAGCGATACCGATGCATTGATCCGCTTGATGAACGAAAACAACTTCGGCCGTCTCGTTGCCCACGCACCGTATACACTCAATGCGTGTGCGGCTGAGCCGAGAACGAGAGAGTTCGCGTTGATGTGCCTCGGCGAAGACTTTGAGCGAATGGAATACGTTCCGAATAATTACTATAACTTCCACCCCGGCAGTCACGTCGGTCAAGGCATCGAAAAGGGAATCGAGCTGATCTCCGACGCCCTCAACCAAACGATGCGTTCCGATATGACGACAACAGTGCTTCTTGAAACGATGGCAGGAAAGGGAAGTGAGGTCGGAAGCCGCTTTGAAGAGCTTTATGAGATAATCTCAAGAGTGAAGTATAACGATAAATTGGGCGTCTGCCTCGATACCTGCCACGTGTATGACGGCGGTTATGATGTCGTCAGCGACCTCGACGGCGTACTTAATGAGTTCGATAAAATTATCGGACTTGACAGATTGAAGGCGATCCACCTCAACGATGATATGAACCCCTTCGGAAGCCATAAGGACCGCCATCAAAGGATCGGCGAGGGAAGCATCGGACTTGAGCATATCTCAAAGGTGACGAACCATCCTCAGCTCAGAGCGTTGCCGTTTATCCTCGAAACACCAAACGAGCTCGACGGCTATAAAAACGAAATATCTGTCTTGCGCTCGCTGTATAAAAACTGAATATAATGCATTATTATGCACAAAGCCGCCCCGTTGGTAGTTAGCCTTTTTGTAGGTAGAATAGAAATTTCGGGCGGCTACCCTTTTGCTATTGACAAAAATTCAAAAATGTTGTATATTATGCATATCTATTGTATATAATTCAAACGTGGAGATAAATATGAAAAAAATATTCATTGACGGCGGTGCGGGTACAACAGGCTTGCGCATCGTCGAGAGATTGAGTAATAGAGATGACCTCGTCGTGAAGGTGCTTCCCGATGACGAGCGAAAGAATATCGAGCGCCGTCGCGAGTGTATCAACGAAAGCGACGTCACGTTTTTGTGCTTGCCCGACGACGCCGCAAGAGAAGCGGTGAGCTTCGTCGAAAACGAAAATACAGTCATCATCGACGCGTCAACAGCTCACAGAACGCTTCCCGAATGGGCGTATGCGTTCCCCGAGCTTTCCGAGGCGCATTATAATAAGATAAAAACGTCGAAGCGTATCGCCGTTCCGGGATGCCACGCGGGTGGCTTCATCGCACTTGTCTATCCGCTCATCGAGGCGGGCGCGCTCTCGCCCGAGGAGAAGCTCGTCTGCGTGTCGTTGACAGGATATAGCGGCGGCGGAAAATCAATGATCGCCGACTATAATAATGAAGAGAGATCTAACCTTCTCGATGCACCGCGGCAATACGGACTCACCCAACAGCATAAGCACCTGAAGGAGATGAAGGCGATAACGGGGATGAGTGACTTCCCGATTTTTACCCCAATAGTCGGAGATTTTTATAGTGGTATGGAAGTAACCGTACCGCTCTTTGCAAGCCAACTCGAAAACGAGTTTGGAATCGAGGAGATAAGAAATATCTATAAAAATAAATATAACGGAAGGATCGTGTCGTATCGTGAAAATACCGATGAAAGCGGATTTTTGTCTGCGGTAAAGCTCGGCGGCAAGGATACGATGGAGATCGCCGTTTTCGGAAACAACGATAGGATCTTGCTCACCGCGCGCTACGATAACCTCGGAAAAGGCGCATCGGGTGCGGCAATAGAAGCGATGAATATCGCCCTCGGACTTGAAAAAGAAACCGGACTTGAATTATAATTTGGAGATAAAATAATGGATCTGATAAAGGGCGGCGTATGTGCCGCAAAAGGATTTAGCGCAAACGGAATACATTGCGGAATAAGAGCAAACAAAACAAAGCGTGACCTCTCGCTCATATATAGCGAAAAACGTGGCGCGGCGGCAGCGGTATATACGACCAACCTCGTAAAAGGAGCACCGCTTCTCGTCACGAAATCAAATATCGCCGACGGATATGCAAGTGCGATGATCTGTAACAGCGGAAACGCAAATACCTGCAACGCAGACGGTATCCTGAAGGCAAAATTGATGTGCGATCTTCTCTCGAAGGAGATGGGGATCGACGAAAAGGACGTTATCGTCGCATCAACGGGAGTTATCGGACAGGTTCTCCCGATCGAACCGATAGCATCGGGTATAAAGCCGCTCGTCGAAGGGCTTGGCGACCACAGTGACCTCGCCGCAGAAGGCATAATGACCACCGACACAAGAATGAAGGAGATCGCAGTATCGTTCGATATCGACGGTGTCGAATGTAGGATCGGCGGCATCGCAAAGGGCTCGGGTATGATACATCCGAATATGGCAACTATGCTCGTGTTTATCACGACCGACTGCGCCATTACCCCCAAAATGCTCCAAATGGCACTTTCCGAGGATATAAAGAAAACTTTCAATATGGTCAGCGTCGATGGAGATACCTCAACGAACGATATGGTGTCTGTGATAGCCAACGGAATGGCAGGCAACAGATTGATAAACGAGCCCGACGGAAGATTTGAAACCTTTATGAGAGCACTCAATACAGTAACCGTGGCGCTTTGCCGAATGATCGCAGGCGACGGCGAGGGCGCAACGAAGCTCCTCGAATGTAAGACCGACGGCGCGAGAGACGAACAGACCGCAAAGACCGTCGCAAAGAGCGTTATCTGCTCATCCTTGACGAAAGCCGCAATGTTCGGCGCAGATGCAAACTGGGGCAGAGTGCTTTGTGCAATAGGCTATAGCGGAGCGAGCGTCGACGTCGCGAAGATCGCGGTCGAATTCAAATCTAAAAAAGGCAAAATACTCCTTTGTGAAAACGGCGCGGGCGTTGATTTTTCCGAGGAGATAGCAAAAGAGATCCTGCTCGAAGACGAGATCGAGATCCTCGTCCACCTCAACGACGGCAATTGCAGTGCGACCGCTTGGGGATGCGACCTCACATATGACTACGTAAAGATCAACGGAGATTACAGAACTTAATATGGAACTAACGAACGCACAGCGCGCACAGGTGCTCATCCACGCGCTACCTTATATTCAAAAATACTATAACAAAATAATCGTCATCAAATATGGCGGAAACGCGATGATAAGCGAGGAGCTCAAGGATGCCGTAATGGGTGATATCGTCCTTCTCTCGCTCATCGGTATCAAGGTCGTGCTCGTCCACGGCGGCGGCACAGAGATAACGGAGATGCTCGGCAATTTCGGAAAAAATAGTGAATTCGTCGACGGACTCCGCGTCACCGATAAGGAGACCGCAGAGATAGTACGAATGGTGCTTTCGGGCAAGATAAATAAAGGACTCGTCGGACTTCTCGGCGCAAAGGGCGGAAAGGCGATCGGACTTTCGGGCTTTGACGGAATGATGATAAAAGCAAAGCCAATGGACGAAAGATTGGGATACGTCGGTGATATAACCGAAATGAATGTTCAACCGATCCTCGACGTCCTCGAAAAAGGATATATCCCCGTCGTGTCAACGATAGGCTGTGACGACGAGGGCAACGTCTATAATATCAACGCAGACACCGCAGCGGCAAGCATCGCAGGTCGTCTCGGTGCGGAAAGCCTCATCTCGATGACCGACACAAGCGGTATCCTCAGGGACAAAAACGATCCCTCAACACTCATCTCGAAAATATACGTCAGCGAAGCACCGCAGCTCGTCAAAGACGGCATCATCAACGGCGGTATGATCCCGAAGGTCGAGTGCTGTATCGAGGCGATCCGCCGCGGCGTTCGTAAGGTGTTTATAATCGACGGCAGAATACCCCATTCAATATTGATAGAAACGCTCACCGATGAAGGTATCGGAACGATGTTCGTTTCGGGAGAAAATTATGAGCATTAAAGAACTTGATAGCCAATATATCGCCCATACGTACGGCAGATATCCGATAGTCTTGAAGCAGGGATGCGGCGCACTCCTCTTCGACGAAGACGGAAAACGCTATATCGATATGGGTAGCGGAATAGGTGTCTCCGCGTTCGGCTCGTGCGACAAGGAGTGGGTAGAAGCAGTCACGGCTCAACTCAACACACTCCAACACACCTCGAATCTCTATTACACCGAGCCTTGCGCAAGACTTGCCGAAATACTCTGCAAAAGAACGGGATTTAAAAAGGTATTCTTCTCGAACTCGGGCGCAGAGTCCAACGAATGTGCAATAAAAGCCGCTCGAAAATACGGCTCCGATAACTACGGCAACAAAAGAACGAAGATATTGACGCTCGTTAACAGCTTCCACGGAAGAACGATAACGACACTCGCCGCAACGGGACAGGCTGTATTCCATAAGGATTTTCTTCCCTTGACGTCGGGCTTTGACTACGTCGAGGCGAATAATATCGATGATCTGGTCGAAAAAACAAACGGCGGCGACGTCATCGCGATAATGTTCGAAACGATCCAAGGCGAAGGCGGTGTTATGCCGCTGACGAAGGAATTCGTCGCGAAGATCAACGAGATCGCAGTGCGCGACGACGTCTTGATGATCGTCGACGAGGTTCAAACGGGCAACGGCAGAACGGGAAGCCTTTTCGGCTATATGAACTACGGAATAAAGCCCGATATCGTAACGACCGCAAAAGGTCTCGGCGGCGGACTCCCGATAGGCGCAACGCTTCTCGGCGAGAAGGTCGAAAACGTCTTCGTGCCCGGCTCCCACGGTTCAACGTTCGGCGGAAACCCCGTGTGTGCCGCAGGTGCCGTCAGCGTGATAGAACGTATCGACGACGTCCTTCTTGCAGACGTAAAACGTAAGTCGGAATATATATTTAAGTCACTCGAGGGCGCAAAGGGTGTAAAAAGCGTCAGCGGAATGGGACTAATGATCGGTATCGAAACAGAACGAAAAAATACAGACATCCTTGCCGAAGCGAGAGAAAAGGGCGTCTTGGCATTGTCGGCAAAAACGAAGGTCCGCCTCCTTCCGCCTCTCAATATCACCGACGAGCTTCTCGCCGAAGCAATAGATATACTAAAGGAGATAATCGCTAAATGAAGCATCTTTTGAAGCTTTCCGACCTCACAGAAAAAGAGATCTTGGAAATTCTTAATATAGCAGACCAACTCAAATATGAGAAAAAGCACGGCATCGAGCACCATCTCTTGAAGGGAAAAACACTCGGTATGATCTTCGAAAAATCATCAACGAGAACACGTGTCTCCTTCGAGGTCGGTATGTATGACCTCGGCGGTAATGCATTGTTCCTCAGCTCACGCGACCTCCAGATCGGTCGTGGCGAGCCCGTCCAAGATACCGCTCGAGTGCTCTCGCGCTATCTTGATGCAATAATGATCCGTACCTACGCACAAAAAGAGGTCGAGGACCTCGCGAAATACGGCTCGATCCCGATAATCAACGGACTAACCGACTATTGCCACCCTTGCCAAATACTCGCCGACCTTATGACTATCCGCGAGCATAAAGGAAAGCTCCAAGGCTTGAAGCTCTGCTATATCGGCGACGGCAACAATATGGCGAACAGCTATATCGTTGGCGCTATCAAAATGGGTATGACCGTCGCAGTCGCATCACCGAACGGCTATGAGCCCGATGCGGAAATAGTAAAATGGGCGACAAAAACAGGCAGATTCACCCTCACCACCGATATCTACGAAGCCGCAAAGGACGCCGACGTCCTCTGCACAGACGTATGGGCATCAATGGGACAAGAGGGCGAAGCGAACGAGCGTAAAAAGGTGTTCGAGGGCTACCAAGTCAATAGCGAATTGATGAAGGTCGCAAAGCCCGACGCGATGGTACAGCATTGCCTCCCCGCGCACCGCGGCGAAGAGATCACCGAAGACGTCTTCGAAGCTCACGCAAACGAGATATTCGACGAAGCGGAAAACCGACTCCACGCCCAAAAAGCAGTGCTCGTAAAATGTATCCTCGGCGATAAATAACTCAAAATACCAAAAAGACAGAGAACCGACCGCTCTCTGTCTTTTTTATTTGAAATGACGTGTATTTGTGCATAAGTGACAAAAAATAAAATTATTTTTTGTGAAATATGGAGAAAAAGCGCATAACAGAGGTTTTGCTGTTGACAAGTGCGCGTTTTTATTGCTATAATAAGATCAAGGAAGAGATTGTTAATAAAATTTAAAGGGGAAAGGGTTATGAAAAAAGTTGTAGTGTTTTTGGTGGCAGTATTGCTTATTGCTTTAGGAGTAATGAGCACCTCAGCAGCGAGTGTTCCGTTGACGGAACAAAAACAAGTTTCTTCGTTGGAAAATAATATCACTCAAATGTTAGGGCGGAATATTATAGTAAACTATAATAAGGCAACTCTCCTTTTTGGCGCAAGTGCGTCCACGGAATGTTATGTTACACCGGCAAATTTCTGTTATGTGTGGGCAAGACTGCAACTCGGAACGGAAATAGTGTTTGATTCTGCTTTCGGAGGAACACAAGGAAGTATGACGATGACGCCGATCTACCTATCTGAAAGAAATACAAAAGCCGAACAGGTATGGAACGGTGCCTATAGGACAGTTGATGGACAAGTCAGTGGCGAAAGAGATGTTGATGCAAAAATTGAAATATATGATATAGACTACTATAATTATATGTGGAGAACATACGGAATCGATCTGATGTCATAACAAAATCAACGGGCTTTTTTGCCCCTTGATTTCGATAATATGAAAAGAGGTGGTATTATGAAATTTTTTGTATTGGTTTATAAAAATATAAAGTATTATATCAGCTCAAGTAAAATGGTGTTCTCGTTGTTTGTTGCAGGGATCATTTCTTGTACTTTTTTATTAACGTATCTGTATGGAAATTATTCTACTGTGAAAGAAAGATTTCATATGGATAAAAAAGCCTATTCTCTTGTTTTCGTGGCACCTATCGAATTAGCCGAGTGGGAAAAGTACGAAGAAGGAATCAATGGTGTAAAGGAACATTCTTATTATCGTGCTTGTTTTAATGCATCGTTTAGAGGGGAAGAACTTTGGAATGGTGGTGTGTTGGTAGGATGCACCATCGGTGACGTAAGACCCAACAATATAATAGTCTATTCCGGAAGAACGTATTTTACCGAAAATGAGATCTCTCACGGTGAAAAAGTTGCAATAATAAACGAAAGAACATATGTAAAGATAGAAAGAAAAAATGTTGATTATAATGTAGATACAATAACGATAGACGGAATTGACTATCGAATTATCGGAACAACAGCCACAGGGCCGGACGTTACTATTCCGTATCTCGCTTATAAAGACATGTATGCTGATGCTAAATCAGTTGAAATAGTTTTTGAAACAAAACCGAGCTATTACGATAATCTTGAGTTTGTAAAAAAACTTAACTACGATTTTGAATCAAGAATCATAAATATTAAAACTCCATATTCGGATTACGAAGAGGTAAAAGGAGATACACCAATCGTGTTAGCAATATTCGGAGCAGTGTTTGTGCTGATCTCAATGACGTTTATGTGCCTGATAAAATACCTCTCCGACGAAACGAATCATATAAGCGTTATCCAGTATGTTTGCGGAGCGTCAAAGGAGACTGTTGCATCGATCAAGGTGATGACCGTATTTTTATTGACCGTTTTTTCGGGTGGCTTGGGTGTGTTGCTTCACGCCTTGACACATAAACCGCTGTTATCAAAGATCGATATCGTTGAAGGACTGTTTTATACCTTCTACGAGTATATGCTGATATTGAGCGTTGTTTGTGTCTCTGCGGTGATCGTTGTTATCCCGTTTATAATCGGTTTCTCAAAAAACAGTGTTATTACAAATAAAAACAAGTATAAATAAAGGGGGAGCATAATGAAAAAAATATCGTTGTTTTTTCGCAATATGAAGGGCAACGTATTGTTGCTTGTAATATTATTTATTACGGTAAGTATAATGCAGCTTATTCTGAATTATTCTGTTTCGGGATATCTCTATTACAACCGTTCAAACATAATGTTCTCGCGTGCGGGGTTGGACGGCGGGATCTACTATATCAATATAACGCCCTACGACCAATCAACTGTGGATAAGCTTGGCGAAATCGTTGAGGAGCTTGAAAAAGATGAAGCAGTAGAAAAAATTATAAAAAACAAGTATTTTAGCTGTCGGTTAAATATGGAACTCTTTCAAGCCGTATTGTATGATGAGGATGTATATCAAAAAATGTATGGAAAATTGCCATACGGTGATTGGGGTAGCGGTGATGAAGAACAGGTGTGTGCCGTTGTCGCGGGAGTGATGCCTCAAAATGCACCCGTCGGAAAAACAGCAAAGCTTGGGGTTTCAATTGATAATAAAATCGAACAGTTTGACATTATGATATCGGGCGTTATCTCATATCCTCCGATGGTTTTCGATATGAGCTATTACTCGAGCGTTAATATGACAGCCGATAAATTTTTCGACAGCAGGTCCGTATTGTATCTGCCCGACAACGAAAAAACGAAAGCACTTTTCGGGGATGCAGAGACTATGGGGATGGAAATGTACGCAGGCATCGTGCTTTTTGACGACAATGCCACGCCTGAAGAAAGGAAGGCTGTTTCTGATAAGCTCGACCAATATTCAGAGGTCTTGGAGATAGACGATATTATTTCCAACACAAAACATCTCGTGAAAGAAAAGCTGCTTGTGACTACCTCGCTGCCGATGTATCTGCTCGTGATATCGATCCTCGGCTATATGAGTATTTGTGTAATAACGATATATCGAAAAAAATACGATTATTCGAATTATCAAATAATCGGCTGCAGCAAAAGGTCGATAATGACACTGACAGTGCTTCAAATATCGTTCCCCGCAATATTGTCAATGGCTCTGTTTGTGTGCTTAATGTCCGTTTTGCGCTCGCTTTCTCAAAAAGGTATCTATACCTTGCCAAACTTGATCTTCGGATATGAGAATATCTTAGTCAGCGTTCTTGCGACAGTGATAGTAATACTTTCGATAGTTTTAGTGACTTATTATATGCTGAAAAGCTTTTCACCTCTCCAAGAGCTTCGGAAAATGGAAAAGTAAATTTGCTTGAGTGTTGCTAAAGTAATGAAGGGAGAATGTTATGATAGAGTTAAAAAGAATAAATAAATACTATAAAACAGGAAAAAATATGTTCCAAGCATTGAAGGACGTCAGCCTCACGATAGACGACGGCGAGTTCGTCTCGATAATGGGGCAATCGGGCGCGGGCAAATCAACGCTAATGCATATCATCGGAACGCTCGACGATTTCGACAGCGGAAGCTATATGCTTGACGGCGAGCTTGTCAACACGATGAAGGACAAGAAAAAATCCCTCCTGCGCAGCTCAAAAATAGGATTTGTAATGCAGGATTTTGCGTTGATAAACCACGAGACCGTGCTATATAACGTAATGCTGCCGATGTATTTTTCCAACGTGAAGTATTCCGAAATGAAAAAGATCGCGATCGACAAAATAATGCACGTCGGGCTCGGCGACCAAGTAACAAAAAAGGTCAATCAGCTTTCGGGCGGTCAAAAGCAACGTGTCGCAATTGCAAGAGCACTCGTCGCAGGTGCGAGTATGATACTCGCCGACGAGCCGACGGGACAGCTCGACAGTAACACCGGAAAAGAAATAATGGAGCTTTTGAAGACCTTGAACGAGGAAGACGGAATAACCGTGATCCTTGTCACCCACGACTTGTCGATCTCCGAATATTCTCGTCGAAGGATAGTGCTTTCCGACGGGAAGATCGTTTCCGATGAAAAGCTTGAAAAATAGAACTAAAAACGACCGACGTCACCGGTCGTTTTTTGCTTTATATTTGGCAACTTTGTTTGATTTGAAAGCCTCAGCCAAAAACTATCTCTGTGACCTTGTTTTGTATTTATATACCTTTGACGATTAAAGCGAATTTTTGAAGATTTTTCTTTAGAGACTATTAAGCTTCTTGCACACTTTTCCCCAACGGGTGCTTCTCTTTGCAAAAAAAGAAATCCCCAAGGAGCATCAGAGTGCCCGTTGGGGAAAAAGAATACAAAAAGTTTGGAAGGTTTCCAAAGGGAAGCCTTTTCAAAGGTTCCCTTTGGTCGCCGAAGGCATTATATAAGTAAACACTACAAGAAAATTGTTGCAAAATGGCAAAAAAGGTGATATAATGTAAAAAACGACCGAAAGGACCGAACAAAAATGAAAAAGCTATTGTTCTTCTTTCTTGCGACTGTGATGCTTGCTTGCACGTTCGCAGGCTGCACACCGAACGAAACCAACAGCGAATCGTCCGTTCCTGCCGATAATTCCGCAGAAACGAGCGACGAAACGTCGACCGAGACGAGCGAGGAAGAAAAAATGACTACAGACGAATATTTCCAAACGATAACGAAAAAAGACGAGTATAACACGATCAAAGCGAAAAAATATGGAGTAGACCGTTTCAACTTCACCTATTTCTACTCCGATGGCGCAAGACTCGTTCTCTATTTGATCCATAAGAGCTGGGGCACCTGGAATATCGGTGATTGGACATACATTGAGGCGAACGGAACACGCCACGCGTTTGACGGCGGCTCGACTGATTTCGAGAACGTGTATATCTTCGGTAAGACCGCGGGAAGCGCAACGTTCCGCGGCGGTAACCACGGCAACGACCACCTCGTTGACATCAAATTCTTCGATGCCACGACGGGCGAAGAGGTCGACCTCACCGACGGTCAAGAGCACGAAATGAAGGGTGTTCGCATCGTTGAGCACACACAGATCTACGACAGCGGCACAGAAAACGTTATGAACAGCGAGGACGACGTACTCGTCAATATGGAGCGCATCTACACGCTCAACGGACCCGACATCTACCTCGAGTGCAACGTTGATTTCGTGAAGGACACCTATGCGAAGATCGGATACACAACGATGTTCCCGATAGCGAAGAAATACGGCGATATGATCAAGTTCACCAACATCGACGGCACTGAAAAAGTCGTTCAAACTCCTGTTGTCGGCACTTCTCAATATGGCAACAACTTTTCCGATTACAATAAGTCGATGAAAGTAAATATCTGGGGTAGCCAAAACCCGAAATTCCAATTTGAAGTAGAGGTTTATGACGAATCGATGCTCGATCCTTCTACCTACTACACACGTTATTGGGATATGAACACTTCTCACAACAAGCTCTATTTCTCGATATACAACAACAACTCTGCGACGAAGATCCCTGCTGAAACTCACTGGGATGCGCTCGCGCGCTGGTCGTTCAACATCGACGAAGATTTCACGTTCGACGGCACTGTTGACCAAAAGGTCGGCTTCTAACAAGCGTGACGCTTGACCCGCAAACGTGACGTTTGATCCGTATTCCGCCTATTCTGACTTTTAATAGTATTGAAACGGTTCGAAACGGCGGGGCTGTGTATGTGTTAGTAAGAAAGCTATTTTTACTCTGCGCGCATTCGAAACGGCGGGGCTGTGGATGTGTTAGCAAGAAAGCTTTTTTGCTTGCTGTACTTGAAACGGCGAGGCTGTGAGAATAATAATAAAAGGAAAACAGGCAGGCCAATTTTTCGGTTTGCCTGTTTTAGAAAATATGGAAAAATGTAGGTTATGCCCGAGAAACTGCAACATAGACCGCAACGAAAAGGCGGGATATTGCGGTGTGGGTGACAAAATAAAAATAGGACGAGCCGCACCGCACTATTGGGAAGAGCCGTTCATCTCGGGTGAACGTGGCTCGGGCACCGTCTTTTTCAGCGGTTGCTCGTTGCGGTGTGTTTTCTGCCAAAACAAAAAAATATCGGGCGGAGAGCTTGGGCGAACGGTATCTGTCGAAGAACTCGCCGAAATATACCTCTCGCTTGAAGCCTCGGGTGTTCATAACGTGAACCTCGTCACCGCAACCCACTACACCGACAAGGTTGCCGAGTCGATCGTTCTCGCAAAAAAGCGCGGGTGCAAGCTTCCGTTTTTATGGAACAGCAGCGGTTACGAGCACGTCGAAACGATGAAAAGACTCGATGGACTCATCGACATCTATCTCCCCGATATGAAATATCATTCCTCGGAGATATCGAAAAAATATTCGAATTGTCCCGACTATTTCGAGGTGACGAAAAAAGCGATCTCGGAGATGAGACGCCAAACGGGAACACTGTTCGTCAAAAACGGGCTTCTCAAATTTGGAACGGTAGTCCGCCACCTCGTTTTACCAACATATACCGAGGACAGCAAAAAAATAATCGAATATCTCTATTCCACCTATGGTGATAGCATATACATAAGTATAATGAGCCAATACGTTCCGTTTGGAAGTGTTCCCGACGAGCTGAACAGGCGCATCACCGAGGATGAATACAACGAGGTGGTCGATTTTGCGATGTCACTCGGTGTAAAAAACGCATTCATCCAAGAACGCGAAAGCGCGGCGGAATCTTTTATACCTGATTTCTTTGAATAATAAAAAGCTTCTCGAAAAATCGAGAAGCTTTTTTAAGATTCATTCCTTTGTGAACCACTTTGTTCTAAAACAAATAAAATAGAAGATAATGCAAATAGGAATAGCCGCGAATATATCAACGACCGAGTGTTGCTTCACAAAAACTACCGAAAGCATTATCAAAACACCGTTAGCAATATGGAAAGCCTTCCAAAGCAGATGCTTCATCCCTCTTGCGTGGAGCCCTGCGAACGTACACGCCCAACCGCCTATAACGTGGAGCGACGGGCAAACGTTCGTGTTCGTGTCATATGCGTAATAACCCTGCATAAACCGAACGAGGACGTTGTCTCTTGCGAATTCCGTCGGACGTAATTCTTGCGCCGTTGGAAAAATGAAATATATAAGAAGCGTTACACCGCATGTAAAAATGAAGAACCAGATCAGTTGGCGAAACACCTTGACGTCATATATCAGCGTGTAAAGGTGCATCAAGACGATGTACGCGAACCAAAAAACGTACGGCAAGACGAACCATTCGCAAAACGGAATGAGATCGTCAAGCGGTGAATACACAACGAAGTATTCCTCAACGGGATAATATTTTTCAACGAAGCTGAAAAGCAACCCATGGATCGGCCAAAAGATCAATAAAAACAAATATTTGTATTCTGTAAAAAGGTTTGAAAATCGAAGATTCAAATAATTCTTTTCCGGTTTGATCATCAAAAGCTAAACGGAAGCAAGCTCGTCTTCCTCAACTAATCCTTTCATCGTCTCGAAAATAATTTCGGACGTGTTTAATTTTTCCATCTCAGTGATATTTCGCTTCAGCTCAGCAAGAAGCTCGTCGTCGCCGAGTACTCTTGCACAATGCTTTGCGAGCTGCTTCGGGTCTTCGCCTTCAATAGCACATCCGTGCTTCAGGAAAAGCAGTCTGTTGTCGTCCTCACAAGCCGCTACGACGTTGATGAACGCCATCGGCAAGCTCTTCGCGTTCGACTCGGAAACGCTGAGTCCACCCGGCTTGGTAATATAGAGATCGGCACTGTCCATCAAAAGCGGGATATCCTTGACGAAGCCGAGAATGCTGATATTCTTGTTGTCGCCGAATTGCTTCGTCACCTTGTCGAAAAGCTTTTGGTTGGTACCGCAAATAACGGTAAGATGCCATTTGACCTTGATCTCCGCAACCAGCTCCTCGATCATCTTGGGTATCGGACCGCAGCCCATACTGCCGCACATCAAAACAACGTGACGAGCGTCCTTGTCGATACCGAGCTTTTCCTTTGCATCGTTGATATCGATCTTGTCATAAAACATCTGACGGATCGGGATGCCGCTCGTTATCATCTTGTTTTCGGGAATATTTTTGCACCTGAATTGCTCAGCCAACTCACTGACGGGCAAGAAATAGATGTCGAGATTACTTGCCTTCGTTCCCGGCGTCAAAGTGTAATCCGTGTGCACGAGAGCCGTCTTAACGTCGAGAAAATATTTTTTTGCACCTGCGGTCAACATCATTGCCGCAAAAACGTGGGTGCATATTACCGCATCATACCCACCGTCGCGAATAAATTCAACGAGCTTTTTCGCTCCGAGCGCAAAAAATCTATAAGACGCCGACTTGTCTCCGAACGTAACGTTCGGAAATTTTTCGATAACGTTATATGAAAACTTGAATACCGACGGAAGATGCCTATAGATCCTGACGTGCCATCCCGAAATAAAATCCGAAGCCGACGGAGAGATAAATCGCAACGCATCTTCGATATCGCAATATTCGTTATTTCTATCGTAATATTCTTTGATCGCGGCAGCACACGAATTATGACCTTGTCCCGTGTTGCAGCTCAATATCAGTGTTTTCATGATCTTTTTCCCTCTTTTTATCAGTGTTTAATCGTTTATAAACTCGGATAAGTCTCGGTCTGTTGTAACGCTGGACGATAACGTACGGCAGATTGCCGAAAAAGAATAGAAGCGATAAAACGAGTCCGCCGACACCCTTCCATAGCCTGCAGCATTTGAATCCGAAAAACATCAATCCAATGTGTACTACCTCGGCAATATAAGTCTCCTTTATCATTGTAGGTAATTGCATCTTGTAGTCTTTGGTAATAGCCTTTTGCGGCATAATGAAGAAGAACAAACGACTCATATCGGGTATCTTTTTTTGCCAACGCCCGACCTTGATGAGCCTGAAGAATTCCTCTTCCTTTTCTCCGCTCATAAAGCTGAGCTGATACTTATCCCACGGAATATCCCTTTTTGCGATCAATCTTCCAATCAAAAAACTGAACGCACCAAGTCGTGCAAGATAACTCACACATTCAAAAAATTCCAACAACTAAACCAACACCTCATCATCTATAGTTAAGCTGATTATAACATATTTTTTTGATCAATACAACACTCATTTCGATTTTTTTGGGAAATTACCCTAATTATCGGTGAACGGCGACGACAGAAACGCGAAAAATTCACGAATGTAATAATAGGGAATAAATCCAAATTCACCGTCGTGAGCCGCGATCGCAAACGCGTCAAACCCCGATACCCGTGAAAAAAGCTTCAGTGATCGATAAATATGAAACCCGTTCGTAACTATCCCGACACTGACGTCCTCACCTTTAATGTGCTCGAGCGAAAAGGTCATATTTTCGAAGGTCGACGTTGAGCTGTCCTCCATAATGAGCCTCGATGGGTCTATCCCCATCCTCGTCAGCTCGTTGAACATACATCTCGCCTCGCTGATCAACTCGTCGCTTCCTTGACCGCCCGAAAGAATAGCGATGGTATCGGGATTCTTTTCGAGATAATCGTGCGCCGTCTTGATCCGTTCCCAAAGCGGACGCCCGGGGTTAGTGCCGACCACACGTGCACCAAGCACAATGATATAATCTGCGTCATCCCTCGGCTCTTGCCTTGCCGCTCCGATGATTACCCCCTCATAAACGAAAAACGTCGCCAAAGCTATCGCCAATAGCGAAAAATACGTCCGTTTTATCCATTTGTGCTTATCGAAAAAACGAACGACAACGTCGAAAAGGCAAAAGCTTGCACCCCTCAAAATGAAAAATATCGCAATAGCGAGTATGCCAAGCGTTGCAATATTAAAATACCCAACGATGTGCGATACAAAGCAGTAATAAAATACTCCCAATATTCCAAAGATCGCCAAGCCACCGTTATATATATAAAACCATCTGCTTTTGTTCATAATAATTACCCCCAAAGAAACAAAAAAGCCGAAACGATGTCCGTTTCGGCTCTAATGATAAACTACTCAGTAAACGTCTTGTTGCAGGAAGGACATTCGATTTCTTCGCCGTCGAGCGCATTGTCAACGTAGAGCTTCTCACCGCAGTGAGGGCATTCTGTTTCGAAGAAATCACAGCAATCGTCGTCATCTTCGCAATCGCAATCGCAATCACAGCAATCGCAATCGTCGTCGCAATCACAGTCGTCACAATCGCAATCACAATCACAGCAATCGCAATCGTCATCGTCGTCGTCGCATTCATAGAAGTCAGCTTCCAATTCGCCGAGATCCATATCCAATTCTTCAAGATATTCGTTTGTCAAAGCTTGTTCGTCTTCCAAATCGAGAATGGAAAGAGAAATATCCTCGAGAAGATTAGCGATAGCCTTGAAGAGCTTTCCTTCGTTGGAGTTGGTATCGTAATTCATACCTTCCATCAAACCTTTAATGTAAGCAGCTTTTTCGGAAATGTTCATATTTCGTTACCATCCTTTCAAAATATTAAAAATTAAACTCTTTCGAGATATTCACCTGTACGAGTGTCGATCTTGAGAACGTCGCCCTCGTTGATGAACATAGGTACTCTGATGACCGCGCCTGTTTCGAGAGTTGCGGGCTTGAGCGCGTTAGTAGCTGTGTCACCTCTGACACCGGGCTCTGTAGCAGTAACCTCGAGCTCAACGAACATCGGGGGTTCAACTGCGAATACGTTGCCCTTATAGGATGCGATACGGCAAGTCATATTCTCTTTAACGAACTTGAAGTTGTCACCGAGCTTGTCGCTGTTGAGCGGGATGAGCTCGTATGTTTCGTTGTCCATAAAGTAGTAAAGATCTCCGTCAACGTAAGAGAATTCCATATCCTTACGCTCTACGTGCGCAGGGGGGAACTTATCGGTAGGGTTGAACGAACGCTCAACAACAGCACCCGAGATAACGTTTCTCATCTTTGTACGAACGAACGCCGCGCCTTTACCGGGCTTAACGTGTTGGAACTCGATGATCTGCATTACGTTGCCATCCAATTCAAATGTAATACCGTTTCTAAAATCGCCGGCTGTAATCATAATTCCTCCATTTCTCCTGCGCAAAAAATGGCAGGAAAGACCAAAATTTTATATTTACACTACATTTTACTATAATTATCGAAAAAAATCAAGAGCTATTTTATCTCAATTAAAACTTTTTTTGAAGAAGTTAGGTTTTCACAACCATTTTCCGTCACATAAACGATATCCTCGATACGAACGCCGTATTTTCCGCCGAGATATATACCAGGCTCAACGGACATAACGACACCTGCGGGGATCGGCTTATCATAGCTCCAAGCGAAATTCGGACCCTCGTGTATCTCCATACCGAGCGAGTGACCGAGCGAGTGACCGAACGCACCCTCGAATCCGCAAGCATTGATGTGGTCTCTTGCGAGAGCATCTGCCTCCTTGCCCGTAATACCTGCTTTGATGCCTGCGAGCGCACGCTCTTGAGCCTCCAAAACGGTGTTGTACACCTTCTTCATATCGTCGTCAGCCTCGCCGAGCACGACCGTCCTCGTCATGTCAGAGCAATATCCGTCGTATGCCGCTCCGAAGTCCATCGTCAAAAAGCTGTTCATCGTCAGTTTCTTGTCGCTCGGAACACCGTGGGGAAGCGAGCTGTTCGTTCCCGAAACACAAATAGTGTCGAACGCGAGCGTGCATCCGTTTCTTCTGATATAGTATTCAAGCTCAGCCGCGACCTCGTTCTCCGTCACACCCTCGCGAATAAATCCGAGCACGTGAGAGAACGCCGCGTCTGTGACCGCTTGAGCTCTTTTGATGTTTTCGAGCTCCTCGGGAGTTTTGATCTTTCTGAATTCTTCGACAACACCCGTCTTTATCTCGACCTCGACTCCGAGCTTTTCTTTGATCATCTGCAACTCAAAAGCGGTAACCCTGTTGCCGTCAACGGCGATCTTCTTGATATCCTTCTTCGCGAGAAGGTCACAGACCATCCCGAAAAGCGAGCCCTCCTGCAAAACCACCTCGAGCCCTTCTGCAAGAAGCCCCTTGCTTTGCTTTATGGTCGCCATCTCATAATAGCGGAAATCCAAAAACAGCGTGCCGCTGTCCTTGTCAACAACGAGCGCGCCTGCGCTGGAGTTGAAGCCCGAGAGATATCTTCTGTTTATGTTGTCAATAAATAAAAATGCACCTGCACCGCATTCTTTTGCGGCTTCATATACCTTTTGAAGCTTGTTCATAATATTAACACCTTTCGTATTATTTATTTCTTTTCGCGTTTTCACGAAGTGCTTTTAATTCATCGGATGAGAAAACGTATTTCTTTTCGCAAAATTGACAGTTGATCTCCGTCTCTTTTTCCTTAAGTATCTCCTCGTAATCCTCTTCACCGAGCGATAACAATACCTTTTCGCAACGCTCTCTCGAGCAGCCACAAACGTATTCCACCTCCGTGCAATCAAACACGTCGTAGTCGATGCCGTCAAGAAATTCACCGATGAGCGCCTCGATACCGCCGTCACAAAGCAGATCGACGACAGTCCTCGCCTTCATCGCGTTCTTTTCAAGCTTTTCGGTGAGCGATTCGTCAGCGAACGGAAGAAGCTGAACGATTATCCCGCCTGCCGCCTTGATCGAATAGTCGACGTCAACGAGAACTCCGAGTGCGCAAAGCGTTGGTATCTGCTCGCTGTTTACATAGTACGATGCAATATCCTCCGCTATCTCGCCCGTCACAATGTTGGAAAGTCCGATATACGGCTCTTTTCCGCCTGTGTCGCGGATGACCTGCATGATCCCGCGTCCGACCGCACCGCCAACATTGAGCTTGTTGTCGGCACGAAGCGGAAGCTCTGCACTCGGGTTTTGAACGTATCCCTTAACGTTGCCGAAATAATCCGCGCTGCAAAGTATCGTTCCGATCGGACCGTCACCTCTGAAGCACATCGTGAACTTTGCGTTTGGCTCGGACATAAGAGACGCCATCATCGACGAGCCGAGAAGCGTCCTTCCGAGCGCCGCCGTGGCTGTTGGTGTGGTATTGTGTATCTCGGACGCCCGAGAAACGATGTCCTTGCCATCTATTGCCATAATTCTTGCACTACCGTCCGAGGTAATGCCTCTGATAAGTGTTGCCAAAATATATCCGCCTTTCAAATTTCTTTCCGAGCGACAAAATATGCCTTCTCGGACATTTCGGTCATCTCGCTTCGGTCGGTTCCGCCAAAGATACCCAAAACGGAAAATCCGTTTCTTTCCAAGATGTCCTTTATCAGCTCGATCGGGTAGAGCCGTTGCGTTTGGATCTCCGATCCCTTTTCGAAAGCGCCGTCGCTCCGCTTTTTGAACGTCGTCAAAATGAGCGAATGGATCGGCTCCTTATATTCGTTTTCCCAGATCAACGTGTCACCCCCGTCGGTCTCGTAAACGAAGCATCTTTCGCCGTAGCAATGCTCGTACCTGTATTTTGTGTTGACGTCAAAAACGAACACACCGCCCGCCTCGAGATAGTTTCTCGTGAGCTTGATGCAACGCTCGACGTCACGCTTCGAAAGCAAATAGTTGAACGTGTCAAGTGTGCTGATAGCCGCTTGTACCGTTCCGAACAGCTCGAAGTCCGCGATGCTTTGGTTGATCAGCAGGAGCCCTTCGCTCCGCTCCCTTGCGATCGAAAGCATCTCAACGCTGTTGTCAACGCAGACCATCCCATACCCCTCGTTCTCCAAGAGCACGGAAAGACTCCCTGTGCCGCAGCCTAAATCAAGGATGTCGGAAACAGGGATCTTCGAATAATCTTCTATAGCCTTCAAAATGAATTTCAAATATTGATCATAATAACTTTTGTCGCTGAGCGGATCGTATATCCCCGAAAGCGACGTGAAAGCGCCCATACTCATATTTTACTCGGGCAGCTTGTTGAGAACGATGTGATAACCGTCGTTTCCGTAACGGAGCGCACGGTTTACTCTCGTGATGGTGGCAGTAGAAAGCCCCGTCGTAGCGGCGATCTCGCTGTAAGTAATACCGTCGCGAAGCATCTTTGCCGCAGCAAGACGCTTGCTCATCTCTTGGATCTCACTAACTGTGCAAAGGTCGGAAAGGAAATTGTAGCATTCGTCAGCACTCCTGAGAAGCGCAAATGCATCACAAAGTGTATCGATCTGTTCGTTTCTGATTTTGTCTGCCATGGATTAACTTGTCGGCGAAGCCGAATCCTTTCTCCCCAAAAATATAGATGAATGGCATAATGGGGGTATGCCGAATTTATGCTTTGATAATGATCTCAAATACCTGCTTCTCGGAAAGCCCGTCCGTAACGTCAACGAAGAATCTGTCGTTGTCGGAAAACCCTTCCTTCGCAATATACTTGAACGATCCGTCGTTAGAAAGAGTAACGCTGCCCGTCTTCGGGGCGGAGAAGAGCGTAACGATGAGATCCTCTCCCTTTTTGGATGCGATCCTTCCGTCCGCAATAGTGCCGCCGCCGAGCTCAAACGTCGTGCTCACAAGCTCAATGTTGCAGATCGGATATTGATGCTTAACAAAACGGTACGTGTCGTGATAAACTTGATTTTTCACCTTGTCCGATGAGTGACAAGCATTATAAAACTCTCCCGGACCTCCGTTTTGATAATACATATGAAGCGCATTCATATATCCCGTCTGCGCGCCTGCCTTGAGATACATCCTGTATTTTGCGACCGCCTCGGTGCTGAGTCCGCCGATCTCTATCTCAACGCACATGCCGAGCTTTTTCGTCGTTCTCGCGTTAGCATAAACGACCTCGGCGGGATTTTTCGTAAATGCATAGTTCGGCTGCATACATGCGACCTCAAAGCCGAATTCCTTCCAATCCTGAAATCCGGGTGCTTGATACCACGGGATCCAGATCGTGCTGTATCCGAGCGAACGAACGTAGTCGGTCGTATATTTGATAAGCTCAAGATCGGTCTTATCGGAATAGTTCACTTCCTCGTGGAACCAATAGTAGCCGAGAAGGTTGAGCTCGTCAAGATCAGCCTCCTTGAAGCGACGAAGCTGCTCGTCAATGAGCCAGCGTATCGCTGTTTTTCTGTCTTCAATACTGTTAAAGTCAAGACTCCTTCCGCTTCCGTCAACGTCACCGAAATCACGTTGCGTGAACGTCGGGAAGAGTATCGAGAAGAATACGTTGACCTTATAATCGCTTGGCAGCTTCAGCTCGGCTTTCATCTCCGCAACTGCGGCATTGAGCGCAAACACGTTGTAGTCGGGAGCGAACGTGTTGTCAACGTAGTATTGCCAATCCGAGAAATTTCCCGGAGATTGTCTGTTGTCGTAATAGAATCCTCCGCTCGGTGCGGCTGAAACGAACGGCAAGAAAAGGAAGCTGTCGAAAAACGTGTCGGACATCCTTCCGTTTTTATTATAATAAGCAACGTACGGGAGAAACATTTCTTTCGTAAGCAATCCCGCCTGCGGATTTTTGTAAAGACAGTTGTATGCCAGCATAATATCGTGCACTCCGAAGAAATCCTCGGGAAACACGTATCTGTTCGGAAATTGCTGTGATTCCTCGCGCTCGGGAACAACGTCGACCGCACCCTCAAGCGTCTTCGTGCCGAATACCTCGAGCTGATCGCAGAAGCACCAACAGTCAACGTTAAACGAGATCGAAACGAAACGAGCCTTTATCGGAGCGTCAAATTTCGCACGTATCTTCAATACCGCATCCTCACTACCACGGTCGATCCCCGTGATGACGGCGGCAGTCTGCCATTTGTCAGCATCCTCCGAAACACGAACGCGAACGATCCTCGGCGGACGAACGCCCGTCGCATCCTCGTATAAAAACGAGCCGCAAAATTCGTGTATCGCGCTGATCCTTCCGATGTCATAAAAAACAGTTCTCTCCATCGCGCGATAGAACTTGAAGAAAGCACCGTCGGTGTATGTGGGAACGGAAGCAAAAATTCCGTCCGTGAGCTTTGACGAAGACTCGGGCGTGTTGTTGTGCTCCGCGCCGATCATCATCTCACCGGCAGAAACGATCGTCTGCCCCAAGCCGCGAATGAGGTTTTGATATAAACAATAATCCGTTTCCGATGCATCCCAGAATAAAGGTGTCTTGACCTTTTCGGGTGCACGCTGAGAATATATCTCCATATTAAATCATCCTTTCAAACTCAATAAATAACATAAAAAAATGTTAATATGTTAATACATACATTGATTATAATATATTCTCCCCGACTTTTCAAGCACTTTTTACCAAAAGAAGAAAATCTTTTGTTTAAATTTATAAAAAATCAATAAAAATACAGTAAATCTATTGACAAAGAGATGGGAAAGTGCTATAACAAAAGTAACATATCGGACAGTTTTTTAAAATTGTCAAAAACAAAAAAGAAAGGGCAAATTCCATGAAAAGAATTGCAACATTATTGCTCGCAGTATTAATGATCGCAGTTTTGATCGTTCCCGCTTCCGCAAAAGCAGGCGATGCTATCATCACTCTCGACCTTAACACAGGCGCAGCTTATGAAACAGCAAAACACGTTATCTTGACAAGAATCGGTGACAAAGACACCATCTCCGAAGTTAACGGATTCCTCCTCAGCGTTGAAGGCGGAAAAGACTATAACTACTTCTACGTTTACACAGTAGAAAAGAGCGGTGATGCATACGTTATCACAGCAATGAGCAAAACGCTCGGCAGACCCGACGGTGTTAAGAGCGACCTTGCTATCCCCGAAAACGGCTTCTTGCTTTGCTTCCAAGCAGGCGACGAGGCTAACAAAGCTATAATGGATACAGTTGCAGTAGGCGACTACGTTGAGCTCAGCGGTGTTGACCTCAACGAGCTTGCTACTTTGGACGCAGGTGCTAACCCCCTCGCAGGCGCAGCTACAGCTACAATTAAAGCAGCAGAACCCGATTCCTACATCTGGGCTAAATGGGGCGATGCTACAGACACAACAAATCCTCCTTCTTTCCAACTCGTTCTCGGTGAAGAAGACCTCAGCGTTCTCGAAGCAGGCAAACAATACCAAGTATTCGCTAAAGTATGGTTCAGCGATGACTGCACAGGTAACGTTTACTTTAACTTCTATGCTTATGCAGATGCAGCAGCAGCTGAAGCAAACGACTGGGCTTACCTCAATAGCTTCCAAGACTTTGCATCCTCTGCAACAGCAGGCGATAAGCTCGGCAAGTGGGCTACCTATGAATCTAACCTCGTAAACTTCGGTATCGACTCTTACGAAGGCGATGGCTCTGACATCGGCTGTAAAGGTATGACTGTCGGTATGGGCTTCTGGCAAGCAGCAGGAGAAGTTAGAGTATCCGAATGCGGTATCAAAGACGCAGACGGCAACGTAGTATTCACAAAGAAATTTGATACTGCTGAAGGTCTCAAGGTTGGAAATATGACTGAAGATACCAAAGGCACAACATGGGGCGTTGAAGGCGAAAAGATCGTTACACCTCCCACAGATGACAATCCTCCCGCAACAGGCGACGATACAACACCTCCCGCAACAGGCGATATGACAATGGTATTCGCACTCGTAGCTCTCGTTGCTATGGCAGGCGCAGTAGTTGTTACAAAAAAAGTAAGATAAGCTTTTAGCTTTCGAATAAAAGGCTCCTCCTCGTGAGGAGCCTTTTTTTGTAAAAAATATTTAAAAAGTATAGATAACTACTTGCTATTTTGGTAAAAAGTTAGTATAATAGAGGAAGAATATATTCGGAGGTATGATATGAACCTTGGTATAATAACGGGCCACGATCCCGCGGGAATAAAATACGTCCGTGACCTCGGACTCGGATATGCTGAGTTCGACGTTAACGGCGACGATATCAGCTATCTCACCGACGCCGATAAATCGGATGCGGTGCTCGAAGCAATGAAAAAATATGACGTAAAGCTCGGTGCTGTCGGAAGATGGGGAAGATTTCGCATCAATAACGACGGAACGATCTCCGAAAAGGAAAGACAGGACGAGTATGACCTGATCGACCTTTGCCGAAAGCTCGGTTGCCCCGTCTATATCTGCGGAGTGAATTACGTCGACGGCCTTTCCTACTATGAGAATATCACCGCCGCGATAAACTATATTCAATCGCTCATCGAATATGCCGGTGAAGACGTAAAGGTGTGTACCTATAATTGCCATTGGCATAGCTACGTCGATACCCCGAAGGCTTGGGAACTCATCCACGGTCATTTGAAGAGCCTCGGAATAAAATTCGATCCGTCCCACACGATCAACGGCGGCCGCGATTATATTCGCGAAATGGTCGATTGGGGAGACAGATTCTACCACGTTCACTTGAAGGGAACGATCAACGTAGACGGTATCCACGTTGACGATCCGCCCGCAGGAATGGATATGATAAATTGGGGAATGTTCCTGTCACTCTTGAGAGCGAAGAAATACGACGGAATGCTTTCGATCGAGCCGCACTCTGCAACCTGGCAGGGAGAGCTCGGAGCAAAGGGCGTTGAGTTCACCGTTAAGTATTTCAAAAAAATGCTTTTTGAGGAATAATGGGACTTTTCAAAAACAAAAAACCGCCTAAGGATACCAATAGCGTGAAATTCAAACGTTATATGGCGAAAAAGCTGGATGGAAAGCATCTCACCTGCGTCCTCGAACGAGAGGAGAACGACGAACGTGTCATCGGCCGCGAGGGCTTTATCTGCTTGAAGGGAGACGAGCTTCTCGTCGTCGCATTCGGAAAAGAGGACACCCTGTTTCGCGCAAAGATAGATACGTTGAACGCTTGGGAATTTATGTCGCTCAACGGAGTCGTGCTGACAGCGTTTGATCTTGAGCAGGGGCGAGAGCGTACCGTTTTGGCATATTACAGTTACCACGTAAATATTAAATAAAATAAATTTTCAATTATGTTGAAGGAGAACAAAAATGAAAATAGGCGCTAACGATAAGGTAAGAGTTGGTATAATCGGTTGCGGTGGTATCGCAAACGGAAAACACCTTCCCGCATTGAAGCAAGTAGCAGACGTTGAAATGGTTGCATTCTGTGACCTCATCATCGAAAAGGCTGAAAAAGCAGCTAAGACCTACGGCACACCCGATGCAAAGGTATATACCGACTATAAGGAATTGCTCGAGGACAAAACGATCGACGTTGTTCACGTGCTTACCCCCAACAGAAGCCATAGCTTCATCACAGTTGATGCATTGGAATCCGGAAAACACGTAATGTGCGAAAAGCCGATGGCGATCAACTCCGAAGAAGCAAAGAAAATGCTCGATGCTGCAAAACGCACAGGCAAAACACTCACCATCGGTTACCAAAACCGCCAAAGAGCTGACTCCTTGTTCGTAAAGAACGAGGTAGCTGCAGGCACACTCGGTGATATCTACTATGCAAAAGCAACGGCTCTCAGAAGACGCGAGGTTCCGACATGGGGCGTGTTCTTGAATGAGTATGAGCAAGGCGGCGGTCCGCTTATCGATATCGGAACACACGCTCTTGACCTCACCCTTTGGACAATGGATAACTATAAGCCGAAGTACTGCGTAGGTACAACGTATAAAAAATTGAAGAACGAGGTTCCGAGCGGCAACGCTTGGGGCGAATGGGATCCCGAAAAATTTACAGTTGAAGATTCCGCGTTCGGCTTTATCGTAATGGAAAACGGTGCAACCATCGTTCTCGAATCCAGCTGGGCTCTCAACATCCTTGATCCGAGAGAAGCAGTAACAACACTCTGCGGAACAAAAGCAGGTATCGATATGAACCAAGGTGTACGTATCAACGGTATCAAGCAAGGCAGAAGATATACCCAAACGATCGACTTCGCAAGCGGCGGAGCAGCATATTATCAAGGCGCAGGCAGCACAGATCCGGGCGTTCTCGAGGCATATCAATGGATCAATGCATTGAAGAACAACACAACACCGTGCGTAACACCTGAACAAGCATATACAGTATCTCTCATCCTCGAGGGAATCTATAAGAGTGCGGAAAGCGGAAAACCCACTTACTTTGATCTCTAAATAAACCGATGAGCTTTGTGCAGAAATGCGCAAAGCTCAAATTATAGAAACTGAAAGGAAAAGCTATGAATATAGGCGTAATAACAGTCCTTTTTGGCGATCGTCCTCTCGGCGAAGCATTGGACTATATAAAAAGTCTCGGCGTAACACATCTTGAAATAGGCGGCGGCGGATATCCGGGAAGTCAGCATTGTGTTGCAACCGAGCTTGTTAAGGATAAAGCAAAAAGAGAAGAATTTATCGGCGAAATAAAGAGCAGAGGAATGACACTCAACGCTCTTTCCGCACACGGCAACCCCGTCCATCCCGATAAAGATATCGCGAAAAAATTCCACGAGGAATTCGAAGCGACCGTCGAGCTTGCGGGAATGCTCGGTGTTGAAAAAATAATCGGATTTTCGGGCTGTCCCGGTGACCACGAGGGCGCAAAATATCCGAACTGGTGTACTTGCGCTTGGCCTGACGACTACCTCAAAATACTTGAATGGCAATGGAACGAGGTCTTGATCCCCTATTGGATCAAGGAGACCGAGTTTATGAAGAAAAACGGAGTCAACAAATTCGCGATCGAAATGCACCCCGGATTCTGTGTGTATAACCCCGAAACGTTGATGAAGCTTCGTAATGCTGTTGGCGACGTTATCGGAGCAAACTTCGATCCGTCCCACCTTATCTGGCAGGGAATCGAGCCTGTTGCGGCTATCCGTTACCTCGGAAAAGCGATCTACCACGTTCACGCAAAGGATACGAAGGTAGATAAATATAACACCTCCGTCAACGGCGTTCTCGACACGAAGCACTATTCCGACGAGATCAACAGATCGTGGATCTTCAGAAGCGTCGGCTACGGCAACGATATGCAATATTGGCGCGACCTCATCTCTAACCTCCGCCTTGTCGGATATGATGACGTACTCTCAATAGAGCACGAGGATAGCATAATGACCAACAAAGAGGGACTCGAAAAGGCAGTTGCATTCTTGAAGGATGCGAATATCGTCGAACCGAAGCCCACAGGAATGCACTGGGCATAAGAAAGGCAAAAAATGAAAGCAATAATCGAAATGGAAAACGGCGGAAAGATGATCTTGGAGCTCTATCCCGAGGTCGCGCCGATAACAGTTGAAAACTTCAAAAGCTTGGCAAATAAAGGCTTCTATAACGGACTTATCTTCCACCGTGTTATCGAAGAATTTATGATCCAAGGCGGATGCCCCAACGGAACGGGCACGGGTGGCCCGGGCCATACCATCAAGGGTGAATTCCTCATCAACGGAGTTCCGAACGAGCTCAAGCACGACAGAGGAGTTATCTCAATGGCAAGATCGATGGCATATGACTCCGCAGGCTCACAGTTCTTCATAATGCACAAAAAAGCACCCCACCTCGACGGACAGTATGCCGCATTCGGAAAGCTTCTCGAGGGCTTCGACGTGCTCGACAATATCGCAACGACAAAAACCAACGTCTACGATAAGCCCATTGAGCCCCAGATCATCAAATCTATCACAGTAACAGAATAATCCCAAAATGTGACAAATCTCTCACTTTCGCATAAACTGTTGTTAAGCAGCTGCTTGATAACAATAACGAAAGTGAGAGTTTTTTTATGCCCGAAATAACAAACCGCGCTACCCTGAGCTATACCTACGGCAACGGTACAGTAGTATCGCAAGTTCTTTCGAACGTCGCAAGTGTGACGCTCAACGGCGCAATAATTGGAACAAAAACGTCGCTTGGAACGACGTATAGAGCCGACGAGGATATAACCTACGTTATAACGCTCCAAAATACGTCCTCCACCCAAAAAACAAACGTCCAAATATCCGATAACCTCGGAACGTTCATCCAAAATACAACGACAGTAACACCTCTTGACTACGTTGGCCCGACAGAGCTTTTTGTCAACGGAACACCATCGGGAGAGCTTACACCGACGGTAACAGCCTCAAACGTCGTGTTCACGATCCCGACCATCCCCCAAAACGGCAACGTCGTCCTCGTATACCGCGTGAGAGTCAACGCCTTCGCACCTCTCGCAAGCGGAAGCACGATCACCAACACAGCGTCATACGTCGGCGACGAGGCTTGTAACGATTTTACTGTTGAAAATACTGTTACAGTCGAGGACTACGCCGATGTTAGAATAACAAAATCAATGTCGCCCGACCCAATAGTCTGCGGCTCGCCATTGACTTATACCTTCACACTCTATAACTACGGTAATACCGAAGCAACGAACGTAACACTCACCGACGCCTTTTCGCCCGCACCTCAATCGATAACCGTGACACTCGATGGCAATTTGGTGTCCCCGAACGATTATACCTATGAGAACGGCGTTTTGACGATCCCGAGCGGCACCGCTCAGCTGACTCTCCCCGCGGCAACGACAACGGTCGGCGAGGACGGAAGCGTGATCATAGTTCCGAGCGTAAGCACGATAACCGTAACGGGTGTTATCTCCAATTCATAATAAAGAGTGAATAAAGAGCGGACGATTTTTCGACAAAGGCTTGATATAATAGTATCAGCCCCCAAGGTCCGCAATAGCGGTCGTTCTATGCTTCATAGGGCGACCGCAAAAAATTATGAAAGGATGTAATAATGGAACTAAAATTTATCGTTTTGAAAAATAGTATCTATCAGACGAAAAAAGATCCGCGACCGGTCTGCAGTAACAGCGATTATACCGCAGTGTTCACGTTTGATAAATATTGGAACGGTATCGCAAAAACGGCACGATTCATCTGCTACGGCAAAAACAGATCGCCCATCGAGGCGTTTGACGTACCGATAGTCGATGGAAAATGTAAGATCCCACCAATAAACGTGGCGGGTAAGGTCACCGTCGGAGTGTATGGCGGCGACGTGATCTCAACGAATACAACGTGCCTCACGTTCGTTGAAAGTCCGTTGACAACGAGCGCACCGCAAAGATCCCCGAGCGAGAGTGTCTATAACAAAATAATGACGCTTTTCGAAAAATACTATCTCAAAAGCGCGAAAATAAAGCAAAACGGCGATCTTGTGCTTGAACGTGGCGACGGAACAAAGCTCAACGCGGGAAGCACCGATGGAATAACCGTCGTCGGCGAAAAAATACAAGCCGATTGGAACGAGCCCGACGAAGCCTCTCCGTCCTATGTGAAGAATAAACCTCCCATTGAAAACGAGGTACTTGGCGATAGCGAAAACGCCGTTAGCTCGTTCGCCATATACGACGCCTTAAAAACAAAGCTCGACGAACCCGTAGCTGAGGGTATCAACGGCCAAGCATTGTTCTATAGCGCAAACGGTCCTCATTGGAGCGATATTCCGCACCCCGAACGTATATCGGTCGATGATGAATTGAATGAATTCAGCAAAAACCCCGTTGAAAACCAAGCCGTAACAAAAGCACTCAGTGGAATAAAGGGAAGTGAATGTACGATCGAAGGAACGTCATTGTCCTTCAACTCCGAGAAAGCGACCTTCAGAGGCTTGAAGGTCCTCGGCAAGACCTCCCAACTAAGAACCCCGTCTCCCGCGTCACCCATTCCGCTTGAAAACGTCAGCGTGGCAAACCTCTTTTCGAAGGATGACGCCGTGCTCGGCAAAGCGCTTGGAAGCAGCGGAACGGTGTATTCCGATGACGCATATTGCTATAGCGATGCGATCCCCGTGACACAAGGCTTGACCTATACGGCGTCAAGCGTCAGCTGGGCGAACTTTTACAGCGATAATAACGCACCAACGAGTGCCAATTTTGTCGCTCAGCTTGCCTCGTCAACCTTTGTCGCTCCGAACGAAGCAAAATACGTTCGTCTATGCACCCCAATATCAAAGCTCGAGACGGCGATGCTGACCATTGGTGCGACAGCTCGAGGCTATCGTCCCCATAACGACGGACAAGAGTCGCTGATAATAACGGTCGAGGGCGAATCGGCGGAAGCACAAAAGCTCGTAGCGATAACGAAAAACGGACTCTGCGGAATCCCCGTCAGCACGGGCGGTAATTATACCGACGAGAACGGTACACTTTGGATGTGCGACGAGCTTGATCTTGAGCGCGGTGTGTTGATAAAACGTACGAATACGATAACCTTCAAAGGAACGGAAAATTTCATCACCTTGGGCGTCGTAGGCAGCTCGAATGCATTTTTCTACCAAGTGGACTCGTCCGTGAAGCCGTTGACCGTGAATAACGAGGGCTTTTCGTTGTGCTCACATTTTGAGAGAAAGCCCATCATCTCGTCAACTACCGATATCGGACACCAGGTCAGAAAGGTATCAAACAGCACCGAATGCCGTATCCTCTTTCGCCCCGAGGGTATCGCAAGTATGTCGGGCTCTACCTTTATGCAATGGTTGAAGAAAAATCCAATGACCGTCACCTATGTGCTGGAAAAGCCGATAGAGATCCCGCTTTCAAAGGATGAGCTGAAAAAATATAAAGCCATCCATACCAACTACCCCGCAACGACCGTGACGAGCGAAATGGATGCCGTGATAACGGCAAAATATCTCGTTCGCGGTGCAATGCCAACGAACACCGAGCTTTGCGACCTGCTCGATGACGAAATGCACCGCCTCGTCACCGATGATGAAAAAGCATCGTGGAACGCAAGATCAAGCTTCAGCGGAAGCTATAATGACCTCACCGATAAGCCGACCATCCCGTCGGAATATAAACTTCCAACCGCCACCGCCTCAACGAAGGGCGGGGTGATAGTCGGCGACGGCTTGATGATCGACGGTAACGGTGTCTTGAGTGCAAACGCATCCTCGGGAATAGTGTGTATCGACCGAACGTTGTCGCTGAGTGCGATAAAGGATTCAGTATTGTCGATCGGTGTGGATAATTCCAACGAAGGCTATTACGTCTATCATTTCCATATCCATCTGCGAGATCAAAGCGGAAGAGACGTAACTCACCTCATCAGCGGTGCATATATCCCAAGCTCCGATAGTGACGACATCAACGCGGCTCACGTCAACTCGATGAAAACGAGGAGCGCATCAATATCCGCAGGCTTGCCGACGACGTCAAGCGTGACCGCACGTCAATATGGAGTCCAATGCACCTATGACCTTTCCGATAATACGATAACGACGGTAAACGTTCGTGTCTGCGGCTGGTATAGAATTTTTTAGCGGGTGAGGAAATATAATGGTAGAAATATCAATAGTGGGGCTTTTGAGCATAATGGGGATCCCGACCGCGATAACGGGAGTGTTCGTCTGGATGCTTCAAAAGAGAATGACCTTGGCGGAAAAGCGAAGCGAAGCACGTGAACGAGCGAGGGAGGAAAACGAGATATTGATGATCCAAAATACCCGAGCCGCTCTGACCTTGAGCGAGGCGACCGCCCGAGCCGTCCAGCGTATCCCCGATGCGCATTGTAACGGTGATATGCATAAAGCGCTCGACTATGCCCAACGAGTCAAAAACGCCCAAAAGGATTTTTTAACGAAGCAAGGCATCCACGCCTTGTATGAATAAAGGAGAAAAAATGGAAAATATAAGTTCAATGAGCGTTGCGGCGATAACGATAATCTGCTATCTCGGCGCAACGATCGTAAAAGCAACGACAATAAACGACAAATGGATCCCGTCTATCTGCGGTATCCTCGGTGCAGTGCTTGGTGTCGTATCACTTCGCTTTGTTCCCGATTTTCCCGCGGACGACGTTATAACCGCGCTGTCAGTCGGCGTGAGCTCGGGATTTGCCGCAACAGGCGTAAACCAAGTCTATAAGCAACTAACGAAAGAACCGGAAAAGGAGGATGCATAATTATGGCTAACATTATGCTTGACGCAGGACATTACGGAAAATATAACCGTTCTCCTCACGTCAAGGAATATTACGAAAGTGAAAGAATGTGGGTGCTTTGCCGTTTTCTTCAAGTGATGCTCGAGAAGATGGGGCATACCGTACATACGACGCGCGACGACCAAAAAATCGACCTCGCTGTCGTTGAGCGAGGCAAAAAAGCAAAAAACCACGATATGTTCATCTCGCTCCACAGTAACGATTTCGACGGCAGCGACGATCTCGTAAAAGCGGAAAAGATCGACTACGTCGTCGCCTACGTTCCGTCGTATGCAAAAAACAGCAGATGCGAAAACTCACAAAAGCTCGGCTTAAAGTTCGCCGAATATATAAAAGGAGTCATAGGCTCGAAGCAAAGCGCAAGAGCAGACACAAAGCTGAAGGATAACGGCGACGAGTGGTATGGAGTGCTTCGCGGGTGGCAAAAAACAAATTGCCCGCTCGGATTCATCATCGAGCACGGCTTTCACAGTAATCCCAAAACTGCAAATTGGCTTCTCGACGACGAAAATCTCCTCAACCTTGCCTCAGCTGAAGCAAATATGATCGACGCATATTTTAAAGGAAAAGCGAAAATAAAGGTAGGCTCGACCGTAAGGATACGCGAGGGTGCAACAATGTATAATTCAAAAAGAAAGCTCTTCTCTTGGGTGTATCCGCTCGAGTGGATCGTGCTCCAAGTGAAAGGAAAAAGGGTAGTCGTCGATAGATCGGCAGACGGGATGCATTCAATAGAAACACCCGTGAGTATCGATGACCTGACTCTCGTGAAATAAAGAATTGCTTATTTGCGCCCGCTTCTCTTGATGTCCCATAACGAAGGTTTCAAAAACAAGCGGTAAAGACAATCGATACAGTATATCGCAAATATTTATTTGAATGGTGATACTGTAATGAAAACCTTGGTGGGACTTATCACGAAGAAAATGGGCGTCTTATTCCGCAAATAAAACTTCCCGAACAGACCGACTTTCAAACTCGGTATGCAGATCGCTATCGAAACTTTAACTGAATAAAGTCAAAGCCCACTATGAGATCCGTAAAAGGAGATCATAGTGGGCTGTTTGATTATTTACCGAAAACAACAGTAACGGTCGTACCGACACCGAATTCGCTTTCGATGGAAAGCTCTGCGTCCGAAATGGCGCAAATGTGCTTTACGATGGCAAGACCGAGTCCCGTTCCACCGATACGCTTTGAGTGGGATTTATCCACTCGGTAGAAGCGTTCGCAAAGGCGCGGCAGATGCTCTTTTTCAATACCGATACCCGTATCCTCGACCTTAAGACAAACTCCTGTGTCCGTTTCGGTAATGGACACCGTTACCGAGCCGCCGTCCTTGTTATACTTGATGGCATTGAAAACAAGATTTTCGACAAGCTCAAAGATCATAGCTTGATCGGCACATATCTTGGCAGAGCCAACGATATTTGCGGTAATATTTCTGCTTTGTGCCTTCTCGGAAAGACCGTCGAGAACCTCTTTTGCGATATCCTCAAGAGCCACCTCGGAAAGCGCTCTTATGGGAGCATCTCCGCTTTCAATTTTTGAAAGCATCAGCATATCCGAGATCAAAGAGCCAAGGCGGAGGCATTCCTTATAGATCCGTCCAAGCTGTTTTTTGGAGGTATCATCCATACCTTCCTTGTTCATCAGCACCTCGGCAAAGCCCTGCATAACCGTGATGGGCGTTTTGAGCTCGTGAGAAGCGTTGGCAAAGAAATCGCTCTTTTGCTTCTCGATCAGCTTTTCTTTCGTAATATCCGTCACGATAATGATAGCGGAGATGTCATCGCAGATGACCTCGTTTGTTACCTTTGTGATCACTACCGACAGATATTTGTCGTCGTATGCGCAGTTGAAAGCGAAATTCTCACCGATATGCGCGGTGATCTGCTCGTAAACAGGCAGCTTTTCAATCAGGAACACAAGATCTCTGCCAATGTCGTGATGCGTTCCGTTAAACATTTCAAACGCACGCTTATTGGCGAAAACGATACGCTTTGATCTGTCAAGTGCAATGATGCTCTGCGATACGTTATCAAGCACAGCATTCAGCTTCACTCTCTCACCGTCTGCAATACGGATATGACTATGAATGTTTGCGTTCAGCTCGTTAATTTGACCCAGAACCCCATACAGCTCCGGCTCGCTCATATCGGTCTTGATCGGCGCATACTGTCCTTCGTTCAAGCTCTTTAAGCTCTCCCCGATCTCTGTCACCTTGGATGAAACGTTACGGGATATAAAGGTTGAGAGGACAAAGGAAAGAACGAGAGATACGGCAAGAACGAGGATGAAAAGCGGAATGATGGCGGTAAAGTAGGGTGTCACCTGACTGCTTCTTACCGCAAGTCTGAGTATCACCTCCGTGCCGTCCGAAAGGGCGGTCTTGGTTGCATAATAGGTCATATCACACTTGAAGGTTTCCGAATATCTTTCCACGGTATCGGACTTGCCTTCAAGCGCGTTTTTGATTTCCTCACGGTCTGCGTGATTCTCGAGGGGGGATTTGGTGTCGCTCTCGTAAAGAACGTTACCGCTCATATCGAAAATCGTAATACGAAGCTCGGGGTTATCCGAGTACTTATTAAAGACATCAAAGTCGCTCTGCTCGTTCATCAGCGTTGCGGCAAGCTCGGTTTCTTCCTTCAACCGTTCGCTTACAATCTTATTCGTATTCATATTAACCGCAATGATACCGAACACGAACATCAGAAGAACGCAGGCAAGCGTTGCGGCAAACACCTTATAAAATATCTTCTTTTTCATATACTATTGTCCTACAAAGCGATAACCGATACCGCGCACGGTAACGATCACATCGCCGCCTCCACACTCGGTGATCTTGTCGCGCAGCTGAGAGATATGTATATCAAGTGTTCTCGTTTCTCCCATATAGCTCTCGCCCCAAACCTCACGGAACAGCTCCTCGCGCTCGATGGTTACGCCTGCACGTGCGATCAGCATCTTAAGCAGCTTGAATTCCTTCAAAGTAAGCCCCAAGTCGTGTCCTTCGTAAAAGATCTTATAAACGTTATTGTCAATGACAAAGCCTTTCTGGCTTGTCACATAAAGGTTCGCACGGCGAATGTTTGTCTTGACACGAGCGATCAGCTCAAGCACCGAGAAGGGCTTGGTCATATAATCGTCAGCCCCCTTGTTCAGTCCCTTGACCGCGCTGATCTCGTCGGATTTTGCGCTCACGATAATGACGGGGATCTTCTCATCCATTTCTCTGATCTTGGTGAGGATGGTGTATCCGTCCATATCGGGAAGCATGATATCAAGAATAATGAGGCTTGGGCGAGTTTTCGTGAACGCACTAAAGAAGTCCTTGCCGTTTTCAAACATTTTCGTGGCAAAAATACCCTCGAAAGCACCTTCGTAAAGCTCGCGTATGCCTTCGTCGTCTTCAACTATATAAATGATCTCATCCATTAAAACTTTTGATGTACCCCCGTTTCGTTATATTTTGTCCACTCGGCAACGTTCACTGCGTGGTCGCCGATTCGCTCCAAGTATTTTGCGACCATCATCAGCTCAATGGCTTGGTCGCCGTTTCTGCCATCCTTTTTGATCAGCTCGATAAGATCGGTCTTGACAGAGAGGAACATATCGTCCATTTGATCGTCAAGTGCGATC
>JAFSCS010000026.1 GCA_017436675.1 Clostridia bacterium | reverse complement strand
GAAGAGTAAAGGGTGCTCTTCTTAAAGGAAAAACAAGCACTCGGTAAGTACGGTGCAGTAATATTTTTTGACTTATAGCCGTACTTTCTTTTTGATGATTTGTTTTCAAGGGACAGGTATGGTTTTTTATTTTTTAAGGAGGAAGAAAAATGAAAAGGTTTTATTTGTTTTTACTGACATTATGTTTGCTTTTAACGGCATTTGTTGGATGCACGCCCGAAGGGACTCAATCGGATGATAATACGTCTGCTGATTGGTCAACTGAAATAAGTTCTCAGCCAAACGATATTTCCGATGATATTTCTACTGACGAATCCGAAACCGATTCCGACAATAGATTTGAGATACTTGACGATCTGACTGATAGCGATCTAATGTATGAGGTTGAGGAGACATATTATTTCAGAAAAGCTCTATCCAAATACAACGAATACGTTCTCATAAAGAATCTTTGCGAAGGTTCGGTTGAGATCGACAAGAGCCAAAAGGTCGAAAAACCAAAATTCGAGATATTGGATTGGTTTACGGTGGATTTCACTTCCGATGAATATTGGGCACAAGAGGAACCGTTTGGTTTTGTTCCCGAAAAATACAAAACGTATTACGATCACGGTTATCCCGTAACAGACGAAAGATTCAAGCATCACGACGATTTCAAGACGATGGTGTATGATATTTTTGAAGAAGAGCTTGCCGAATTCAATTATAATTACTTCTTCGGCTGCACAGATCATTTCGGCAAGGTTTTTGTGTATCCGACATCATATCCACCGTTTATTACCGACAACGGAGTTCTTTATTCGGTGATCGAATTCAATGAATACGCTGAGCTTCCCGAACGATATATTGACCTTGATTCGATAAAGGTATATTCAAACGGAAAAGAAGCAATAGTTACCGCTCGCGGTTCATCCGTGTTCGCAGACGGCGAGGTGCAAAGTCCCGATTCGGATGTAAAAATATTATTTGACGAGGACAGAAAGATAGTTACTGTTCGCGCTGTCAGAGACCATATCGGAAGTCTTGATACCGAATATACTTCCGAATTCGAAAAGATCAAGGCGATGATGGAAAGATATTGGTCGTTCAATGATATTTTTGAAACGATCTCAAATGACGATGCTCAAAAGGTCAATAACAGATATACAATTATTTCGATGTACGATATAGATTTTTCACTGTGCGAAAGCGATATATTCCGTTCGTTTACCGACGTTTACGATTGGCTTTCAATAACAGAAGGTAAAACTCTTCGTTATCCTTACATCTATCCACCGTATCTCGAAATGATAATGGGCTTTTACAGTACATACGACTATATTCACTCATCATTTATCACGTATACGAAAGATGGGCTGATGGTCACAAAAGATGAGTTTGATATTTTCCAAATGAGTTGTTCGGTTGATGAATTTTGTGAAGATTTCTTCGACAAATGTGAGCTTGAGATCAAAAACGGACAGATAGTTTTCACCCACAAGCACAGCGAGTTTGACGAGGAAAACGATGGATATCTTTTCGAAGAGCTTATTTTGAAGAGAGTTGATGAGTTTGGTGACGGTGATTACACATACAAAATAGTAAGCTGCGAAAGCAAATACGTCAAATAACAACTGAAAGCACAAAAGAGTCGGAATTTCTTCCGACTCTTTTTTAATTCGTGAAATTTGGTCGCCATAAGGCGACGGCTTGACTGTTATATCCAAGGGGCGCGTTTTTGGCGAAGCCAAAACCCAACACTATTGCTTGCAATAGTGTGTGAGCTCTCCCTTGAAAGCGACGATGCTGATATGCAACACGCTTGATTGGTGTTGCGGTACAGTCGTGCGCCTGATGGCGCACCCTAAAATCCGACAAACGAAAAGACGGCTTACGCCGTCTTTTTTAATCACGTAAATTTTGGTCGCCATAAGGCGACGGCTTGGTTGAATACGGTTGCAAAGCCAAAACATATCAAGTCTGTCACTTCTTGGGGGCGCTGCCCTCCACCCGCGAGCTTTTGGAAAAGCTCGACCAAAACTTTTGATTGTTGGTGATGTAACTTTTTATATAACGCAATCGAGCAATTTTTCGACAACAGAGCGGTCGATCCCCGCGAAGTATTCTCCGTTTGGCGTTCTTCCGAACAAGGTTTTGAACCACTGTGCCGCGATGAGATAGCTTCCCTCTCGCGAATGGTGTGCCGCATCGTCGGCATATAGGTTTATCTCGGGATATTTATGGCGGCAAACACCGAACGCCTTCGCGACGGGCGAGACGGCACAATCGAAATCTTTTCCGAGACGTGAATACGTTTCCTCGTGGCGTTTTTCCGCAGCATCACGCTCATCATCTCCCCTACAGCCTGCGTATCGCATATACATTACCGCTTCCGCTCCGTTTTCTTTTATATACGGCATTATCGTTTTTATCGACTTTAGCGAATCCTCATATTCGGCGCCGCCCGCATCCTGCAAGAACACGAGGTCATATTTTTCCGATTTTAGCTTTTTTCTCATCGCAATGCCGCGCTCGTGCGACTCGTCGGCGAATTCGTGAAGGTATGCGCTTCCGAAGGTACAATAAACGACGTCGATCGCGATATTCTCCGCACGGCAGATGCCCTTCAGCTTTATCGGCGTTCCGTTGAAGTAGGTCGAGCTGTTTCCGACAAACAGTATCTTTTTTTGGATATTCTCCTTTATCTCCTCGTCGTATTCGACATTTAGCTCATCGTTTTCTCTGTCGAGGCTCGCTCTCATCGGATAGATCAGCGACATCGTTGCGTTATAGAGCATTGAGCCCTCCATCGCACGATCGAGCAACGAGGCAAGCGCCGGCTCGTCCGCTCTTCCGAAGCACGCCAAGAAGCCCTGAGGCGGTACGGTAACGCCGAGCTGCGGGCTTCCGTATATTCTGTTGCCGGGATCGACGAGGTTACCGCCACCCTCATACACGCATCCGTCACGATCGAACGAAAGCAAGGCTGAATAGCGGAAATCGTATATTTTTGTGTCGAGCCAAAGCGGCTCGTCGCTATCGTTCGTGAACACGTGGAGTCGGTGGTCGGGTCTTTCGTTGTAGCCGTATATTTTAAACTTCATAATTATTCTCCTATATACGAACAGGTGCGTTTTCACGCACCTGCTTTAATATTTACTTTTGGTTTTGTTCTATTTTGTCGAAATATTCCTTGAATGCTTGGATAGTCGACATCGTACCCTCGTCAAGACGGAGGTAGTTCGTTATGTAGTTCTTGCCGTCGATGGAAGCGTAGTCGTTTGCCGAGAACCAAACAGCCGCCTTGATGTTTTTGCAGAATGCGTTTTCGGGTGCTTGGTTATTCTCGAAGCATTTGAACATATCCTTTACCCATTGTGTCTGCTTTGCCACGTTGCGTCCGAGCTTTTTGGTTACGTATCCGCCGATGCCCCAGTCGTATTCCTTCTCGGAGCCTGCACCGCAAGCGAACTCGCCGATGATCCACGGGAAGTTATCGAAATAGGGTGTGGAATTATTATAAACGTAGGTATATCTCGATTTGAACGATTCGGGGTTAGCACCGTTGTTCATCTCGTAGTTGGTGATGCCGTACATTTGAACGTAATCGGAGCCGGGCCAATAGTTGAGGTGCTCGCCCCAGTCGGAATACGGGCAAGAGGTCGCGATCGGGTTGAAGATCCAGATACAGTTATCAACGCCTTCCTCTTGGAAGATATTATACATACGTTGCCAACACATAATGAATATATCGGGGTCAAGAAGTGTATGTATTCCCGAGTAACTCGTCCAGTCGGTATTCATCTCGTTGTTGAGACGGAAAAGGATCGGCTTACCATATTCCTTGAGTGCCTTTGCAAGCTTTCTGAAATGGTTATCATAGTTTCCTCTGAGAATATCGAACATCGGTGTCTCGCCGAGCGCGTTATTGCTGCGAGTGAACTGATAGGTGAGGTTGAGAACGGGCTTTCCGTTAAATCCGTTACCGCCTGCATATTTTGCGGCACGATCCTTCGTTGTTTCGCCGCCGTCGAGGTTGACGTCGAAGAAGTTATCTCTGTCATAGTAGCCGATATGGAGATAGGTCATATAGATCTCGGGTGTGTGATCCATAGCCGCCTCGCTCCAGAGCCAATCGGCGTATTCTCCGCCGTGTCCTTGGGGGAATGCGCCCCAATCGACTGTCGTTTGGTTCATTAATTTTTCGTAGTATGCTTTTGTTTCCGCCGACCAATTCTCAGGTATCTTGAGCTCATATGCACCGACGGCGTTCGTTGCTTCGCCTTGGCGTTCGATCTCGGAGAAGCTCTTCACTATCTCGAGGAACGTATCGTCGGCTTTTTCGGTGGATTTCATTACCATAAGGTAAAATTCAACGTATTCGCCCTCTCGTCTGATGACTGCGATATTATAGTAGGGCATCTCGATCTTTCCGGAAAGGCGGATGAACATATTATAGATCGTTACCTCGTAGCCCTCGAGAAGATCGGTGTATGTTTCGACGGGGCCTGTACGGCTCAATTTATTGGCGTTGAGGAAGTCCATATTGTCGATATGGCGTGTGAGCCACTCGGTACGGTATGTATTCCAACCGTTTTCGTTGTTGCCGTAGGGGTTTTGGTCCTCCAGTGTTACTGTGAGGACAGAGCTTCCGTTTTTATATTTCGAACGGAAATCGCTGATCGAAAAATCTGCTTCGACATTGCTTCCGGGGAAGGAGAGCATATATCCGTCGGCATGGTTGATTATTCTTGCGCCTTCTTTACCGGCGAAGACGTATTTTCCGTCGCCGTCCGCGGGGGATCTCGAATAATCGTCGATGCGGCTGCCGTTGAAGTAGTATCTCGCATCATAAACGTCCTCGGCACTGTTCAGTCCGATCACGCTGTCGGAATATTCAGCATCCCAGATCAATGATGCGTTTTTATCGGGAACAGGTATTTCGCTCACGTCACTCGTCTCGCTTTCTACGTTTGAGGTGTCTTCCTTACTCTCTGTTTCTGTTGGCTCGCAGGCTACTGCCATCGGCAACACCATCAGAAGCGCGAGGAAAAGAACAAAAAGTCTTTTTGCCATTTCAGAATATCTCCTTTTATTGTTTTACCTCGATCGCTTTTCCGTCGCTGGTCAGCTTCACGTTGCCGTTTTTCGTCAGGTATACGGTCGTTCCCGCTGTTTGCAAAGCATCGAGTGTTTGTTGGTCGGGCGGGTTTTTGTCGGAGCAGCTGATCGAAGCGATCTTCGGCGACACTGCGGCGATAAAGGCAGCGGTGTTGTTGTTCACCAAGCCGAAGTTCGGAACCTTCAAATAATCATATTTTCCGAGCTCTCCCGAATTAAGCATCTCATACATTCTCTCGCTTTGGATCGAGGATGCAAAGAGCATTTTTACGTCTCCGTGTGTCAAGGATACGATTATACTTGCGTTCTCGTCTTGGCGTTGGATATATCTTTCGTATCTTGAGCCCTCAAGCTCGAGAGTTGCATCATCAAGCTCGATCGTCATTTTTGCGGAAAGTCGCTTCAAAACGATGTCGGTCTTTTTTATTTCATCCATCAGCTCTGCATATTCAACGGTATCCTTCTCGTATGCGGGCATAATTACGTTGTCGACCTCAACGCTTCTGATTATTGCGGCTGCACCGCCGTAGCAATCCTTATCGTAGGACGAAAGCAGGATATAGTCGAGCTTTTTGATTCCCTTTTCGGCAAGATAGTCGAGGATATCTTGGCTATCGTCGGCCTCACCCGTATCGATCAGGAAGGTATGCGTTTTTGTTCTGATCAGTATTGCGTCTGCTTTACCGCACTTAAAGTGTCTCACCTTAAGCTCTCCGTCCTTGACGTAGCCTTCCTCGGTAACGTCACCGCCGTTTGACACGTTCGTCTCACCGGAGCTTGACGATTCGGTACCTCCTTGGGAAGTTTCGGTGTTCGGCGTACAAGCGGCAAATGCAAGCAGCATTATTGCGCAAAGCATCAAAGATATCAATCTTTTCATAGAATAATCGTTTGCAAAAGCAAACACCTTTCACTAATATTATTAATAATTTTACCATATAATCGGCTTCTCGTCAAGAACTTTCCGTTTTTGTCGACAAATTTTCACATATTATTCTTTTTGGCAAAAAGTGAAAATCGTGTTATATTTTTCTAAAGCTTCGGAAAAATCACTTGACGAACTTTTTTTGTTTTAGTATAATAATTGACGAAAAAGCAATATCGGTTGGAAGTGATATTATGAATATTTTAAGCTTTTTAACTCCGAAAAGTGAGGTCACCTGCGTTAAGCTCAGCTTTTCGTTGAGACAAACTATGGAAAAGATGGAAAACTGCTCATATACTGCCGTCCCCGTTCTCGATGACGACGAAAGATATGTCGGAACGTTGACGGAGGGCGATCTTTTATGGCATTTGAAAAAGAACGGATTTCCTTCGATATATGACGCCGAGCGGCTTTCTCTTGCCGACGTTGAGCGAAAGACCGTTGTGAACGCGGTCGGCGTAAACACGCGGATGGAGGAGCTTTTCAACGCATCGCTCGGGCAAAACTTTATCCCCGTCATCGACGACAGAGGAGTGTTTATCGGGCTCGTCACAAGACAACGACTCATTCGTTATTTTCTCACGAAGCAGAGCGGGGGTTCTTCTCAAAAGCAGGACGTTTATGATCATTCTATTTATCAGGGAGAAAGAATATGAAAGCAAAATTGATCTCGCTGTTGTGCGTTCTTCTGATGCTGTCGAGCTGTTCCGCCGGCACGGATGATGGCTCGCACACGGGCGGTCCGAGGGATGAGTTTCACTCAAGCGCGTCCGAAAACGATGAAATATCGTCGGCTATCGCAGAGGTGAGTGCGTTCGAGGGATACTTTGAGGGAAAGGACAGCAACGTTGCGGTCGAATGCCTGTCGGGTGACGACGGTGCTTTTGAGATGGTCGGCTCCACGGCGGTCTTTTCGGAGATCACCTCGGAAAGCATCTATAAGATATCGGGTCAGCTCAACGGAAGCATCGTTATTGATATCGGAGACGAGCAAAGGCTAACGTTGGAGCTTTGCGGTCTTTCGATCGTGAGTGAGGACGAATGCCCGATCGTTATAAAAAGCGGTGACGAGGTCACCGTAAAGGCAAAAAAGGACACTAAAAACTATATTTACGATATGAGAGCCGAACTCGATCCAAGCGACGAGGCAGCACTCACACCGTCGGTATGGTCGGAGGTAGATCTAGAGATAGGCGGAAAGGGTGAGCTTTTCGTTGTTTCGAAAGCGAACAACGGGATCTATTCGAAGGACGATCTGAAGCTGAAGAATCTGACTTTATACGTTGAATGCGCCGACAACTCGTTGAAGGCTGACAGCGTTGAGATGGAAAATGCTTCGACAACGCTCATCGCGTCGTCGGGCGATTGCATCAAGACGAAAAGCAGCGGTATCAGTGAGAAGGGCAACCAAAAGGGAGACGTCACGATCACGGGCGGAGTACACACACTTTTCGCCGCGTGCGATGGGATCGATGCGGCACACGACGTTATCATTGACGGTGAAACGACCTCTGTCGAGATATTCACCGACAAATATTCAAGCTATTCAAAGGAGGTCACCGCTTCCGACGAATCGAATTATTACATCAGGTTCACGAGCAACGCCTATTCATACTCTGTGAAATACTACAATTCCGACAGTGACTATCTTTGGGTGGATGCAACCTATCATTCGTCCGTTTCGGGCGGAAGGTCGAATTATTACTACTACTCATTCCCGAAAGATGAGTCATACGGCAAGATGCAGTTTTTTATCTACTCCTCGGAGATGCCGCAAGGTCAGGAGGACGAATATCTCGTTTGCTCCGAATACCTCGAACGGAACACGAGCTACGACACCTTTGCTCTGACGAGCAGAGGGAATCAGCTTTCATACAGCTGGACGAACTACACTACGAGCATCCAAGAGGGTGGATTCGGCGGCGGCTTCGGTCCGGGCGGTCCGGGCGGTCCCGGCGGTCCCGGCGGTGGGTTTGGTGAAGGCAACAGCGACAAGGGTGACTATTCGACAAAAGGCATAAAGGCGGCAAACTCGATCACGATAAATTCAGGAAGACTTGACGTCAAGTCATACGACGACTCGCTCCACGCGGGAGACGAGCTCACGCTTGAAAACGGCAAGAGTCCGCTCGGTGATATTACGATAAACGGCGGTAACGTAACACTTTACAGCAACGATGACGGCATTCACGCCGACGGAAGCTTATCGTTGGTCGGCGGAAGCATCGACGTCGTCAATTCATACGAGGGGCTTGAGGGTAATATTGTGAGCATTACGGGCGGAAATGTTTCGATCTGCTCGAAGGATGACGGCATCAACTCGACGGCTACGTCGGGCGAGGCGATCAAGATCGGCGGAGGCACTATATACGTCAACTCAACGGGCGACGGGATAGACTCGAACAGTCGCACGTCATATAGAGGGATCGTATTTTCGGGCGGAAACACGGTCATAATCTCTGCGTCGAACGGAAACTCTGCGATCGACAGCGAGCAGGGCTATTCATACGAGGGCGGAAGCGTTATTGCGATAATGTCGCGAGGCGGGATGGCGAACGAAGCCATTCACTGCGAGAGCTTTTCGAGTATAGGAAATTATTCACAAAGATCGCTCAATGCCAACGAGATATTGGAATTCGATATAAACGGATGTACTGCATACGTCAAGGTTCCCACATCGTTATCGGCTTTGATAGTCGTTCTCGGTGATAATTCTCCGAGCATCAGCACCGTCGGTTCCATAGACGTTCAGCTTGACAAGAACGGAATATATTTTCAATAAAATAACAAAATTCACTTGCATATGCGTGTTCTCCGTTAAGGATAACACGCATAACTAAGTTTGCCCTTATGGGCAAGTGAAGTTTACTTCGTAAGTGAAGTTATCCTGCGGATAGTGAAGTTTTGCCTATGGCAAAGTGGGCAAACTTAACTTCACTTGT
>JAFSCS010000025.1 GCA_017436675.1 Clostridia bacterium | reverse complement strand
GAAGCCTACTGAAGAATCGAAGCCTACTGAAGAATCGAAGCCTACTGAAGAATCGAAGCCTACTGAAGAATCGAAGCCTACTGAAGAATCGAAGCCTACTGAAGAATCGAAGCCTACTGATGAATCGAAGCCTGAAATCAAGCCCGGTGTTATAGCGGACGTTATGAACGCGATCGCGAACTATAAGCCATCGCAACAAAACCAATCTACCATTACCAATGAAAATGGAAAATACAAATTTTCAACTGAGGTTTGGGAAGGAATAACGTATTCTTGCTGGTTAAATCCCGCTTCTTTCACCGCTGTCGCGCTTGACACTGATCTTTATTTGAACCTCAAATTTAAAATAGAGGGTAACTGTCAAGCACGCATCAAGTTGCTCTTTAATGAAGGTGACGTTAGTCTTGCGACTTTACTCGAAGATTATTGGGACAACATTACGTACACTGATAATGGTGAACCGCAATTTGCCGAGGATGAATACACTATTTCTATTAAGTTAAGCGAACTTGGTCTTACGGCTACTGACGGCAAAGTCACTATGACCGGTTGGATATTGAATTACATACTCGGAAGCATTTCTTTCGAGACCTTTGAAATAGCCGAAGAACCGCTCGTTATTAATGGTGGATCGGAAGAGTCAAAACCTCTTGACGAGTCTGTCATTGTTGATGAGTCTATCGTTGACGATGAATCCGAGTCTATCGAGGAATCGGAGGTTGCTGTTGAGTCTGATGTTGAGGCTTCTGATATTTCCGCATCCGTCAGTGACGGAGAAAACGACGATAACGGCGGCAAGGTATTATTGATCGTTGGAATCGTTCTTGGCGTTATTATTTTAGCGGTGGTAATTATTCTCGTTGCACGTAAAAAACATTAAATATGCGCCTTTTAGGGCATAAAGAGATCCTCCGATGAAATTCATCGGAGGATTATTATTAATCGGTTATAGAAATATTCCAATCATGCTTCACGCAATAATTAAACATTTCAATATTGAACAACACGAACCACACGAGTAGGATCACCATCGCGATAACTATCATAATGATGAGGATACGCGGGAGAGTTTTTTTCTTTTTTAGGAGCAATGTTAGCCGTAGGAATGCTTCAAGTGCCGGAACGGAAAGGAGTAACCACGTCCACATTGGCATTTCCCATAGTATTCCAAAGCTCACAAAATGTTGCTCCACCGCTACATAGACGAAAAACAGATTAAACAATACAGATAGAAGATTGAATATTGTTTTTAGGGGAGTATATTGCTCCCGTTCGGAAAAATAGATGACAGAACACCACAATCCCACAATAGGCAAAATGAACATCACAATAACGGAACATGCACCCATATAAGTACTAAAATTGAAAATATCTTTTCGAAGCAAAACTGAAATTGCAACGAGCAGGACCACAAACAATGTGTTGATGATTTTTCTTTTCATAATATTATTCCTTTCATTATTTCTGTTTTTTTTATCATACGAACATAATACTTGTCAATAATGATAATAATACAAAAAGACACACAGCTTTTTGGGCTGTGTGTTACTTTTTTTAGAGCTTATTGATATCTTGTTCGGTGATGAGGTGGAAGCCTGCATCCTCAAGGGATCTTTCTGCTTTGGCGTTATCTTCTACACGCAATACGACGTATGCATGTTTTTCGGTTCTTGCCATAAATGCATAGAGATATTCGACGTTGATATTTGATTTATCAAGGACACCGAGAGCAGCGGAGAGCTTTCCGGGTGCGTCGCCGATCTTTACACCTACTACTTCGGTAACCTTTATCAAGTAGCCGTTATCCTTGAGTGTATTTTCGGCTGAAGCTTCATCGTTTACGATGAGTCGGAGGATCCCGAAATCCTCGGTTTCTGCTATTGAAAGTGCGCGGATATTTACATTATTTTCTGCAAGCAGGTCGGTGATGGACACCATTGTTCCTTGTTTGTTTTCAACAAAAACTGTTAATTGTTTGATCGACACTTTTAATTACTCCTTTCAATAGTTATATCAATTTACGCTTATCGATTACACGGACCGCTTTTCCTTCGCTGCGAGCGATGGCCTTCGGTGCTACGAGGTGGACCTTCGGGTTGATTCCAAGCATTGTTTTCATTGCGTTTGCGAGATCCTTTTCCATTGCAAGTATATCGCCAACTCTATCGGTGAACTGCTCGGGGCTCATTTCTACGTTGACCTCGAAGGTGTCGGTATTGTTTACTCTATCTACGATGATCTGATAGTTGGGTTGATAACCCTCGTTCAAAAGAACTGTTTCGATCTGGCTCGGGAACACGTTTACGCCACGGATGATGAGCATATCGTCTGTTCTTCCCATCGGCTTCGACATTTTGATGAGTGTACGGCCGCAAGAGCATTTCTTTCTCGAAAGAACACAGATATCACGTGTACGGTAACGAAGGAGCGGAAACGCTTCTTTATCAAGAGAAGTGAACACAAGCTCTCCCTTTTCGCCCTCGGGGAGCACCTCGCCCGTATCGGGATCGATTATCTCTGCGAGGAAGTGGTCCTCGTTGATATGCATACCCGTTTGTTCCTCACACTCAAAGGAGACACCGGGGCCGGAGGTTTCGGTCAAGCCATAGATATCGTATGCTTTGATGCCGAGAGACGCTTCGATTCCGCGACGCATCTCTTCCGTCCACGGCTCTGCACCGAATATTCCCGCTTTCAACGGGATATCCTCGGGCTTATAGCCCTTTTCCTTCAAGGTCTCGCCGATATATGCGGCGTATGACGGTGTGCAGCAGAGTATAGTTGCGCCGAGATCGGTCATAAATTGGATCTGACGGTCTGTATTACCCGATGACATCGGAAGGGTGAGGCATCCGACACGATGTGATCCGCCGTTAAGTCCGGGTCCGCCTGTGAAGAGTCCGTAGCCATATGCTACTTGACATACGTCTTTATTTGAGCCGCCAACTGCAACTATGGCACGAGCACAGCAATCTTCCCAAAGATCGACGTCTTTTTGGGTGTAGAACGCAACGACACGTCTTCCCGTTGTGCCTGACGTAGATTGGATACGCACACAGTCCTCGAGGGGTTTTGCAAGAAGACCGTAGGGATATGCATCACGAAGGTCTGCTTTTGTCAAGAACGGCAACTTATGGAGATCCTCGATACCTTTGATGTCCTCGGGCTTTACGCCTTTTTCGTCCATTAGGTCGCGATAATATTTCACGTTTTCATATACGTGCTTTACTTGTTTTACCAATTTTTCGGACTGAAGCTTCTTCATATCCTCAAGAGGCATTGTTTCAATTTCTTTTTGATAATACTTCTTTTCCATAAGCATCATCCTTTCATTAAATTAATCTTCGTTATAGCATTCAAAGATCGCTTCTATTCGAGAGGCGTCTTTATTTTTTTTGAACATACTTACGATCGGAACGACTACAAGAGATACCGCCATCGCCGCAACGCCCATTTCGGGTGAATGCGCGGCTGCTTGTGAGAAGCCGGAGGTCAACGTTATCACAAGAGTTGAGATACCTACTGTCAAAAGTCCCGCAATCATACCGGCATATGCACCGATCTTTGTTATCTTCTTTGAGAACAGTCCCCAGATGTACGGACCGATGAAGCAACCCGATACGACGCCCCAAGAGAACGACATCAGGCTAACGATTATAGGTATATTTTGCGTTGCGAACACAAAAGAACAAGCTACAAACGCAAAACAGAACAGACGCGTTATCAGAATCTGGTTTTCGCTTTTAAACGTTTTTCCTCTTATTACCGGAATGAAGTCAACAGCCACGGCAGATGCCGACGTAAGAACTACCGACTGAAGTGTTGACATTGATGCGGAAAGAAGCAACACCATTATTATTGCAAGTAATATCAAACCAAAGCTACCGCCACCTAACACTTTCATCAATAGTGTCGGGATAACGGAATCTATACCTCCTTCAGGAAGCGTACCGTCTAAGACGAGCCTTGAAGTACTGCCTATCAAATATGCGCCACATCCTATTACTGTGCAAAAGATCGTCGATATGACTGTTCCTCTTTTGATTGCTGCGGTATCCTTTATTGCATAGAACTTTCCAATCATTTGGGGGAGTCCCCATGTACCGAAGCTTGTTAGCATTATATTAAAGCAAAGAAATCTGAATGAATTTCCACCAAAAATATTGGTTAACTGACTACCTGTTGTTGGGTTAGGATCACCGTCTTTTGAAACGAAATTCGAGAGGTTTTCGATCAAACTACCAATGCCACCGACGCTTTCGTGGTTTAACACAACGAAAACAAGACTTACTACACCGATTATCATTATTACGCCTTGGACGAGGTCGCTATATGACGTTGCGACATATCCGCCTGCAACGAGGTATACTGCGGTGAGCACTGCGATGAGCAACATCCATACCCACGTTTCAACATTCGGGAAAACCGAATTAAAAAGTGAGCCGAGTCCTTTATATACTGCCGCTGAATACGGCACGAGAAATACAAAGATGACTATTGACGAGAAGATGAGCATCCCTTTTGAATTATACCGCTTCTCAAAATATTCCGGCATTGTTTTTGCATCGATATGCTTCGTCATTTTGCGAGTTCTGTTAGCAAAAAGAAGCCACGATAGAAGGCATCCGAGAAAGGCATTACCGATACCGATCCACACGCTACCGATTCCGATATTCCAGCCGTGCTGTCCTGCATATCCAACAAATACTACTGCCGAGAAATACGTTGTACCGTAGGCAAAAGCTGTTGCCCATGCACCTATCTTTCGTCCGCCTATTAGAAAATTATCGAGTGATTTCGATCGTCCATAGCTTATTATTCCGATCGATATCATTATTGCCGCATAGATAGAAAGGGCGACAACTGTATATAACTGTGGTTGATTCATTTTTTCCTCCGTTATTCTATAAAAAAAGCCTCTATGTTCAAAAGAACACAGAGGACGATATAATAATCGTGGTACCACCTCTATTTATCGTTTTCTCACGAAAACGACCTCTCAAGTGTCTAGCAACACTCCAGTTCTATAACGGGAACGCCCGTTGCAGCCTACTTGTCATCCGTTCGGTGCACTGCTCACAGGAGGAATTCAATTCGTCTTTCCTTTTGTCTCGCACCACCCGACAACTCTCTCCAAGTTCCGATCGAACCTACTTATTCCTGCTCAAACGCATTTAATATTAACTTTTCTATTATAATAGCACTTTATCACAGTAAAGTCAAGGGGGATTTTTCATTTTTTTAAAAAAAAATTGCGAACGAAAGCGTGTTGTCCTTAACGGAGAAATACAAAAGCCGAGTGGGATAACAGAAAATACAGTATAGTCAAGCGGCTATACTGTATTTTTTATGCTTAAAACAACAAATTTCGCAACTTTTTCAAAACTACTTTATTTTTATT
>JAFSCS010000024.1 GCA_017436675.1 Clostridia bacterium | reverse complement strand
GTTTATATACCCCCTGCGGTTTTGTTATGCCTTCTATGGCTTTGTTATACCTCCTGCGATCAAGGATAACTCTCTTTAGAAAATTCTCTTTAGAGCCTCTCAGCGACTTTTCTAACCATTTTTTTGATGCGGGACTCCTAAAAACGCACAAAAAAAGAGCTCCCGAAAAATTATCGGGAGTCCCTCATCAAAAAAATAATTAAAAAATCTTTGAAAGATTCCAAAGAAAACTTTCTATAGAAAGTTGTCTTTGGTCGCCGAAGGCATATCACAGCCGCCGAAGGCATAATACAGCCGCAGGGGGTGTATCAGAGCGAGCGGATGATAGTATTAGCGGTATGGCAGAGCTCGGCGGCAGTTTCCGATGCGGTTGCGGACGCGATCAATTTAAATCCACGCGCGGTCGGTGTGAGCAGCACCTCACCGTCATCAAAGAGCATCCGCACTCCTTCTCGGCAGCCGCGGCAGTCTTGTCGTTTCAGCAAACATCCCACGAGCGACGGCACGTTCCCGTCCACCGAGTCGAGCACCTCGCCCACCGCGGAGAACGGCACGTCTGTCGCCACCGCTTCGTCGAGCGACCGCCCCACAGAGCGCAGATATGCACCGATAAACAGCCTCAATACCTCGCCGTCGCGTAGGTAGTATTGCTCGCGAGCAAGCGTGCGTGCGTATAGCTCGCGTTCGTTTGTCGGCGTCATCGCGATCGTCAAAACGTCGCACCCGCGACTTGCCATCAGCTCGTATATCTTCGGCGGCAGATTCGGGAACAGCGCGATCGCGCCGGCAACAGTGGAAACGTACCTCAGCGCAAGATATAATAGCTCGTAGTGAGAGTAACGTGGGTGTGTCAGCTCGTCGCCGTCCGTTCCGACCTCATGCGCAGGCGCGCCGAGCGTCAGCTCTAACCGTTTCAAGAATTCGCGCCGTCCCGCCGCCGCAGAGTATCGCTCTCTTTGCGGCTCGCTCACCTGCTCAAACGACGGCTCAGTTAAAAACCGCTCGCCGATCCGCCGTTCAGCCTTCCGAGTCGGTGGCAAAGCGTCACAATCGTATACCTGTAGCCTCAGCCCGCCGCGATCGCAAGCCACCGCAATACCGCCGTCGCATCCGAGCCGACGTATCGCATACCGCAGATCCGCAGCATCACCGCGCCCAAGCTCGACCGCGACCGCACCCGCACAACGTACCCCAAGCACGAGCGAATCGACGACCTCACCCTTGCAGTCGTCGGAAGCAATAATGCCGATCCGAGTGCCGAGCGCACATAGCGAGTGACCGAGCCGTACCAAAAATAACGGCGACGGCGAAGCGAGTGATATCACCCCGTTGTATATCCCCGTCGTCCCGCCGAGCAGCGTCCCGCATCGCGCAAAAACGTGCTCCTCGGGTGAAACGTGTGTCCCGCTCTCAAGCACTACCCCGTCGTCAATGATAGCCTTCTCCCCAATAACACAGCCCGACTTTATCACGCAGTCCCGTCCGATGCTTGCACCATCGCAAATTATCGACGAGTAAACGCGTGTCCGATCGCCGACCGAAACACCGTCGTTGATTATCGCATCGTATAGAATGCTGTGTCGCCCGAGCCTTACGTCCACACCGTGCCTGCGCGCGTCGGCGTATAGTCTCAGCTTCCCTTCCCACGCATCGCGGTTGCACCTGAAGTATGCGTCAAGATCACCTACGTCGCACCAATACCCGTCGCAGAATACCGTGTTTATCCGCTCACCGCGTGACATCATCAGCGGGAACAGATCCTCCGAAAAATCAAACGGCGCACCGTCGGGAATGAGCGATAATAGACTGCGGTCGAGAATATATATCCCGCTGTTCGTCTTCGTGCCGACGAGCTGTGAGGGCGACGGCTTTTCAACGAATGCGCGAACACATCCGTCGTCACCGACGTCGACCGTCCCGTATTCATATGGCGCAGGACAGTCGGTCAAAAGGATCGTCGCTCTGCATCCGCTCGCAACGTGACGCCCTACGGCAGTAGTCAGATCAAAGTCGCAAAGCGCATCACCGCTGATCACGATAAACGTGTCAAGAAGCATCGACTCCGCGTTTTTGACACCACCCGCCGTCCCAAGCGGCTTCTCCTCGCGAAAGAAAGTGCATTTCACGTGCTCGTGCCGCTTCGCCATCAGCTTCTCGGCGAGATAACCGACAGTCACCGCACAGTCGGTAACACCGTGAGCATAAAGAAGATCGAGTATACGGAAGAACGCGCTTCGCCCCGCGATCGAAACGAGTGGCTTCGGAGTGCGCTCAGTCATCGGCATCAGCCGTTTTCCGCGGCCGCCCGCAAGTATAACAGCGTTGTATTTCATATATAACTCCCCTCGGAAAGATCGTTTGTCTTATCATTTCCGCGGAAAACGAAAAATATTCGCAAACAGAAGCATTAAAAAAAGAAGAAATTTCAAAAAAAGTATTGAAAAAGTAAAAACAATGTGTTATAATACGGAAGCACGAAAACCGAATATGCCGGTGTGTCGGAATGGCAGACGAGACAGACTCAAAATCTGTTGTCAGCAATGGCGTGTGGGTTCAAGTCCCACCACCGGCACCAAAAAGAAACGACAATTTTCGACAGAAGATTGTCGTTTCTTTTTGTTCTCTTCACTCTTCTCTTTTCACTTTTCTCTCTTCTCTAAAAGAAAATTGTCGTTTCCGGAGAAAAGATAAGAGAGAAGAGATAAAAGAAATTTTCAAAAATTAACTCTTTAATTTGTCTACTTTTCTTGACAAGTTTCGAAAAGGTAGCTTTGCTTCGCAAATCTTCATTTTATTAAGTTGCATTTTTGTCCTACGAGTACAAGATCCAAGTCGAACGACTTGGATTTTTTTATCCGATAAAACAAGCTCGGCTTGTCAGCCCACGGACATACTGCCATCGGTGTAAACGGTTGATTTTCGAGCAGAGATGTGATATAATATCTAATTGCGAAGCAAAACGTTGTTTCTACGATAAAGCATCATCGGAGAGTAAATATATGAAAGCAACAGGAGTAATATTGTGCGCGGGTAAAGGCACGAGAATGAATGACGACACCAAAAACAAGGTGTGCTTTGAATGTGCGGGTACACCAGTGATAAAAAGAATAATCGAAAATATGAAGCGAGGCGGTGTCGAGCGATTTGTCGTCGTCGTTGGTCATAAAGCCGAAAGCGTTATGGAGTCGCTCAGCGGTGTCGAGGGCGTAATGTACACCTACCAAAAGGAGCAAAAGGGCACGGGACACGCCGCGATGTGCGGACTTATGGCTTTGAGATCGATGGGCGCGACAGGTCCCGTCATCATATCGATGGGCGACAAGATCATCTCCGAGCGAGTTATCTCGGATATGGTGAAAAGATCCGAAAGCTCAAGCGCAGTTTGGTGTGTCCAACCGCTTGAAAGAAATCGCAGCGGCGGAAGAGTCGCATTGGCTAACGGAAAGCCTTGCGGCATCGTCGAATTTGCGGATGCCGCATTGATGAAGCTCGGCGAGGTCGAGACGGACGAATATGAGGCTACCTTGAAGCGCATCGGTCTCAGCCAACAGAAATCGGCGAAGGTCATTCAAGCAGCACTCAATAAGAAGCCGAGCAAAACAATATGCTTGAACGGTCACGAGTTTTGCGCGGACGAGCTGCTGAACTCCAAATATGCGAACGCAGGACTGTATTGCTTCGATCTTGACGAGGCGGTGAACGTGATCAAGGGATTGGGCTCGAACAACGCGCAGGGCGAGGTGTATATCACCGATGCAATGGAGGTGTTCGCAAAAAATAACTCTCTCGAGCTTTGCGTGATCGAGGATAAGACCGATATGCTGACGTACAGCACGAAACCCGAGCTCAGCAAGATGAATCTGCATTTTATGCGTTCGGCGGCTGAGCTTAAAGCAGGAATAGAACGAGGCGAGCTTGACGATACGCTTTCAAGCCTCTACGGTGAAGGATCCATCGCTCAAAGGAAAAGATATATCGAGCTCATTTCGAAGCACATTGAACAATACGGAGACCAAAAGGTCATCATAACACGATCCCCCGGACGAGTCAACCTGATGGGACGTCACATCGACCACCGTGGCGGCAAGATCAACGTTATGGCTACCGACAAGGATACCTTGATGATCGCATCGCTTCGTGATGACGACACGGTGAGAGTTGCGAACGTTGATGCAAACTACCCAACACGCACCTTCAATATCGGCGACGAGCTCGGAGACGTTCAATTCGAAAAATGGCTCGACTATCTTGAAAGCGACCGCACCGTCGCACGCTTGAGGGAAAACGCGGGTGATTGGTCAAACTACGTTAAGTCGGCGGTCTTGAGAGCACAATTCGAAACACCCTTGAAGCTGTTCGGAATGGACGTTACGGTGAGCGGGACCATTCCCGTTGCGGCAGGACTGTCGTCCTCGTCAAGCATAGTCGTCGCAACGATGGAGGCGTTCAATACGCTAAACTGCCTCGAGCTTGATGACAAGAAATTCATCGACCTTTGCGGCGAGGGCGAATGGTTCGTCGGCTCGAGAGGCGGCGCGGGAGACCACGCGGCAATGAAATGCGGAAGCAAAAACAAAATAGTCCAGCTTGCATTCAAGCCGTTTTCCGTCGGAACGAGCGCATCGTTCTCCGACAAATATGCCGTGGTCGTTGCCAACAGCGGAATAAAAGCAAAGAAGTCAGAGGGAAGCAAGGACAAATTCAACGCCAAGGTCGCGGCATACGAATTCTCTTTTATGATGCTCAAAAAGAAGTTCCCCGAATACGGCTTCGTCGAGCTTCGCGACGTCGCAAAGGTACGTCCGTATTCAAAAATATACGAAATGGCGAAAAACATTCCCGAAACGGCAACGCGCGACGAGATATGTGAGCTTCTTCCGGGATATAAAAATCGGATCGCCGAGATATTCAAAACACACGCCGATCCGTTGAAATACGAGCTTCGCGGTGTTATGATGTTCGGAATATCGGAATGCGCAAGAGCGGAAAAGTGTATGGAGCTTTTGCACGAGGGACGATATGACGAGCTCGGTAAAATGATGAAGATCAGCCACAACGGTGACAGAGTCAAGGAGGATGACGTCACCGACGAGAGATTGACTATCCTCGAGGAAAGCAACGCTGATATCTCCGAGCAATGCGGAGCGTACGGTTGCTCCACTGAGCAGATCGACTATCTTTGTGACCTGCTCAACTCGACCAAAGGGGTGCTCGGAAGCGAGCTTGTCGGTGCAGGGCTTGGCGGATGTGTCGTTGCCTTGGTCGAAAAAGCTCACGCGGCGCAGATAATCGAAGTGATAAACGAAAAATACTATGACAAATACGGCATCGAGCATCTTGCAAACGTATTTTTTGCATCAGACGGCTCCTCCGTTATTTATTAGTCATTCGATATTAGTCATTCAATCAATAAAACAAGAGCAAGAATTAACTTCTTGCTCTTTTTTCTTCGATATGCGGTCTCGGAGATCATTCTCCGATGATATATTTGTTGAGGTTGCCCGTAACGCCTTGCGTTGATACGTACTGCATTATGCCATCGGTGATATGTGAATCGTTCGCAAAATGGAGGTGTCCGCAAAGCACTGCCGCGATCTTGTCGGAGTTCGCCTTTATCAGCTCAATAAACCTCAAATTCATCTCGGGGCAATCGTTGTAATTCAGGCGGAAATATTCACCCGCTCCCCTGAGCACCGGTTGGTTCTCCTCGGTCATTATCGGAATATGCATCGCCACAACGACCGCTTTTCCGCTCGCAAGCGCTTCCTCGAGCGCAGAATACTGCTTTTCGGTGATCTCACGCTTCGAGTCGTCGAGTCCGAGCACGATGAGGTCGTCAAGCTCGGCAATTTGTATCGGCTCGCGCATCATCGATATCGTCATACCCTCGGGTATATTGTTAGCGTTCTCGTGGTTGCCGCAAAGTGCAAGCACGGGGCAAGGATAGTCCTTCAGCTCCTTTTCCGCAAGCCTTACGTTCGCTCCGTTGACAAAATCAAGCATATCACCCGCAATAACGAGCATGTCACCGTCGCGCGATGCGTTCATCAAATTCACAAAATGCTCTCTCGCGGGCAGCTGTTGTGCTTCGCCAAACGGCTCGCCGTGTCCGTCCGCAAACGCTTTTCTGACTCTTATCCACGCATCAGTGGCTTTTTTTGCAGCCTCGATCTCCTTTTCGGACGAGAGCGAGTCGTATTCGGCAAGATGCGTGTCGCTGAAATGATATATCGTTTTTCTTTTTACTCCCTTGACGGGAATGCGGTATTCGTGCAAAAGAATTTTATCCATAAAAAACACCTCGGTTAAGATATCTGCATTATACCACATTATTTTCGATATTACAAGGCAATTCTGTCATTTTCGCTCAGCTTCTGCCGAACACCTCGTTCAATATCTCGTCATACACTTTTTCCCTTTGGAACAACGGTGATTCGTTTATCAGACCGACAAAGTCCTCGTATTGCTCCTCGCTGAGCGGTGCATAATATCCGCTGATAACGGCGTAAGCTTTTCCTTCGCTGTCGCGTCCGACGGAAACGATATCGTTTCCGCAATACTTATAGTAGGAGAACGGAACTAATCCGAGGTCCCATTCGGTCGACAGCGTTGCTTTTTGTATTATCGTGACCTCACCGGCTTCAAATGTAAGCTCGCTCAAAAACGCCTTCAGCTTTTCTTTGTCATAGGCGTGCTTTACGCTCATTTGCGGGATACATCCATCCTCTGCGGTGCGAAGCGAGAAGAAGTCAGGAGATATAAAGTGGTCGAGATATGCGCACGATCTAACGTATTCGGGGTAGCTTAACCCTGTTGCCGCCTCGATCACGTCGGGAAAGAGCTTTTGGACTGCCTCAACGAGTCTTTCCGAACGAACGCAATATCCGTTCTCCTTCGTCAAAAGCTCTTCGAGCTCCTTTTTGACGATCGGCTCTATCTTTACTCTTGCATTCATCCATTCGGAATCGACGTCCATATTGAGTCGGTTAAACAGTCTTTTCTCGTCCTCGCGATCCGCCGTTTCCACCTCTGCCCAATATCCGTAGATGAGCTTCAAAAAACCGTTTGTGATGAAGGTCGTGACCTCATCGATCGGATCGTTCGTTTGGAACTCGGCCGTCATATCGCTCGGCAGGTGTCTTGACAAATAATATTCAAATGCAACTGCGATATCCCCTGCACTTTGTCCGCCGCTCAGCTTTTTCACGAGTGCCGCGCTGACCGATGCGGTATTGCCGCTATATTCAAAATACGGCAAAAGCATTTCGCCGAGGTCGGCAAACAACGCTTTTATCTCTTCTTCTGCCCAAGAGCCGTTATTTTTTATATAATCGTCAACTCTGCTTGCGCAGATAAGCTTTGCAAGAGAAAGCAGATTTTCGTCCTGACGCACTGTAATTTTTTTGCCTTCAAAGCAGTAGTGATCGAAAACAGCGCTCAAATTTCGTTCAAAATTCTCGTCGAGGTATTCTCTCGATGCACCCTCGGGATCAAGCGGGATCGAGTGTGCTCCGCGGTCGGAGAGATATCCCTCTCGGTCGAAAACGAGAGCGCCGTCTTTGTAATACGCCAACAACAGCTTATCCTCGTCGGAGTTGAGGAAAAGCATATACGTAACGTTACCGGCGCTGATCGATTGCTCAACGAATTCCTCCGAAAGCGGAAGCGAGCCGACAGTGTTATATTTCGCGTCGATACATACTATTTCATTCTCACCCTCGAAATAGAGGTAGATAAATCTTCCGTCCGTCGTTTTGGCGACCGCATTAGCCTCGCCATCGAAAAGCTTTGTCTTTTCAAGCGTACGCAGGTCTATTCTCTCGTTTCCTTCGACGATATAAAGCATTACGTCCTCGGGAAGCTCGGAAAGAACCGCTTCATTTTCGCCAAGACGATATAGCTTGTATCCGTCCTGACCCATAATAACGTACACTTCGCCGCCGATACGCTCGAGCTTTAAAAATTCGCCTTGAAGCTCATATTTTCTGTTGCCGAGGTGGAACACCCAAGTGTTGTTCGTCGTCGGATAGTAATATACACCGTTTATCTCGCGCGCCACGTCCTTCGGATAGGAAACGCTGCTATTATATCCCGACGAATTTCCGAGAAGCGCGTTATACGTTCCGTCGTTAACGTTGAACACGATCACGTTTTCCGCAAGATATATCGGTTTTAACGTTCCGCTTTCTTGGTCAAGCTCAAGCTCGTTGAGAAAATACGGTACAGTCGCAATAATTTTCGTGTAATCATCGGAAACGGTAATTCCCGTTGCGAGCGAGAGGTCGAGTGTAATAAGCTCTTCGGGTGTCGTTGTATAATACCCGTTGGTGCAATACGGGAGTCCTATCGTTTCGCCGTCAAGCTTCTTGAGCGTATCTGTTTCGAGGTCATATACGAACGCGCCCCAAGCAGCGCTGCCGACCGATGAAGAGAGGGTGAAAGTCAAGCGTGATTTGTCATATCCGTATTCGACTATCTTAACGATAGGCTTCTTGTGTAACAACAGCTCGCGGTTTGTCTCCGACTCGCTTCTCCAAAATTGCGCCTCGGTCAATCCGAGCTTTTCCACCGTCGGTGTTTCGTCGGTCTTCAAAAATTCTCTCGTTGATGGAACGTCGAGCAAAGTATAATACTCCTCATAAACGCCATCGGTAACTGCCGCATAGATCATTTCCTCCGTTATCAAGCATTCCTCGATAATGGAACGAAGATACGCTTCGACGTAATAGTCGCTTTTTCTGATCCGCGAAAGGATCTCGCACGACATACATTCCGTTTTATCCTCGCGGATATTATAATAAACGCCCTTGCAATCCTTATGCTCACCGTCCTCGACCGATATTTTAATAAGGTCGCTTCCGATAAACGAGGATATCTTTGTATTCGGCATTATCGAAAGCTTGACGTTGTCGGGCTCGGGGCTTCCTTTCGTATTAAACGGCGAATTCGACGAATTCAGTTTTTTCGTTTTATAGGGCGTGTTTGCCAAAAACTCGATCGGCAGTGAAAGTGATGCAAAGCTTTCGCTCGGCTTGAACGTCACCGAAACGAGCGACACCTGCCCGCTCTCCCACGGAGTCACCATATCACCGATCTCTCCGCGGCTGACCGAGGTGCTTTCTTCCTTGCTCGTTTCACCGCTCACATCGCTTTCGTTATGCCAAAACGGGAGCCTCGGCACGAACGCCAATCCCAAAACGACGACGAAGCACGCCGCCGCGGTTGCGATGTATTTAAAGGCAATATTTCTCGTTTTTCTTTTCTCCCTTTTTTCTGCTTCCCGAAGCGAATCGGCATCAGCGATGCGTTCCGCTTCCAAAATATATCTATCGTCCGCAAAAGAGAGCAGATCGCGGTCATTTTTGTTTGATCTCATCTCTTTATCCCTTTCTGTATGAGAATTTTTTTGAGTTTTTTACGTGTTCGGAACAGATCGACAGAAACGACGTTTTCGCTGAGACCGAGACGCTTTGCGATGCTTGACACCGATTCAAGCCGAAAATATCTCGAAACGAAAATAACACGTGATCTGACGCCAAGAGACGAAAGAAGTCCGTTGATGAGCTCCTTGCATTCGTTGTCTCCGACCTCTGTCGGTGCGGCGCACTCATCGATCTCCTCGAGCAAGATCAATTGTGAGCAGTCGCGTTTTTCCCGCGTGTTATAGCGGAGCTTGTCGATCGCCTTAGCTCTCGCGATCCTCAAAACGAATCCGTGAAGACTTCGCGGCCGCGTCGGCGGGATCGAATTCCAGACCGCAAGAAGCGTATCGTTGACGCATTCCTCCGCATCTCTCGTGTCGCTCAACACGTTGTCAGCGATCATTCGACACGCCTTTCCGTATTTTTCCTCAAGTATGGCGAGTGCGCACTCGTCACGCTCAAAAAACAACTCGACCAAGCTCAGATCGTCCATTTTATCGCTCCTTTCCTTTGTTCCTCGTCTATAATGTCGTTATTTATTTCGATATCTTACAAAAAAAGAAAAAAAGACCGCAAAAAAGCAAAGCCTTTTTGCAGCCTCCGGTCAATTCTCTTCTCCGTATAAAAGCTCAAACGTCTCGTAATGATCGTCGGTATAATAGATCAATCCGTCGTTGGAAAACACGATTCTCTCTGCTCCGCGGCTGTCTTTGCCGAGCGTGTTGATATCACATTCGGTATAGGTACGTCCCGTCTTTATCGGCAAGATCTCCTCTCGGTTTCCGAAGCGGTCACCGCCGATGCACGTATTCGGCGCATATTTCTCGACAGATCCGCCCTCCCAGCCGAGCACTCTCGCACAATCCTTCGTAATAAAATTCTTCGGGAGCTTTCCGTAGGTGTGTATATAAAGCGCAACGTCGTCCTTCTGGTCGTATATTCCGTCTTCGTCGATCCGCACATCCTCCGAGACGGCGCTTTCGACTTCGGTACCGCTTTCCAAATAATTATTCAGGTCGTTTATTATTGATTCGAGTGCCTCGAAATCACCCTTGTCCAAGCTTACCGAACAGCTTCCAAGCGTGACGGCGAGCATCACGAGTGCCAATGCCACTAATAAAAAGCGTTTCATTTTGATCTATCCTTTCACCCGAGGATCTTTGTTGCGGGGTTTCCGTCTATTGCCGAGCGTATCGCACAGTCAACGGGCTCTCCCGCCTTGATCGGTATTATCGGGGATAAACATTTCTTTTTGAACATCTCGACAGACGTCGGTACGTTGAATATTCCGCCGCCGAGCACGAGCTCAAACGGCCCGTCGAATTTTCTGCTCGCGACCTCGACGTATTCGGCGAGGAACTCGAAGCAATCCTCGAGTATCGCAGTTGCGACCTCGTCGCCCTTCTCGTGTGCCTCGAAGACGAGCGGTGCATATTGACCGAGCCCGCGTATCTCGTTGAGCGAGAGGTCACACGTTGCCTCGATAACGCCGCGTCCGTTTCTTTCGTCGATGAGTCGAGTCAGCACGGTCGGCTCACGCCTTCCGTCAGCAGCCTTGAGCGCATAGCTTATTGCCGCCTTGCCGATCTCATATCCGCTTCCGCCGCCGTCAAGGGTGCCGTATCCGCCGACACGACTCAGCTCTCCGTCCTTCAAAACGAAAAGGATCGAGCCCGTTCCGCAGATCATCACCGCGCCCTCGCTTCCCGTGAAATTCACAAAAAGCAGCATCGAGTCGTTTACGATATCTATTCTTGCATTCGGAAACGCGTTTCGAAGGCGCTCCTTACATTCGGGAGAGAAGTTGTGGGTAACGCAGCCTGCGATACCGCCGAACACACCGACGACCTCCGAACGAGGCACGTTCGCCCTCGCGCACACCTCGACACACGCCCTCTCGATCGTGTCGAGCGCGTTATCAACGCCGACGTACGATGGGTTACAGCCGAGCGCGACAACGTCGGCAAGTGTATTTTTGTTTTTATCCGCAATACGAACGGCGGTCTTTGAACCGCCGCCGTCGATACCTATGTAGTACATATTATTACTTATCAAGCTTTGCGTTGATCTCGCCCAATACAGCCAAGATCTTTTCGTCGATGGTAGGTGTGGCGGGTTTAGCCGCTTCCTCTGCCGCCTTAGCTGCTGCAGCTGCCGCCTCTTCTTCCTTCTTCTTAGCCTCTGCCTTTTCACGCATCTTGTTAACTGCTTTAACAACGAGGAATACACAGAACGCAACGATCAAGAAGTTGAGGATGAGCTGGATGAATTTACCGTAGTTGATCGAAACTGCCTTCGAAACTACCTCTTCACCCTCCATTACCGCTTCCTTGAGAACTATTTTGAGCTCTTCAAAGTTTACCTTACCCAAAAGGAGACCGATGGGAGGCATGATGATATCGTTTACGAGTGAGGTGACGATATTACCGAACGCACCGCCGACGATAACACCGACTGCCATATCAAGCACGTTGCCTCTTGCAATAAATTTTTTGAAATCGGCAACAAGGCCGGGTTTTTTCTCTTTCTTTGCCATTTTACTAAGCCTTTCTTTTAAAACTTATATTTAAAAATTTATATTACCTTGTTAGCGGAAGCTTCATCTTCCTTTATCATCTCGCGGCTGATATTTGCGCCGACGGCACGAAGCTTTTCGACGATGTCCTCGTATCCGCGCTCAATGTGGTAGATGTCGACGATCTCGCTTCGTCCCTCCGCTCCGAGCGCCGCGATGATCATCGCCACTCCTGCACGAAGGTCGGTCGCCTTCACTCTTGCGGCGTTGAGGTGGTCAACACCGACGATAGTCGCCGCTCTGCCCTCGACCGAGATCTGCGCTCCCATTTTACGAAGCTCCTCGGTATATCTGAATCGGTTCTCCCAAACGCCCTCGATGAGCATACTCGTTCCCTGCGCCGTTACCTGAAGCGCACACATCTGGGGCTGCATATCGGTCGGAAATCCGGGGTACGGGAGAGTTTTCACGTTTACCTTGCTGAGTCTTCCGTTTTTCTCGACGATGAGGCTGTCCTCGTCCTCCTTGATCTCGACGCCCATCTCGATGAGCTTCGCCGTGATCGATTCAAGGTGCTTCGGGATAACGTTCTTTATCTCAACACGGCTTCCGTCGTTGACAGCCGCCGCCATCATATACGTTCCCGCCTCGATCATATCGGGAATGATCGCATAGGTCGTTCCGAAAAGCCTCGAAACTCCCTTTATCTTTATCACGTCGGTACCTGCACCGCTGATATTCGCTCCGCAAGCGTTCAGGAAGTTCGCGAGGTCAACGACGTGGGGCTCTCTCGCCGCGTTGTCGATGATCGTCGTTCCTCTTGCCCTTACTGCCGCAAGCATTATATTTATCGTCGCTCCGACGGAGATGTCGTCCATGAAGATCGACGTGCCTCTCAGCACTCCCTCCTTCGCCTCCGCACAAACGCAGCCGTCGACTATCTCAACGTCGGCGCCGAGTGATTCGAAGCCCTTTATATGACGGTCGATCGGACGCACTCCGAAATCACATCCGCCGGGATATGCCGACTTCGTTTTTCCGAATCTGCCGAGCTCCGCTCCGAGAACGTAATACGACGCGCGCATCTTCGTCGCCATCTCATAGGGCGCTTGACACGGCTGAACGCATCTCGTGTCGATCTCCGCAGAGGTACGGCTGAGCATTTTGATCTTCGCGCCGCATTCTCTCAATATCTCGAGCGAATTGGTGATATCGCTGACGGGCGGAAGGTTTTCGATTATACAAATATCGTTCGTCAAGATCGTTCCGAACAAAATTCCGAGTGCGGAGTTCTTCATTCCGCCGACTTCGATCGTTCCGCGCAGCGGGTTACCTCCGTATACTACAAATTTATCCATAAAAATTATCCTTTCAAAAAAAGCGCCTCCAAGGAAACGCCGCAAGCGGCAGAGTGTCGATGAAGCGGAAAACGATAGATGGGAAAACGAAATTGGGGCGCAGGTCCGCTTCGGAAATGATCATTACGCTATAATTCCATCATTACACAATGATACATTGTTATTATAACATATTTTTCCGTGATGTCAACAACAAAAAACCAAAAAAGCGAAATTGCGCCAAACTTCTTATCATATTATTCTATTGACATAACAATAATTTAGGGGTATAATGCATAATAGTAGAATATTTGCATATATAATTAAGTAACATAAATCACACGCCGAATTACAAAAAATGGAGAAAGAAATGGCAGAAAAAGAAAGATCTAAACTAAAAATAATCTCGCTCGGCGGACTCAACCAGATCGGAAAGAATATTACTGTTTTTGAATACGAGGACGACATCATCGTGATCGATTGCGGAGTGTCGTTCCCCGACGACAATATGCTCGGAGTCGATCTCGTTATCCCCGACTTTACCTATCTTGAGCGCAACGCCGACAAGATCAGAGGATTGATACTTACCCACGGACACGAGGACCATATCGGTGCCGTTCCGTATTTTTTGAAAACGATCAACGTTCCCGTCTACGGAACGACGCTAACGCTCGGCATCCTCGAAAACAAGCTTGAGGAGCACGGCTTGAAGCGCAGATGTGAGCTCGTTGAGGTCCCGCTCGGAGGGACGATCAAGCTCGGTTGCTTTTCCGTTGAATTTATAACCGTAAACCACAGCATCCCCGACGCTGCGGCTCTTGCGATAACGACGCCCTGCGGTGTCATCGTTCACAGCGGCGACTTCAAGATCGACCTCACCCCTCCCGAAGGCAACCCTATCGACCTCGCCCGACTTGCCCGACTCGGCTCAAAGGGTGTTCTGGCACTCCTTTGCGAATCGACCAACGTTGAGCGTCCCGGCTTTACGCCGTCGGAATCGGTCGTCAGCTCCTTCTTTGATAGGATATTCTATAATTGCGAAAAACGTGTCATTATTGCGACGTTTTCAACGAACGTACACCGTGTTTCGCAAATTATCAACGCGAGCATCGCCCACGGGCGCAAGGTCGCGATAACGGGCAGAAGTATGCAAAACATCGTCAAGGCGGCGCTCAGGCTCGGATATCTGAACGTGCCCGACGGAGTTATCATCGACGTCAACGAATGCAAGCGCTACAAGCCCTCGCAGCTCACGCTCATCACAACGGGAAGCCAAGGCGAGCCGATGAGTGCGCTCTACCGTATGGCGTTCGGAGATCACAACCAGATAACCATCGACGAAAACGACCTCATCATCCTTTCGTCGTCACCGATACCCGGAAACGAAAAGCTCGTTTACAACATCATCAACGAGCTGATGAAGCGCGGCGCACAGATCGTCAACGACGAGATCGACGAGGTGCACGTTTCGGGGCACGCTTGCCGCGAGGAATTGAAGATAATGCACTCTCTCATCAAGCCGAAATTCTTCATCCCGATCCACGGTGAATACCGCCATCTGAAAAAACACGCCGAGCTGGCTGTTGAGATGGGAATGAAGGAAAATAACGTCTTGATAAGCGAGGTCGGAAAAATAATCGAGCTTTCGAAAACGAAGATCTCAACTGCGGGAATGATCCAGACCAACACTGTGCTCGTCGACGGAAACGGTGTCGGCGAGGTCGGACTCTCCGTGCTCCGTGACAGAAAGCGTCTCGCTGAGGACGGACTCGTCGTCGTTGCCGCATCGATCGAGCGGCTCGGCAGATATATCCTCGGTGAGCCCGAGATAATGACGAGAGGCTTCGTGTATGAAAAGGAATCGGAATCGCTGATCGCCGACGTGAAGACGTTCGTCGAAAAGCACCTGACCGACAGACTCGACAACAGAGCAAACAACATCGACGCCGTCAAAAACGGGCTCAAGGATGCGCTCTCCTCGTTCCTCTACTCGAAAACCAAGCGCAAGCCGATGATCATCACCATCCTTATGGAAGTGGATTAAGCTCATATGAAAAAAACTGCAATAATAACCGGCGGCACTCGCGGGATCGGAGAAGCGTGTGTCCGTCTGTTTTCGAAAAATATGAACGTCGCGTTTTTCTACCTCACAAGCGACGAGCGTGCGTCAAGGCTGGAGCGTGAAACGTCCGCCGTCGGATATAAGGTCGATGTCAGCGATCGTGCGCAGGTCAAGGCGGCAGTCGAGTCGATCGCAAAGCGCTTCGGCGGGATCGACGTGCTCGTCAACAACGCGGGCATCGATATGTACGGCACGTTTCAGGATGCTGACGACGACGAGGTAAAACGGCTCTATGACGTCAACCTGTTCGGCACCCTCAACCTATCGCGCGAGGTACTTCCCCATATGATATCGCGCAAAAGCGGTGCGATAGTCAACGTGTCGTCGATCTGGGGACGGCTCGGCGGCTCGTATGAGGTCGACTATTCAACCTCGAAGGGCGCAATATTATCGTTCACAAGGGCGCTCGCAAAGGAGCTTGGGCCGAGCGGGATACGAGTCAACTCGGTGTCACCCGGTATGATCGACACCGATATGAACGCCTCGCTTTCCGACGAAGACAAAAAAGCGTTTCTCGACGGAGTCGCGCTCGGACGTATCGGCAGCGCCGAAGAGGTCGCAAACGCGATCGAGTTTCTCGCGAGCGACAAAAGCTCGTATATCACAGGCGTCGATCTTGAGGTCGACGGACTAATGCTATAAATCACTTTAAAAGAAAAGGAAATACCGATGAAAAAATTTATTTTGTTTATACTTGCCGCAGTAATGCTTTTGAGTATGGCTTCGTGCTCGGAAACGGAAGACCTATATAAAGCCCCCGAGGGAAAGCTCGCCGCAACGAACGATGCGATCGACTATTATTTCTTCTACCCTGCCGACGGCACTTGGTCACCCGACCGCAACGACGGTATGATCTCGATATTGTCCGATTACGATCAAGTATCGGGCACTTGTACGTCGAGCATCTCGGGTACTGATTTCCAATACGACCCGAAGACTATTGCCACCGAAAAGGAATATTGGGAAAAGAACCTTGAAAGCTATAAAAGCACCTTCAAGGATCTCACGGTAACAAAAGAAGAAGAAATAAAAATGGGCGGTATCGACGGCTACTACGTTGAATATACCGCAAAGGTGACCGACAAGGAATATAAGTTCGGACAAGCTATGGTGTTCAACATCAACCGCGTATACATACTCACCTACACGACGGAAACCGAAGCGTTCGAAACAAGACTTTCCGTTTTCACCGAGGCGATCAATACGTTCTCGTTTAAATGATCTTATATATGTACCTGCGACGAATAAAGGAGTTTTTGAAGAGTTTCTTTCGAGTCTTTAAAGCTTCTTAACTACTTTTTTCACGATGGGTACAACTGCACAAAATAAAAAATTCCCGAAAAGGTAGCAAGTACCCATCGGGAAAAAAGCAATCAAAAAGTTTTGAGGTTTCCAAAGGGGACTTTTTCAAAATTACTCTTTTGACCGTCTCCAAGTGGTTCAAAATAATTGCAGAAGATATACAACCAGCTATCAAATCACAAGCTTTTGTCATTTTGTATTGCTTGTTTTATTCCTTATATATACCTCCGACGAGTAAAGGAGACCTTTGAAGAGTTCCTTTAGAGTCTTTAGAGCTTCTTAACTACTTTTTTCCCGATGGGTACAACTGCACAAAATAAAAAATTCCCGAAAGGGTAGCAAGTACCCATCGGGAAAAAAGCAATCAAAAAGTTTTGGGGTTTCCAAAGGGGACTTTTTCAAAAGCCCCCTTTGGTCGCCGAAGGCATATATACAGTTCATATAAACGAGGGCATTAAAGCGAGCCTTGGTGAACGCCGCGCTCCACCATCGTTTTGATCAGCGTATTCATAACGGTATGCTTTGATGCACTCCAAAGCGGTGCGACGAGCGAGCTTTTCGGGCCGTCGCCCGTCAGTCGATGCACGACCATATCACGCGGCAGCCGCTCAACGCAGTCGCAAAGCAGGTCGATATACTCGTCCATCTCGAGCGTTTTGAACTTACCCTCACGGTAATCTTGCGCGAGGTCGGTGCCCTCGATAACGTGAAGAAGCTGGAGCTTGATCCCGTTTGCGCCGCTTGAGGCAACGTACCGAACGGTTTCGAGCATATCGTCGCGCGTTTCGTTCGGAAGCCCGAGTATGACGTGCACTATTCTCTGATCCACTGCATCACTAAGCTTTGCCATCGCTTCGTCGAAGACCGACAGCTCGTATCCGCGACGGATATATTTTGCGCTCTCGGGATGGATCGTCTGTAGCCCGAGCTCTACCCAAACGGGCTTTATCTCGTTCAGCTCAGCCAAAAGCGACACCACGTCGGGCGGCAGACAGTCGGGGCGCGTCGCGATCGATAATGCAACGACGTCGTCTCGCATTATCGCGGGATAAAACAGCTTTCTGAGGTATTCGACGGGCGCATACGTGTTTGTGAACGCCTGAAAGTAGGCGATAAATCTGTCGGCATTGTATTTTTTCGAAACGTACACCTTCGCACGCTCTATCTGCGAATTGACGTCGGGATCGAACGGCGCGGCAAAATCACCCGAGCCTCCCGCACTGCAAAAGATACATCCTCGTGTATCGATCGCTCCATCACGGTTCGGACAAGTCATCCCGCCGTTGAGCGAAAGCTTATACACCTTCGTGCCGAAGGTGGTCTTCAAATATCTATCTAACGAATAATAATCGGCAGCGCTGTTTTGCATCGTCGTCCTCCGATGGTGGTTTTGTGAACAGTTTATACCGATAACATAAACTTGTCAATAAAAAAGGAAGAAAATGATGGGAAAAGTTGATCTCCATTGTGATATCACCCTCGATGAGCTTCGCAAAAGATGGGACTATATGACCGGCGAGGCGTTCTATGCAGGGTGCGACGAGGTGATGGACCTCGTGTTTATGGGAAAACGCTCGGGCGACAAGGTCAGCCTGATACATAAAGCTCCCGCGATGCGAAACACCTTCGCAACGGTGTTCTACGGCGAGCTGAAGGCTGACGCCGACGGAGGCAGCAGGATCGTCGGCACGTTCAAAAAACGCAAAAGCGATTATATCGCCGCGATCGTCATCGCCGTTTTGGCGTTCGGGTTCTCGCAAGGCATCGTTGACCGCCAACGCTATCTCGCGCTCGGCATAGTCTGTGGCGCGCTTGCGCTCGTCTATCTCTTGTGCAGAGTCAGTAAGCGATCCCAAAAACCGCTTTTCGAGTTTTTGGAGCGCATCTCAAGAGGAATATAGGTCCTCTGCCAAATTGCTTTTAACGATATGGAGAATATATGACAGAATATAAAGTTACAGGAACCGAGGTCGCCGTCATCGGTGCGGGACACGCGGGTATAGAAGCGGCGCTCGCTTGTGCGCGGCTCGGACTAAAGACCGTGATGTTCACGTTGACGATGGACTTACTCGGCAATATGCCCTGCAACCCCTCGATCGGTGGCACGGGAAAAGGACATCTCGTTTTTGAATTGAACTCGCTCGGCGGTGAAATGTCGAGAGCCGCCGACTATGCGATGCTGCAAAGCAGGATGCTCAACGAGAGCAAGGGCCCTGCCGTCCACTCACTTCGGATGCAGCAGGACAGACGCAAATACCACGACTATATGAAGCGCACCGTCGAGAACACGCAAAACCTCACCGTCGTTCAAGCGGAGGTCACCGAGGTGCGCGTTGACGAAAACAGCAACGTGACGGGTGTTTTGACTCGATTCGGCGCGTTCTATGAGGTGAAGGCGGCGATAATCTGCACGGGCACCTCGCTCGCAGGACGTATAATCGTCGGCGAGGCGGCGTATGATGCGGGGCCCGACAACACGCTTGCGGCGACCGCGCTGACGAGCGCTCTGCTCGCGCTCGGGATAAAGATCGTACGCTTCAAAACGGGCACGCCTGCGCGTATCCACGCGGACAGCATTGACTACTCGAAGCTCGAGGTGCAATACGGCGACGCCCACCCCGTTTCGTTCACGAACGAATACGAGCTCGAAAACAAGTCGGTCTGCTACGTTGGATATACTAACGCCGAGACTCACCGAGTCATCCGCGAGAATCTGCACCGCTCACCGCTCTATTCGGGTATGATAAAGGGCACGGGCCCTCGCTATTGCCCGAGCATCGAGGACAAGATCGTTAGGTTTGCGGACAAGGAACGCCATCAGCTCTTCCTCGAGCCGATGGGCGAGAACACAAAGGAGATATACGTTCAGGGTATGAGCTCGTCGCTCCCCGAGGACGTTCAAAAAGCTTTTATACACACGATAAAAGGGCTCGAAAACGCGGTGTTTATGCGGCCTGCATATGCGATCGAGTACGACTGCATCGATCCGACACAGCTTTATCACACGCTTGAGTTCAAGGAGATCCACGGACTCTATGGCGCAGGTCAATTCAACGGCTCCTCGGGCTACGAGGAGGCGGCGGTCCAGGGCTTGATCGCAGGCATCAATGCGGCGCGCAAGCTCAGAGGCGAAGGCGAATTCACGCTGCTTCGAAGCGAGGCATACATCGGCGCGCTGATCGACGACCTCGTCGTAAAGGGCACGAACGAGCCATACCGCATTATGACGTCGCGCAGTGAATACAGGCTACTCCTTCGTCAGGACAACAGCGATTCGCGGCTGATGAAAAAGGGCTACGAGATCGGGCTGATCGACGAAAAACGCTTTGCCGAGTTCTTGGACCGCGAAAAACGCACCGAGGACGAGATATACAGGCTCCAAAAGACGACGATACCCTATTCCGAGAAGCTGAGCGACTTGCTTGTATCGAAGGGATATGAGCCGCTGACGGGCGGAATACGCGCGGCGGATCTTTTGAGACGGCCGCACGTGACTTACGCCGAGATAGAGGAGTTTGACGTGACTCGCACCGAGCAGGACAGACGGATAATCGAACGCGCACAGATAGAGATCAAATACGAGGGCTACATAAAACGTCAGATCGCCGAGGTCGAAAAATTCAAGAAGCTCGAGGAAAAAGGGCTTCCTGCCGATATCGACTACTCGAAGATCCGCGGGATCCGTATCGAAGCGGCGCAAAAGCTACAAAAGCAACGTCCCGCTAACCTCGGGCAAGCATCTCGTATCAGCGGGATCAGTCCTGCCGACGTTTCGGTATTATTGATCTATTTGAGCACTAACTACGGAAAGGACGACCAATGAGCGTTTCCGAACACTTAAAGCAATACGGCGTAGCGACCGAGCGCGAGCTCGAGCAATTCGACTCGTTCGCAAAGCTACTCGTTGAAACAAACAAAAAATTCAACCTGACGGCGTTGACCGACGACAAGGACGCCGCGCTCCTGCATTTCTACGACAGTCTCTCCGTCCGCCAAGCATTGCCTTGCCGCGATGGGCTGACGCTGATCGACGTCGGCTGCGGTGCAGGGTTCCCCTCGATGCCGCTCGCGATAACGATGCCCGACTGCCAATTCACGATGATGGACAGCACGGCAAAAAAGCTGACGTTTATCTCCGAATCAGCCGCGGCGCTCGAGCTATCTAACGTAAAAACGCTCGTGGGTAGAGCCGAGGAGTTCTCGACGAAAAAGGAATACCGCGAATCGTTCGACGTGGGACTCGCACGCGGTGTCGCACGGCTTAACATACTCGCCGAGCTCGTGCTCCCGTTCGTGAAGGTCGGCGGCTCGTTCGTGGCTATGAAGGGCAGAGGCGCGCTCGAAGAGGTCGAGGAAGCAAAAAACGGGATCGCTGTGCTTGGCGGTAAGCTCGAAACAGTCATCCCCGTCGCCATCCCCGAAACCGACCGTGTACATAACCTCGTCGTAATAAAAAAAATCGCTCCTACCCCACCCCAATACCCGCGCCAGTTCGGACGTATCTCCAAAAAACCCCTCTAATACCCCCTGCGGCTGTATTATGCCTTCGGCGACCAAAGACAACTTTCTATAGAAAGTTTTCTTTGGAATCTTTCAAAGATTTTTTAATTATTTTTTTGATGAGGGACTCCCGATAATTATTCGGGAGCTCTTTTTTTGCGTTTTTTGGAGTCCCGCATCAAAAAAATGGTTAGAAAAGTCGCTGAGAGGCTCTAAAGAGAATTTTCTAAAGAGAGTTATCCTTGATCGCAGGAGGTATAACAAAGCTGTAGGGGTATATTATCTTCGACGATCTTATTATATCTTCGACGATTTAATATATTTCCGACAGTTTAAGAGAACTCTTGAAAGCTTCTTTAGAGTCTCCCAAAGCCTCTT
>JAFSCS010000023.1 GCA_017436675.1 Clostridia bacterium | reverse complement strand
TAAAATATCACTGAAATCGTAAGATTTCAATACCACTTCCCCAAAGGGAAATATCACTCTGTGCGAAAAGCACAGAATATCACTATATAAAAAGTACTACCCGAAAAAGAGTTTTGTTTTCTCTTCTTCGGGTAGTTTTTTGTCTTATACTGTTACAAGCAGGGAATTTGTGTGCCAAATTCCGTTTTTATTAAAGATAACTGTCCTTAGGAAACCTGTTCCTTTTCATCTTCCTTATTTTTTACCATAAGTCAAACTCGAATTCGAGCTTCTTTCCATCAGTACGATAGATCGGATCGAGCGCAGGACCGCACGAGTTCGAGCCCACACCGGACATATATCCGTCAACGTTGACCGTTATCTCGTTTTCATATACCAATTCGTGACGATGCCATGTGTTCGCAAGAGCAGTTGTGGAATAGTGTTGTGCGTTAAAGCTGAAAAGACCTGAAAGCTTGATAACGTCACCTATCGACGCGTAGGTCGTTTGGAAGTGAGAGCCGTTCTCCTGCGGGAACAGATAAGGCTCGAAGTTTTCGGTAACGCTCATTCTGTGAAGATCGATGTATGAAGCAAGATGCTTGTCAGCATAGCTTTCCATCGGTCCGTAGCCATAGAACTTGAGCTTGTCGGTAGCAGGATCGATCTTGAACTCAACGCCAAACCTCGGCAGCCACGGAGTGTTCTCCATAACGTCGGCGCTCATATTGATCCTTACGCCGTTGCTGTCACCGAACGTGTATGTGAGCTTTCCGCGCAAGAACGGCGCACACGACGGACCTGACATCGAGAAATCGGAAACTATCGTCAATATGCCGTCCTTCACATCAGCCGAAACGGAGTAGCACTTAACGTAAGTATCCATAAATCCGAGATCCTTCCAAGTGCCCTTGATATACATATCGTTATCAGTCGGCGCACGCTTAACGTTCGGCGTGATCGGAGTGACCAAAAGCTCCTTCGAGGCCTTCTTCATAGAGACGATAAGTCCGCGCTCCTTCGAGATCTTGAATATCGTGCCGATAACGTCGACCGAATAGTATTTGTCCGTCTCGGTCATTCTGACACTGTGACGAATATAGCTCGGCTTGCTGAACGTTCCGAGATGGAATTGTCTGAATCCGACCGAGTGACCTGCTTTGAGTACACCGTCGTCTTCTTTTTTCTTCAATTCGAAGAATATCTGCGCATCACCGTAAAGTGAGCTGTCATCAAATCGTATGTCAAATACCTTTGTTTCCTGAGGCGCAACGTCAAGCTCGTCGATCTTGCCCTCGAGGATCGTTTTTCCGCTGCATTTGATCGTGTATTCGCCATAAAGATCGGAAAGCGACGTGAAATAACGAAGGTTTTTGAGCGTTAGCTTGTGATCCTCATACGAAGCCGCAAACGGTTTGATCGCTTGCTTCAATTCGAGAAGTCCACAGTGCGGAGTTCTGTCGGGATAAACGAGCCCGTCAACGCAGAAGTTGGAGTCGTGAGGATACTCACCGAAATCACCGCCATAGAGGTAGTTCCCGTCCTTCTTAACGCTGTGGTCACACCATTCCCAAACACATCCGCCGAAAAATCTGTCGTCTGAGTAAATAGTCTCCCAATATTCGCGAAGCCCACCGGGACCGTTACCCATCGCGTGCGCATATTCGCAAAGATAAAACGGCATCTTGTTTCTTTCGTCAGCAATTATCTCCTTGCAACGATACGGAGCGGGGTACATATGGCTCTCCACGTCTACCGTGTCAGGCCATTGCTCCGGAATATAGTTGAGGTTCGCACCCTCATAGTGAACGAGTCGTCCGTCAGCATAAGAGCGAATGAGACGAGTCATCGCCTTTTGGTTTCTTCCGATGCCCGATTCGTTTCCGAGCGACCAGAATATGATCGACGGGCAGTTCTTGTCTCTCTCGACCATCTTGTGACATCTGTCAACGTAAGAGCTCATCCAAGCGGGATCGTCCGACAACGTGTTCCAACCGATCTTTTGAATACCGTGACATTCGATGTCGCATTCCAAAATAACGAGAAATCCCATTCTGTCGCAAAGATCAACGAGATATCTGTCCGACGGATAGTGCGATGTACGAATGGCGTTGACGTTGTGCTCCTTCATGAGCGTCAGATCCTTCAAGATAGCGTGACGCGGCATATTGTGACCATAGATCGGATGGCTGTCGTGGTGGTTTACACCCTTGCATTTTATTTTTTGACCGTTGAGATAAATAACTCTGTCAATGATCTCGATCCGCTTGAATCCGATAGCAAAAGAAATAAACTCGCTTCCGCATCTTACAGTAAGCGTATAAAGCGAAGGCTTTTCGTCACTCCAAAGCTCGGGCGAATCGACCGTAAAACGAGGAGTAGTCGTATAATCCGCCAAAACCACACCGTCAGGGCTCGTCAGCTTGTATTCGACCTTCGCCTCGGCATTGAGAGATGTCAAAACGTTGATCGAGCCGACAGAGAAGTCATCGTTCAGCGTCGCACGAACGAAAACGTCCTCAACGTGTATCTTGTCGCGCTTGAGAATATAACAGTCGCGGAAAATTCCCGAAAGACGATACATATCTTGGTCCTCAAGATATGAGCCGTCACACCATTTGACAACGAGAACTCTGATCTTGTTTTCACCAACTACAGCGACGGGAGTGATATCCACCTCGCTCGTTGCGTGAGATACTTGGCTGTACGCCAAAAATTCACCGTTGACCCAAAGATAGTAGCACGAATCAACACCCTCAAAATTCAAATAAAGCTTCTTTTGAAGGTCCTCCTCTGTGAAAACGACCGTCCTTTCATAAAGTGCGCACGGATTTTCATCGGGAACGTGCGGAGGATCGATGGGGTAGGGATAACGAATGTTCGTGTATTGCGGAATGTCATATCCACGATCAAGATACATCTGCCAGTTCGAAGGAACTGCGATCTTCTCAAAATCGTATCTTGCATTTTCGTTGAACGCCTCGAACGAGCTGAAATATCTGAAATCCCATTCACCGCAAAGTGAGAGAAAATATTTTGAGCTATCTCGCTCGAGAGAGAGGCTTTTCTCCTCGCTCTCAAACGGAATGTAATATGATCTTGAATTCTTTGTGCCAAAATTTAAAACTTCAAGACTTTTATGAAATACTTTCATAGCTTTACTCCGAAAAATTATTTAGCAACAATGTTGAAAATTCTGTTTTTAACGTAGATCTTTTTAACGATAGTCTTGCCGTCGAGCTGATCACCAAGCTTTCCGCTGTCAATGATCGTCTTGAAAGCAGTATCCTCATCGCAGTCTGCGGGAACCAAGACCGTGCCCTTCATCTTACCGCAAAGCTGAATTGCGATCTCAACGGTAGAATCAACGGTTTTAGCCTCGTCATATTCAGGCCACGGAGAAATAGCAAGAAGCTCTTTTGAGCCGAGCATCTCGTTGATCTCTTCAGAAATGTGAGGTGCAAACGGACAAAGTAATGAAATAAATATCTTCAATTCATCAACAGTCAAAGAACCGTGATCGAATATTTGGTTGATAAGTGTCATCAAAGCGGCAATAGCAGTGTTGAACTTCATATCCTCGATGTCGGAGCTAACTTTTTTGATGGTCTTATGGAACGCGCTCTCAAGCTCGGGAGTTACTCCGTTGCCCTTTGCAATATTTGTGAGCTCAGCAACTCTGTCGAGAAATCTCTTGCATCCCTTAACACTTGAATCGTTCCACGGAGCAGCACTGCCGTAATCACCCATAAAGAGAACGTATACCCTGAGTGTGTCTGCACCGAATACGTCGATAACGTCGTTAGGGTCAACAACGTTTCCGAGCGATTTACTCATCTTAACACCGTTAGCACCAAGTACCATACCTTGAGCAGTACGTTTAGCATACGGCTCAGCAACGGGAACAGCACCGATGTCATAAAGGAACTTGTGCCAGAAGCGGCTGTAGATCATATGACGTGTAACGTGCTCCATACCGCCGTTGTACCAGTCAACGGGCATCCAGTATTTGAGCTTTTCCTCGGAAGCGATCGCATCGTCGTTGTGCGGATCGATGTATCTCAAGAAGTACCAAGACGATCCTGCCCATTGAGGCATCGTGTCGGTCTCGCGCTTCGCAGGACCCTTACATTTCGGGCATTCACAGTTTACGAAGCTGTCGATCTTCGCGAGCGGCGATTCACCGCCTTGACCGGGCTCATAGTTTTCAACTGCGGGAAGCTTCAAGGGAAGCTCTTCATAAGGAACGGCAACCATACCGCACTTCGGACAGTGAACGATCGGAATAGGCTCGCCCCAATAACGTTGACGGTTGAATGCCCAGTCCTTCATCTTGAATTGAACACCGAGCTCGCCGATGCCCATCTTCTCGATCTCCTCGCCCATTCTTGCGATGGAATCCTTTTTGTTTGTATATCCGTTAAGGAACTCGGAGTTGATCATCTTTCCGTCGCCCGTATAAGCTTCAACGGAAATATCTCCGCCTTCAATTACTTGAATAATATCAACACCGAATTTTTTTGCAAATTCATAGTCTCTTTGGTCGTGAGCGGGAACAGCCATAATAGCACCCGTACCATAACCCATCATAACGTAGTCGGCAATAAAGATCGGAACCCTCTTACCGTTTGCGGGGTTGATCGCGCAAAGCCCTTCGATCTTAACACCCGTCTTGTCCTTAACGAGTTGAGTTCTTTCAAATTCCGTCTTCTTTTGACATTCGAGCTTGTATTCATCAAGCGCATCGATGTTTGCGATCCTGTCACGGTATTTTTCAATAATAGGATGCTCAGGCGCAATTACCATAAACGTAACGCCGAAGAGCGTGTCGGGACGAGTCGTATAAATACGAAGCTTCTCGTCGATACCGTCAATGCTGAAGTTGATGAATGCACCCGTGGATTTACCGATCCAGTTTTCCTGTTGCATCTTGATGTTCGGCAAATAATCAACGTCCTTGAGACCCTCGAGCAGCTTGTCGGCATACTTTGTGATTCTCAAATACCAAACGTCCTTCGTCTTTTGGATGATATCACTGTGGCAAATGTCACATTTACCGCCCTGTGAATCCTCGTTCGACAAAACGACCTTACACGACGGACAGTAGTTTACGAGTGCGGTATCTCTGAAAGCGAGTCCGTTCTCGAACATCTTGAGGAATATCCATTGAGTCCACTTGTAGTAATCCTCCGATGTGGTATCAATAACCTTCGACCAGTCGAAAGAGAAACCCGCTCTCTTCAATTGCTCGGAAAAGTGCTCAATATTTCTGTCAGTAACAACTCTCGGGTGGATACCTTCCTTGATAGCCGTGTTCTCTGCGGGAAGACCGAACGCATCGAAACCGATCGGGAAGAGCACGTTGTATCCTTGCATACGTCTCTTTCTCGAAACTACCTCCAAGCCGGAGTACGCCTTGATGTGACCGACGTGCATTCCGTGACCCGACGGATAGGGGAATTCAACAAGTCCGTAAAATTTCGGCTTGCTGAAATCATCTGTGGCAATAAAGGTCTTTTCTGCTTCCCATCTGTCTTGCCACTTCTTTTCTATGTTGTGAAAATCGTACTTCATTTTTAAACTTCATCCCTTCAAAAATTATTCTTCGGAAGCTTGGAATTCGACCGCCTCAGCGTCCGCCCAAAGTCTTTCCAAGTTATAAAAATCACGCGCTTCTTTAGTGAAAACGTGAACGATGACAGTAGTGTAGTCAAGTAGGATCCAAGAGTTACCTGCCATACCCTCAGCGTGCGCAGGCTTGATGCCCTCTTGACCTAATTTGAATTCGACCTCACCCGCGAGATTTTTAACGTGAGTGGTCGAGGTACCGTTTGCGATAACGAAATAATCCGTTAGTATCGTTTCGTCCGTCAACTTCAAAAGCTTGATGTTGACCGCTTTTTTTGAATCGAGAACCGACGCGATCTGTTTCGCCAGCTCTTCAGCTTTTTCTCTTGCGTTTTTTTCGATATTATCCATAATGGAGTCCTTTCAATTTATACCGATATATTTTCAATAAGGTAGTTTCTTGCATCTATCGTATCGGGGTGAATAACTTCTCCCCTCGAGATAACCTCTTTGATCGTCGTGTCGAGCGCAAACACGATCGCCTTGTCGAGTGCATCAACGTCACCCGACGCCAAAAGCGTTTCATAATTCTCGCGTATCTCAACGAGTCCCTCGTAATCGCGATTTTCCTCAATGTAATCGGCAAAAAGAATGATCTTCTCAATATCGCTCATCTTCTTTCTGCCCGTGGTGTGATATCGAATTGCTCGGCATACGTTATCACTCATACCCATCTGCCGTGCAACGACCGAGCCTGTGATCTGGTGAAGCACTCGCTTGTTCTTTCTTTCCGATCTGCGAAGCTTTTCACCCTCACTATCGCAAAGAGCAATATGCTCGTCCACCGAATAGTATTTTGTTACGTCGTGCAATATCGCCGCCGCCCTGACCTCGTTTTCGGAAAGAGCCGGAAAATGACGCTCCATCAACACTACAGCCGCCTTCTCAACACCGAGCGTATGTGCTAACCTGCGAGACGGCACCAACGCCCTCAGCTTTTCAAGATCATATGACATATATAATCCTCGCTCTCTGATAAAATTTAATACCTCATTAGGCACTTTCCCGCTCATCTCACCCTCGCGTACCTCTGTCGAGCTGATCACCCTCGCATCGAAATCGAGAATGATGACCTCTCCGCCTTGCTCTCGCAGCTCGTTGGCATATCTTTCAAGCTCTTCCTTTGAAAGCTCGTTTCTGTTTGCGACCGCGAGTGTGCAAAGCGAAAGGATCTCGCGATATAAATACCATCTCTTAAACCCGCGAAGCATATCGTCGCCAATGAGAAACATCAGCTTGTCCTCGGAAAACAGCATCTTGAAATGCCGTAAGGTATCAATAGTATACGACGTCCTCTCGTTTGAGATCTCAAAATCCGATATCTCTGCAATATGCCCAAAAGCAAGCCTGCACATCTCAAGTCTGTCGATCGGTGAAGGCGAACGATCGTCCATCTCCTTGTGCGGCGGTCGGAAATCGGGAATAACAAAGAACCGCTTCGGTCTGACGAGCCTAACGAATTCCTCGGCAAACCTGACGTGTCCAACGTGAGGCGGATTGAACGTACCGCCATACAACGCAATAATATCGTTCATCTCGGAAGCTCGATCTTCGGCTTCTTCGATTTTCTGTATATAACGAACTTCGTTCCAATAACGGTAACGACCTCGCCGCCGACCTGTGAAGCCAATTCCTCAGCCGCCTCTCTCGGAGTGAGCGGACTTGTCTCAAGAGTCTTTCCCTTGACGAGCTCACGCGCTTCCAACGCATCGTCGAGCTCCTTCACGAGATTGTGACCGAGTCCGTTTTTTCCAATATGTAATATGGTGTCCTCCTTGGATGCTAATCCTCTGAGGTATGCTCTTTGTTTGCTTGTCATTAATAATTGTCCTTTATCTTAATTTATCTTTGAACCCTCGCAAGGTCCGTCAAAATACCCGACGAGATCGACTTTTCCGTCCAAAAAGTGTAAATGTCTTTCCAGCTTCTCGTTTCTGTCGAGAAGAACTGCACTCTTCATCCCTTGTCGCTCCATAAAAAACAGCGCTGCTCTGCCTGCAATTATCAGTGCACCAAGGTCGTTATAATCGGGCTTTGTACGAAGCGAAAGTATCACTCCGCCATTATCGGTAAGCTTGAATTGACAAACCCCGATCTTCTCCTCGTCCTCACAAATAGAGTATGTCAGCGCATTGAGGTCACATTCGCAACCGCAAAGCGACGTGTATTCAATCTTTTTTTCTGTTTCGGGGATTGGTGTTACTCGAAGCATTTTTTGTCTTATCCTTTAAATATTTTATTTCCTTTGAATTCAGTGCCCTGACTTGCCCGCTTTTGAGTCCTTCAAGCTTGAGATCTCCCACCGCGATACGCTTGAGCGAGGTCACCGTCAAGCCACAGCTCTCACACATCCGACGGATCTGTCTGTTCTTGCCCTCTTGAAGAATAAACTTGAATACAGAGCTTTCGGGTCTGTAATCGATCAGCGTTATCTTAACGGGGGCGATCGGCTCCCCGTCAAGCTCTCTCATATCTAATAGCTTCGCTAACCTCACGTCGTTGGCATCTCCCTTTACACGTACTATATACGTTTTCGGAATATGGTATCTCGGGTGCGTCAGCTTCATAGTGAGGTCGCCGTCGTTGGTGAGAAGCAAAAGTCCCTCCGAATCCATATCAAGCCGCCCAACGGGATATACCCTCGCCTTGATATCTCCGAGCAGATCGTTTACCGATTTTCTTCCGAATTGCTCACTCATCGTCGTGACGTAGCCAACGGGCTTGTTGAGCATATAATATTCTTTTCCTTCTTTTCCGTCAACCCGTGTGCCTCTGAAAACGATAATGTCTCTCGACGTCACCTTTTGACCTATCTTTGCAGGTCTTCCATTTACCGTGACCTCACCGTTTTCAATTGCGCGTTCAGCCTCTCTGCGAGAGCATAGCCCCGCATCACTGATCACCTTTTGTATCCTTGTTTCGTTCATTCTTTAACCTTTCCCAAAAGCTTAGCCGCCTTTGGTCAATACTTTCCGTGGTGTAAAGCCCGACCTTACCGAGCAATACGCCATCACAATAATATTCCACCTCACCGACCTTGGTCCCTTCCGAAACGGGAGCACCCAAAACGTCGGGGAGAATAAATCTCGTTGATATCTCCGCCCCTTTTCGTACAATAAAAGGCGTAATATATTCGTTTTTTACCGACACACTTTCCTTTTCACCGCCCGAAAGCGCAACGTTAAACGAAAGCTCACCCTTCTTCGCGGGTTCAAAAAGCTCAAATGCCGAAAATCCTTCGTCAAGAAGCGTGTGATGATCCCGCCAATCGTCGTGATCGTCGAGCGTAACAGAGATCAGCGTCAATCCGTCTCGCTCAGCTGCACCGACAAGCGTTCTACCGGTCGCCTTTGTGAATCCCGTCTTGACTCCGATGGCACCGTCATAGGTCTTCAAAAGCTTGTTGTGGTTGATGAGAAGCCGCCCGCCCTCGTTTCCGTCGTATCGTATCTTGTGAGTGTATGTCGACGCGATCTTGCGAAACGTTTCGTTTTTCAATGCATACGCAGTGAGCTGACCGAGCTCAATTGCAGTCGAGTAGTGTGCTTCACTCGAAAGCCCGTGCGGATTTTCAAAATGTGTGTCAACAAGTCCGAGAGAACTTGCCTTCTCGTTCATCTTTTCGACGAATCCTGCCTCCGTACCCGCACAATGTATCGCAAGTGATACTGCCGCATCATTCCCCGAGCGGAGCAAAAGCCCATAAAGCAGCTCCTCAACAGTCAGCCTCTCGCCCACCTTCAAATACAACGATGAGCCCTCGACACCAACTGCTTCCTTTGGAATAACGACCTCCTCGTCCATATCGCAGCATTCAATTACCGTGATCGCCGTCATGATCTTCGTCGTGCTTGCGATCCCCAACCGCTCACTTCCGTTTTTTTCAAACAAAAGCTCACCGTTCGGACCGATCAACGCCGCCGCCCTTGCTGATACGTCAAGCTCAAGCATAGGCGCTCCCTTGATCTGTGCGCCGTCAAAAACAGGCGTCGCGACCACTTCATCAAAAGGGAACAACGGTAAAAATGAGGTGTATAATACCAACGCGATAATAACGAAAATAGCTTTTTTCTTCATAGTCCTCTCCAAAATAGACCTTTTTTATAATCTATATGAGAGAACAAAGCTCACTATTCCTCGGAGGAAGCCTCCTCGAGCTTGTCTGCGCCATCTTCCTTTTGAGCTTTCTTTTCTTTGATCTTCGCCGCAACCTCAACGATGATGTCCTTGATCTTCAAAGCGAGATCGGGCGTCTTGTCGAGAACACCGTTGATCGAATCAAGCGTTCTGTTGACGGGATCGGTCGGAGCATTGCCCATAAACGACGTAGGTGTGTTAAGATCGATCACTCTGACGTCACCGCCCGAAACAACGATAAATCCAAGCGGAGTAACCGCAAGTCCCGCTCCGTTTCCGCCGGCAAACTTCGGTCCCTTAGTAGTTTCGCTCTTTGCCTCAAGATCGCTGCCGCCCGATGCAAATCCAACTGATACCTTTGAGAAAGGAATAACGCTTACTCCATCAGGTAACGTTATAGGCGTACCAATAACAGTGTTTGCATCTGCGACCTTCTTGATATTCTCAAGCGCAGCCTCGATCATTTTTTTCATCGGCATTTCTTCCATTTTCAGTTCCTTCCTTTTCTCCTTTTTTATCGGCATAATATTTAACAAATCCAAGTCCGCCCGAAATAAGGCATCCGAGAAGTTGCCATATAGTCATAGATAAATGAATAAAAATATCAAAATGTGGCTTTTCGGTCGAAAAATCGGGAACTACGTTCGCCGAAAATTCACCGCTTTTTTTGCCCTTGTGCTTGTATAACGCTTCAACGAACGAATAGACCGTCGGGCAGATCGCACCGTACGCTATCGCCGTCTTGCTCGGGTCGTCCGTTGCGACCGTCACGTTCACGCGAAACGAGTCGACTCGCAAATAACCGTAAAATTTTTTCAAAAGACCGAGCGCAACCTCGCGCACGAGCCGAATAACGTCGCTTGGCGACGAGATGATCCCTTCGTCCTTTTTTTCTTCCTTTGGCTTTTCCTTTTTCCGTGCTTTTTTCTCTTCTTTTCCTTTTTTCTTCTTTTTCTTTTTTCTGTTGAGAAGATCAAGCTTGAAAAACAATATCCTCAAAATAACGCTCGGCTTTTCGTCATATCCAACGAGGAAGCGTATCCTGACGTTGAATATCAAAAAAAGAATGAAAACAGCCGAAAGAACGTAGATCCACCACATCACACTTCCACCACAGCTTCAGCGTCCGCGCTCTCCTCTTCCTCAAAAAACTCATTCATCGTTTTTTGTGCTTGAAGCGAGAATAAAACGTCCGTCTCAGGCAGCTCGTCGATCGACGAAAGCCCGAAGCAGCGCAAAAACGCATCGGTCGTGCAGAACAAAACGGGACGTCCCGGCGCGTCAAGATATCCGCGCTCGGCAATAAGCCCCTTGTCGCAAAGCGAGTTAACGATCGACGCCGAATCAATGCCTCTGACCTGCTCAATAAAGCTTCTCGTAACAGGCTGATTGTACGCCGTGATCGCGAGTACCTCGAGCGACGCCTTCGAAAGCGGCGGCACCTTCCTGAGCTCCAATGCTTGTTTAATATAATTTGAAAACTCCGACTTTGTACAAAGCTGATATGCATTTTCAACCTCAATGAGCATAATACCGCAATTAACCCCGTCGTATTTCTTCTTCAATAACTCAATAGCACCAAGAAGCTCCTCGTCCTCGAACCCAAAGATAGTCTTCATCCTGTCCTTTTCGAGCGGAGCACCCGATGCAAATAATACAGCCTCAATAGCCGCTGATAATTTTTCAGGTGTCATATATTTTCCTCTTCAATAACGTCTCTTTTGTGTGTCCTGTTGAGCGAGAGAAATATCTTCTCGTCCTGCTTTTCAATGATCAATCTGTTCGCCTTCAAAAGCTCAAGTATCGAAAGAAAAACAGCGCATAGCTCGTTCCTTGAGTGAAGCCCGATAAACAACTCGTCAAACTCAGCCCTCTTTCGCCTGTAAAGATACCTCATCGTCGAAATGTTCTTTTCCTCGACAGTATACCATCTTTCCGTCGAAAGCTTTACGAAAAGCTCATCATCGGGCTCTTTTTTGAACTTGATACGTTCGGAAATATTTTTGAACGCCTCCAAAAGGAGCTCAACGTCGTGCTTTCTCTCGTACGGAAGATCAAGCTCGTCGGGAGATTTGACAAATCTGTCGTAATATATCTCCGCACGCTCCTTGAAATACTGTGCCGCCTGCTGAGCACGTTGGTGCTCCAAAAGTGCATCAACAAGCTCTTTTCTCGGGTCCTCAGCCTCCTCGGGCTTCGGAAGAAGCATCCTTGATTTGATGAGCATAAGCTCCGACGCCATATAAATGAATTCGGCACTGACTTCCATGCTATATCGCTTCATCGACTCAAGATATTCCATATATTGACGACATATCTCCGAGATCGGAATATCAAAAATGTCGATCTTGTGCTTTGTGATAAGTGCGAGCAAAAGGTCAAGCGGACCTTCATATTGCTCGATCTTTAAGTTCAATGCCATAAAAACCTCAAAAGTTTATCAAAATAAAGTTTAACCAAAAAAAGGTATAAGTAAAAACAATTTATCAACAAGCGTAACGATGAGCGTGATGAACGCCGAAAGCGGACCGCTGAGCAGCCCGAACGCGACCAAGAACATCAAAGCCATGCTCAAGATCCTCTCGTTCTTGACAAAAAATATCTGTGCCTTTTGCGGAAGAAGTGTCAAAAACAGCTTCGAGCCGTCAAGCGGCGGAATGGGGATGAGATTAAAAATACAAAGTCCCGCGTTGCCGATCGCGAAATAATAGAAAAATATCGTAACCAAAGCAACGGTGAGCGAAGTGTATTCCGCGAGCACGTCAGGGCGAGAGACAAGCATAAGGAGAAATCCGCCGACCTCGATCAAGCTGTAAGTCGCTAACTCGGGAAGAAATATCTGAACAAAAATTCGGTAAAGAAGTATCGCGGTGAACATCAAAACGAAGTTTGAAAGCGGACCGGCAATACTAACAAGTCGGATACCTTTTTTGTAGTTGTCAAAATTGCGCGGGTTGACCGGAACGGGCTTCGCCCAACCGAACCCAAAAAATATCATACATAAAAACCCAATAGGATCAAGATGCTTCATCGGATCGAGCGAAAGTCTGCCCATCATCTTTGCCGTGTTGTCCCCCATCTTGTACGCCGCAAGTCCGTGGCACATCTCGTGAACGGAAAGCGACAAGAGCGTTACGGGAAGCATCAAAAGAAATAATATAATAGCTTGTGAAAGCTCAAAATTAGAAAGTAAAGAACGTAACATCTGTAATATACCCAAAAATTCCGCCTCCGAGATGCCGAGATCTCAGCATCTCGGAAACGAATAAAACAAAGAAATTATTTAAGAACGATCATACTCTTTTCCCAGAACTCGGGAGCCTCGAAGCCGAGGAGCGTGAGTACGGTAGCCGCAACGTTTGCAAGACCGTATTTTCCGTCAACAACGTCATATTTGTCAGCATAGCTGTTGTCATAGAATACGCAGGGAACGGGATTGAGCGTGTGGCTCGTCTTCGCCTTGTTCTTCGGCTTGCCCGTCTTCTTGTCCATCTCGAGCATCTCGTCGGCGTTACCGTGGTCAGCCGTAATGAGCGCAATAGCACCAACCTCGTCAACAGCCTTGAGTATACGAGCAAGACAAATGTCGAGTGCTTCCATCGAAATTCTCGTCGCATTAATGTCACCCGTGTGACCAACCATGTCGCCGTTCGGGAAGTTTACGCGAAGGAACTCATATTTGCCCGAGCGAAGCTTTTCGATAAGCACGTCTGTGATCTCAGCGCACTTCATCCACGGACGTTGCTCAAAGGGAACTACGTCGGAGGGTATCTCAATGTATTCCTCGAGCTCCTCGGAGAACTTACCGCTCTTGTTTCCGTTCCAGAAATAAGTAACGTGTCCGTATTTTTGTGTCTCGGAAATAGCGAGCTGGTTGATTCCCGCTGTAGCGAGATATTCACCCATGGTGGACGTGATCTCGGGCGGGCTTACGAGATATCTCGAAGGAATGTGAGCGTCGCCGTCATATTCGAGCATACCCGCATATACAACGTCGAGCTTCTTTCTGTCGAATTTTGTGAAGTTTTCATCCTCGAACGCCTTGGAGATCTCAATGGAACGGTCTCCGCGGAAGTTGAAGAAAATAACGCTGTCGCCGTCAACGATAGGACCAACGGGCTTTTCGTCCTTTGCAATAACGAAAGCAGGAAGGTCTTGGTCGATAACACCGCTCTCGGCACGATATGCCTCAATAGCACATTTAGCACAGCAGAATTGTCTGCCGAGACCGAGCACGTGTGTCTTCCAGCCCTCTTCGACCATCTTCCAGTTAGCTTCGTAGCGGTCCATAGTGATCGTCATTCTTCCGCCGCCGCTTGCGATCATAACGTCGAAGCTGTCATCGCGAAGAGAAGCGAGAAATTCCTCGAACGGCTCAACGTATTCGAGCGCACTCGTCTCGCCAACGTCACGACCGTCGAGAAGAATGTGGATGCGTACTCTCTTAACACCCTCTTCCTTTGCTCTCTTGATCATAGCAGTAAGGTGGTCGATGTGTGAGTGAACGTTACCGTCGGAGAAAAGTCCGAGAAAATGAAGTGTAGAATTTTTTTCTTTAACGTTGGAAACGATAGCCTTCCAGCTCTCGCCCTCGAACATCTTGCCCGATTCGATAGCGCCCGTAACGAGCTTCGCACCTTGCGCGAAAACTTGACCTGCACCAAGCGCGTTGTGACCAACCTCGGAGTTACCCATGTCGTCATCACTCGGAAGACCGACTGCAACACCGTGGGCTTGAAGCTTGAGTGTCGGATATTGGCTGTAAAGCTTGTCTAAAGTAGGTGTGTTAGCGAGATATACCGCGTTGCCCTCGTTTTCGGGCGCGAATCCCACACCGTCCATAACTATCGTAAGTACAGTAGGCTTTTTGTCACCAAAAACCTTTTTTTGAAGTTGTTTGATCTCCATAAATATAACCTCACCTCATATTCGAGGTGTCCTTTCTCCCCAATATGTAATATCTGCGTCGGGGAACGCAAACCAAAATTATCCATATTATATGTATTCATATTATTATACAATAAAACCCCGCACAATTCAAGTACTAAAGAAAAATTTTCCTCTAATTATATATAAAATAAAAACGCCCCCGAAGGAGCGTTTCGCATGGCGAATATTTAGTTACTGATATTTGTCCCGTGAATGTATTGCTCTTTGGCGTCGTTACAATATAGATATAATGGTTTTGCAGCGCAAATCAGTTCGTTAGTTTGTAGTGCTTTTCCCTCTATTGCTTCAGCTTCTTTTTGTGCATTCTCCCACCCGAGATAACTGAGGGCTATGCCCTTTTCGCTGACATAATAAGATAAAAAGTTGTTATAATAGTCAAATTTGTTTTGAACAGGTTCGGAGCTGTTCGGATAGTCAGGATAAAACCACCCAAAACCTAAACATATTCTTCCATAATCTCCCGGTTTCAGTGCGCTGAAGTCAATTTGAATGGTCTCGCTATGCCATTCTGATGTTGGTTTGTAAAACTCAGCACCTTCCCCTGTGTTATCAAGACTTTCCATATCCTCGCCACTGAATTTCTTTTCGTATAAAGTATTTATGCTGTTAAATAGAAAAACACTGTCTTGTTTAATATCAACACCAACGTCATACGCTTCATATACTCGCAACATAGGATATCCGTTTGTGCCATAGGTATCATACGAAGGCGTAATACCGAGTTTTTGATGATCGGAATATGTGTCCCCCATATAAAGCTCAACAGTGATCTTTTCGCCTTTTTTATAATATGAATAAGTTCTTGAGGATATTTTTTGAGATACAGGCTTTGTGCTTGGCTCCGGTAACCCAAAAGAGATGATGCGAGGCTCTGAGCTGTCTGCATTTGTGCTAACCGTATTGTTCACATCCTCGCTCACGTCCGCCTTGCTTTCCTCGTCGGGTGTGCAAGCAACAACGCCGAGAAAGAACGATACGAGCAAGATAAATGAGATAATTAATTTTAATTTTTTCATAAAAATACTCTCCTTTTGATAAAATAAAAAACCGCAAGGGTATTCTACCCCTGCGGTGATGCGCTAAAAAGTGGTTTAAAAGGATACTCCCGCAGGGGTAATCATATTTTCTTGTTCAAGTTCTAACTGTCCCATCGGTCCGTACCTCGCTTTCTTATTCTGTTTTCATTATAAAGTATATGCGTATATTTGTCAATACCAAAACAATTTCTGTTGACAAACGCGCCGCTTCGTTGTAAAATGAAAAAAATACCTTTTGGAGTAGATCATGAAAAAAATATTGTCACTAATTTTGCTTTTTTCGATGCTTCTCGCTGTCTGTGCGTGTAACCCGAACACCGAAACGAGTGATGAGATAAGCGTAAACGTGTCGGAAAATGAAACTTCCGACGTTTCAAAAGAAGAATCGACCGAGGAGGAAAAAGGAATGACGTCTCCCGTAATATATGAGCTCCCCGAGGGCGAAACGAAAAACGAAAGTTACCTCGTGACCGTTTCCACCGAAAGGGATCCCGAAAAGAAGACAGTTGATTGCTACAGCGCAAAGGTCGCGACAGGCAGAAACGGTTTTGAAAACGTAATAACCGAGGAAATGGCGTTTTGCTATTTTGACTACGATTTTTCATCTCCCGTCTATCTCACCGTAACACCAAACGAGGAGAAAATGAGCGCGAAGGTGCTTCCCGAGAGCGCAGGTGTCGAAAGCGAATATAAGGACGGAACACTCACCGTAGTGCTCACAAAACCCGTGAAGCTCTCGATCGAATTCGACGGCGATATCTATCATAATCTCTTTGTATATGCCAACGAGTATGACGAGCGCACTCCGCGCGAGGATAGCCCCGTGGTCAAATATTACGGTGCGGGAGTCCACGACGTCGGTGAGATAAGATTAAATAAGGGCGAGGTGCTCTATATCGCCGCAGGTGCGGTAGTATACGGCAACGTCGTAGCCAATAATGCTAACGATATCATAATAACGGGACACGGCATCCTTGACGGCTCGAAAATACCGCACGAGATGGACGGCGCAAGAAAAAGAATGCTCGATATAAATAATTGTAATGACGTTCTTATCGACGGAATAATCGTCCGCGACGCGTCAACGTGGACCTGTGTTATCGAGAAATGTAAAAATGTGAAAATACTCGATATGAAGCAGATCTGCTATAATTTCAATAGCGACGGCTTTGATATCGTCGGATCGAGCGACGTGCTCATCGACGGTGCATTCATCCGCAACTACGACGATAATATATCTCTAAAGGCTTGGAGCGACCGTGATTGCACCAATATAACGATGCAAAACAGCATCCTTTGGGCAGATTGTGCCCACAATATGCTCGTCGGCCCCGAGGCGAAGACCGCAGATCACGAAAATAAATTTTCGAATATATTGTTCAAAAATATCGATATCCTCGAATCCAACGAGGGAAGTGACTTCTACCGCGGAGTAATGTCATTGACCTGCTCTGACAGCGCCGTCTTTGAAAATATCACTTGGGAAGATATTCGTATCGAGCGAATGACGAACGGAAGATTCCTCAACTTCCGCTTCTCCGACGATTACGGTGAAAAATTAGGAACTGCAATAAGGAACGTGACAATAAAGAACGTCACCGCGAAAACTCGCGCTGGAACGAAAAGCTATATCTACGGAACGAAGGACTCACCGATCGAGAACCTCACGATCGAGAATTTCACCGTCGCAGGTGAAAAGCTCACCCACGAGTATTTCGGCAACCCCGCGAAATATATCACCTCGTTTAAAATAGACGGAATCGAAAAAGACTATTAATATTCAACAAAAAAAGGATGTACCCCATCCTTTTTTTCTTTTTCCCTTGAAAAAAATAATATATCGTGTATAATAATAAAGTAACCAAATCGGTAAAATAAGGAGAAAAAATGAAAATAGCATTACCTTTTGAAAACGGAAACGTTTTCGATCATTTCGGTCATTCCGAGCAATTCAAAATTTATGATATTATCGGCACAGAGATCGTGTCTTCAGCGGTCGTTACACCAAACGTAAGCGGTCATAGCGCACTCGCCGAGTATTTGAAAGAAAATAAAGTAACCGCCCTCATCTGCGGCGGCATCGGCGACGGTGCAATAAACGCACTAACTCAATCGAGAATATTGGTCTTTTCCGGTGTCAGCGGCGATGCTGATGAGGCAGTAAACGCACTCCTTTCGGGAAAGCTTGCCTATAACACGAGCGCGACCTGCAACCATCATAGCCACGATCATTCGTGTGGCGACCACGATTGTGGCTCGGGCGAGTGCGGATGTGGCTGCGGTTGCCATTAAGGAGTAGATAATGAAGCTTCTTGAACTGTTTCTCGTCTTTGCGCGTATCGGCGCATTCACCTTTGGCGGCGGCTATGCAATGATACCGCTGATCCAAAAGGAGACAGTCGAAACGAAAAAATGGATAACTGACGACGATATCCTTGAAATAATCGCAATAGCGGAATCCACCCCCGGACCGATCGCCATCAACTCGGCAACCTTCGTAGGCTACCGTGTCGCAGGCGTGCTTGGTGCAATGTGTTCCACGCTTGGCGTTATATTGCCCTCGTTTTTGATAATATATCTGATATCGTTCGTGTTGCGTGAGTTTCAAGATATCAAAGCAGTGCAGTATGCATTCTTCGGCATCCGCGCAGGTGTTCTCGCATTGATAACGAAAGCGCTCTGGCTGATGTATAAAAAGTCTCAAAAGAACGCTGTCGCCTATATCGTAATGGCACTCTCGTTTATCGCAGTTGCAGTATTTGATATAAGTGTTCTGTACGTTGTCATCGGTTGTGCACTTATCGGGCTCATCAGCTCCTACATAATAAAAAGGAGGTCGAAAAAATGATCTATCTCGAGCTTTTTCTGACCTTCTTCAAGATCGGACTTTTCACCTTCGGAGGCGGCTATGCAATGCTTCCGTTCATTCAGGAGGAGGTCATCGCACATAATTGGATGACCACCGAGGCGATAATCGATTTCATCGCCGTCAGCGAAAGCACCCCCGGACCGTTTGCCGTCAATATCTCTACCTACGTTGGCAGCGAGGTCGGTGGTATTCTTGGCTCAGTATGTGCAACACTCGGTGTTGCGATGCCGTCGTTTATCGTGATACTCATCGTTGCAAAATGCTACGACAAATTCAAAAACAGCGAAATAGTAAAGGGCTGTATGACGGGACTGAAGCCTGCCGTAGTCGGACTTATCGGCTCAGCAATAGTATCAATGATCCTGACCGTTCTTTTCCCGAACGGCTTGTCAGTGTCGGTGTTTTCAAGCCCGAGCTTCTACGTGAGCCTCGCCATCTTCGGCGCAATGGTCGTGCCCGTGTTCAAAAAAGTACATCCAATAATAATAATCTGCATCAGTGCCGTTCTCGGAATAATTGCGGGATATGCACTCGGCTTATAAAGGAGTAAAGAAATGAATTATAATTTGGTACCCTACCCGAAAAAAATAGAGATATCCGACGAGCTCTTGTATCTCGGCGGACTCGAGATCGTGCTCAACGCGAAATGTGATTCCCGTATCTTCAAGGCGGCAAAAACGCTCAAGACCGAGCTTGAGGCTGAAACAGGGGTCTCACCGAAGATCAACAAAGCCTTCGCACCTAAAAACGGTACGATCCGCATCCTCGTTACATCCGACGAAAACACGGAAGCATATTCCATCAAGATCGACGAAAACGGTGTCGAGCTCACCGCAAAAAGCCAAAAGGGTGCGTTCTACGCTATCCAAACTCTCCGTCAGCTCATCAAAGGATCATCAGGATATATAAGCTACCTCGAAATAGAAGACGAGCCCGATATGGAAAACAGAGGCTTCTACCACGACGTTTCAAGAGGAAGAGTGCCGACTGTAGAGGGCGAAAAGAAGCTCATCGACATCTTGGCATACTATAAGATCAATTCCTTGCAGGTCTATATCGAGCACGCTTTTGATTTTGAGGAATATCGTTGCTTCCTCGATCCCGAGGGATATCTCACAGCAGAGGAGATATTGGAGCTTGACGACTATTGCTACGAAAACTTTATCGACTTCGTACCCTCGCTCTCAACGTTTGGACACCTCTATCGTCTCTTGGAAACAAAGGAATATAAGCATCTTTGTGAGCTCGAGGAGTTCGAGCATAACCCGAATATGTGGAAGGACCGTATGCTCCACCACACCATCGACGCCTCCAACCCCGAAAGCTTCGCGCTCATCTGCTCGCTCATCGATCAGTATATCCCGCTCTTCAGAAGCGAATACTTTAACATCTGCTGTGACGAAACGTTCGACCTTTGTAACGGAAGAAATAAAGGAAAAGATAAAGCAGCCCTTTATCTTGAGTTTACAACGAAGCTCATCGACTACGTCTCCTCAAAGGGCAAGCGCGTAATGATGTGGGGTGATATCGCACTCAACCACCCCGAGATCATCCCCTCCTTCCCGAAGGATACGATAATGCTCTGCTGGGACTATGCAAATACACCCAACGTCGCAAACATCGAAAAATTTGCCGAAAGCGGAATGACACAAATGGTCTGCCCGGGATGCTCCTCTTGGAACCACTTCTGTGAGGTCATCAACTATGCGAAATCCAACATCGTCGGAATGATCGACGGCGGCGTGAAAAACGGCGCAATGGGCGTCCTCAATACTGCTTGGGGCGACTACGGTCACGTTTGTCCTCTTAATTGCACCCTCTACGGACTCGTGCTCGGAGCGGCAAGATCGTGGAATAATACCTACGACGTATATTCTCCCGAATATGAAACAGCAGTAGGAGAACTGCTCTATAACGATAAAACAGGAAAAACAGTAGATCTCGTGAAAAAGCTCGGAGATCTCGAGCAGGTAATGAGCTGGGGGCTCTTCGTGCTCTGGCACTATGGTGAAATGATCTATTGGGGCGACTTCAAATTCGTTCCCGAAAACGCATATATCTTCGCCGACAACGCACAAAAATGCTTTGAGATCGCCGATGAGTTGAGAAAGCTCGGAAAAGGCGAGATGTACTTCGACCTTGCGCTCACCGCAGAAGCGACCGCATTCGTCAACCTCGCCGCAGCACGTATACTCGACAAGAGAACACTCGATTGCAGAAGTGCATTTCTCAAATGGTGCGAGGATTATGAAAAGAGCTGGCGACGCGACAATAAAACGAGCGACCTCTTCTTGATAACCGATATCCTCAGAAGATCACTCTTTGACTGATCAAAATAATAAAACTCGCTTGTGACGATACGTCACAAGCGATTTTTTGTTATATATTCTTTAAATGCTCAAAAAGTGCCTCAGCCCATCTTTCGCAGCCCTCAGCGTTCGGATGAGGACCGTATTTTGCTTGCCACGGCTCATCACCGCAAAGCACGGGCACAACTTCAAAAACAGTCTCTACCTTCTTCGAAAGTGTTGTTTTAATGAATTCATTGGCTGATCTCCATATATCGATAAAATTGCCGTGTTGATCAAACGGCGGCAGGGTTATCAAAATGACCTTGATCCCCTCGCTTATAAGCAAGTCAACGATCTTTCCAAGCGAAGAAATGAGCCTTTCCTTAACTGCAACGTGAAAAACGTCATTAGTTCCGAGGCACAGAAAAACAACGTCGTTCTTCTTTGCCTTTTTCAGCCAAGCACCATCCAATGCAGCATCCTCGGCTCTTGCATATCCAAGCCCCAGATTCCAATAGGCGTTATCACCATCCATCATTTCGGATAGCACTGCACACCAATGGTCGTAGGAATCGACATCAGTTCCGATACCTTGCGTGATAGAGTCACCGAAAAATGCGATCCGATTTGAAACGGGTCTGTCACATCCGATCATCGACGGGAACGGGATCTTCCGTCCTTCGCGCCATTTTCCGTCCTCAAAGATAAAGCAGGGAAGTAGAGTTTCCTCGTGATAAGGGATCATTTCGCCCGAATACTCCGCCTCAAAGCAAAGATATTGCCCCTTTTTGAATGTCAAAGTAATCGGATCGGACCAAAACTCGTCATCAACACAAACGAGCTTGGAGCTCTCACCGCCAAAGGTAAGCGTCGTCAATTCAACGTCGGGCGAATGATCCGCCTTGTCGCAAACACCTACCCTCGCACCGTGAAGCATCCATTCACCGCATCTCATATCGGCATGGCTTTGACTTCCGTCAGCGTAAGTCGTGTCGATAACGTTTGTAAACAACAGTGAATAATCGTGCGTTCCCTCGACTGATATTTTATAAAATATTCGTCCGAGCATACGCTTCTTATTTTCGGTCGAAAAGAAAAATTGGTTTCCGCTACCCGCTATCGTAGCAGATGTAAATCTATCAAAAAAATCTGTCATCAGCTTGTACCAAGATCAAGATCAACGATATACTCCTTGTCCTCAAGACAATGGTGTATCTTCGTTGTTTCCGCTTTGACGATCGAGTCGGCATCGCTCCAAATACCGCGAACTCTTGTCAACTCCTTCGTCCAAACAAAAGATTTATCGTCCTTATAAAGCGTGCAATCATAAATTCTGACGTTTTTGAGATGCATACCCGAGCCGAGCTGAGCAATAGTGACCTTGTCGCCATCGTCAGTCTTGTTGCCGTTCTCGTCGATCCACGTTTGCTCACCCGTCCAGTCGATCGCAATATCTGTCAAATACGACGTGTTGCTTCCGTCAGCCTTCGCACCGTAGAGATAAAACTCCATCGTATCTGCAACCTTTCCTAACGTAATATCGTAGGCGGTGAGAACAGCCCATCCGTCTTTAGTCGAGGTGTCGAGCGTTAGCTTGTAATCGTGAGAGCTGTCGAGCGTCTTTCCGCCGTCAAACCAACTTCTTTTCCCGTTTTCATCAGTAGCTGTCGCAGCAAAAAGCCGCCATCCCGTAGTGTCGTTTCCATATCCGAATCCCGCATCACAGCAATTCATCCAATATCCGCCTTCGTCATAAACGTTCACACCGAGAAAAACGTATGCCGTAACTCTCGAGCCGTTGTTTCCAACGATGTTGACGTCCACCTGCGACATCTCCCAAGTCATCTCGGCTTTGTTGAAGCCCTTGATGGAGTAGACGCAGTATCCGGGTGCGCCTTGGTCACCCATATCGTCGTCATCGGCATTCTTCATCGTGAGGTTGGAAAAGCTTTCCGTTCCCTTGAACTCGTGAACGACCTTGTTTTCGATCGGCTCATATTTCCAAACAGCGATCTCGTGTGCCCAAGCGTAGTTCATACCGCCGCCCGAAACGTTAAAACGAACGTATCGAGCAGAAATGCTCTCGTCAAGCTCCATTGGATACGAGTATTCAAGCCACGATTCGTACGACGGTGTGACAGTTATACCGTCACCCTCGACCGTACCGATAAGCTCCCAGCTCCTTCTGTCGTTTGAAACGTAATATTCAGCCTTCGTCGGCGCAACAATGCCCCATTCTCCGCCGCGAAGAAAAATGTTGAAATCAGCCAATCCATCCTTGACTTCGCCGAGGTCGAGCACAAACGTGCCCGCCGAAGTGCTCCAGCCCACACCGGTGTCAGAACCAAGCACACCGTCCGTCAGCTTCGTTCCGTCATCAGCATATTGGCTGTGAGGAGTTCCGAGTGCTGTGTACGAGCATCCTTCGGAAACGAGTATCTTTGAACCGCTTCTGTCTATCGTCCTGTCGATCGTGCCTTCCGATGATTCTTCCACGGATGTCCCATCGGACACCTCGCCGTCCGAAACTGAAGAGTCTGCACTTTGCGTGTCGGATACGTCGCCGTTCGGCGAGCATGCGCAAAGCAAAAGCATTAAAGCGGCTAATATAATACAAAATATTCTTTTCATCGATCTGACCTCATAATCTCTATTTTTCAAGAATGGTCTCGTTTCTTTCAAGTGCAACAACACCCGTGCGGCACATTTCAACGATGCCGAGCGGCTTCATAACGTCAATAAACGCTTTGATCTTGGATGACTCACCTGTGATCTCAATACACATCGAATCGGTAGAATAGTCAATGATCTTTCCGCGATAAACCTCAGCAGCAGCCATAATATCGCTTCTTGTCTGTGCCGTATTTCTCACCTTGATGAGCAATAGCTCACGTTCAACAGAGCTGTCTGCTTGCAAAAGCTTGACCTTTTTCACGTTGTGAAGCTTTTTGAGCTGATTGATCAGCTGCTCTCTGACATAATCGTCGCCACACATCGTGATCGTGATCCTCGAATAATCGGGATCCTCTGTCTCACCAACCGTCAGCGAGTCGATGTTGAAGCCTTTTCTCATAAAAAGTCCCGAAACACGAGCCAAAACACCATATTTATTTTCAACGTAAACGGCTATAACACTTCTCATATCTGTTTTTTCTCCTTCTCAACGATAATGTCGTCCGTAGAGCCACCGGGCGGAAGCATCGGTAACACCAGCTCTTCTTCACTGATGACAGCATCAATGACATACGGAACACTTCCGCAAAACGCCTCCTTGAATGCCGCCTCGAACTCCTCGGTCGTTGTAACTCGTCTGCCTACCGCACCGAATGCCTCGGCAACCTTCACAAAATCAGTTTTTCTGTCGAGCACCGTGCTCGAATAACGCTTTTCAAAAAACAACGTTTGCCATTGATGTACCATCCCAAGCACACCGTTGTTAAATATAATGACGACGAGTGGTACTTTATACGTTACCGCAGTCGCAAGCTCGATGAGATCCATCCCGAAGCTTCCGTCTCCCGTGATAAGCACCGTTTTGTCACCGCTTCCTATCTGCGCACCGATAGCTGCGCCAAGACCATACCCCATCGTGCCGAGCCCACCGCTCGAAGCAAATCTCCTCGGCTTTTCAAGCATAACGTATTGTGCCGTCCACATCTGGTGCTGACCAACATCGGTAACGATGACCGTTTCCTTCGTCTTCACTTCGTTGATAACGTCAAATATCTTCTTCGGAGTCATTCGTCCAATCGAAAGCTCTCCGATCCTCGCGTCAATATTTTTTCCTTCTTGCTTGTATCCTTCGACCTCTTCCTCCCAAAGCGGAAGCTTTTTTTCGGCGCAACGCTCTGCGATCCTCGAGAACGAGGATCTTATGTCACCGACCAGCCCGAGATCGACGATAATATTTTTGTTGATCTCCGAAAGATCGACGTCAAGCTGAATTATCCTCGCATCAACGGAATACTTGTCAACGTTTCCCGTTGCTCTGTCCGAAAAGCGAATGCCGATACCAATGATCAGGTCAGCGCGCTTGTTTGCCATCGACGAAGCATATCTGCCGTGCATCCCCTGCATCCCGAGATATCGCTCGTAAGAGTTCGGCATCGCCGATATCCCCATAAAAGTGCTGCCGATATATCCGTCGATCTTCTCGGCGAACCTCATGATCTCCTTCGTCATCCCTTGAGCAGCCGCACCGCCGCCAATATATATGTACGGTCGCTTTGCGGCATCGATCATCTCGACCGCCTTGTCAATAAGATCGTCGTCAGCTTCTTCGATCTCATACGGCGTAACGATCTCCTTTGGCTGAAATTCACAAAGAGCCGTCTGAATATCCTTCGGAACGTCAATAAGAACGGGACCGGGACGACCGGAACGAGCGATCTTGAACGCCTCGCGAATGATGTCCGAAAGCTCCGTAACGTCTGTGACGAAATAATTGTGCTTGGTGATGGGCATCGTGATACCCGTAATATTTATCTCTTGAAAGGCATCCTTACCGACCATAGTGGAAGGCACGTTGCCCGTAATTGCGACCATAGGAACAGAATCGAGCATCGCGGTCGCGATCCCCGTGACGAGGTTAGTCGCACCGGGACCTGAGGTGGCAATAACGACACCAACCTTTCCCGTAACTCGCGAATATCCGTCCGCCGCATGCGCAGCCCCTTGCTCGTGAGCTGTGAGCACGTGGTTGATCCTGCCGCTTTGCTTAAAAAGCTCATCATAAATATCAAGCACCTGTCCGCCGGGATATCCGAAAACGTCGCTAACACCCTGCTCGATAAGTGTTTCAATAATAATACGAGCACCGCTATATAAAGTCTTTTTCTTTTTAGCCATAAGACAAGACCTCCAAAAAACTAAAAAAGCCCGTTCATCTCTCGTCGACACGAAAAGAGACGAAAGAGCAAAAATAAAATACTCTCTATCATCCCGAATGATAGGGAAGCGCATTCGAAAAAGCTCGAAAAACGCCGATATCAATACAAAAAGTATATCATCGCGAAAAACATTTGTCAATAGATTTTAACAAATACGTACCAACTCAAAAAAGCAAAAAAAAAACACCCTATTGAACGCAGCGCAAAACTGCGCTCGCAAGATAAGGTGATTTTTTCCTATTAGTCTTCTTTTTCTACCTTTATAACGTCTTCGCCGCGATATTTTCCGCAGTTCTTGCAAACTCTGTGAGCAAGAATGTATTCACCGCAGTTAGGGCATTTGCTCATACCGGGAAGGGAGAGCTTCCAAACGTTAGAACGTCTTTTATCTCTTCTTGCCTTAGAGACTTTTCTCTTTGGTACTGCCATGTTTGTATCCTCCTATAATTAAGTAATATAAATCATCATTTTTTGAGGTAATCCAAAAGCTTAGCGAGCCTCGGGTCGACCTCTTTACCCTCGCATTTGCACTCACCTTTGTTGAGGTTCACACCGCAACCGGGACAGACACCCTTGCAATCCTCGTCGCAAAGATATATCGACGGAAGATTGATAAGAATGAATTCCGTCGCTGTTTCCAAAAGGTCCAGCTTGCCGTCGGTGAGCAACACGAACTCGTCGGTGTCTTCGTTATCCAAAGCCGTAACGAGCGGATATTCCATTTTGTAGCTTTCCTTGAACTTGTGGTCAGTCGCACAACGCGAACAACTCACAATAAGGTCAAGCTCGACGTCGAGGGACATATCGACAAATCCGACTCTGTCAATACATTTGCCGCGCAGCTGCGCAGTTCCGCTGACGATGTCGGCAGTCAGTCCGGAAATATCAAATGATTCATCAATATTAAGTTCTCGTTTTTCACCGCAGATAAGCGGTTTGAGATCAATTATCATTTGATTATCCTTTCAAAAATTAGATAATGTCGATTATAACGCGTTTGTCTTCAAGATTAGCGACAGCTCTCATAACTGTTCTGATAGCCTTCGCAACTTTACCTTGGCGTCCGATGACTTTTCCCATATCGCTTTGCGCTACGGATAATTCAAGAACCACTACGTCACCGCTGATCTTCTCGTTAACAACGACTTCATCGGGAAACTCGACAAGTGATTTCGCGATGTCGATCAATGTTTGTTTCATTGGGAAGTCCTCCATTATATAACGCCGTTGTTTTTCAAAATATCTCTGACTGTATCTGTGGGTTGAGCACCGTTTGATATCCATTTTTTAGCTTTATCGGTATCAAGCTTGATGTCAGCGGGCGTTGTCATAGGGTTGTAGTAACCGATCTCCTCGATAAATCTACCATCGCGGGGGAAACGAGAGTCTGCAACTACGATTCTGTAAAAAGGCGCTTTTTTAGCTCCCATTCTTCTAAGACGAATTTTAACTGCCATTTTTTCACCTCCATAAGTATTTTGATATATAAATAATCTTATACCAACCAAAAATTAATTAAAAGCCAAAGGGCATCTTGAATTTACCCTTTTTTCCGAAGCCGCCCTTGGTGAACTGCTTCATCATCTGCTTTATCTGGTCATATTGCTTCAAAACGCGATTGACCTCTTCAACACTGCGACCGCTTCCTGCGGCAATACGCTTTTTCCTCGAGTAGTTGAGAAGGTCGGGGTTGTTTCTTTCCTTCGGCGTCATTGAGAGTATTATCGCCTCAACGTGCGCCATCGCCTTTTCATCTATCTTCGCATCCTTGAGCTGACCGGGCTTAACACCGGGCATCATATCCATCAACGACTCGAGTGAGCCCATATTTTTGAGCTGACCGAGCTGGTCGAGATAATCCTCAAGCGTAAACGTGTTCTTTCTGATCTTTTGCTCGAGCTCAAGTGCTTTTTTCTCGTCGAATTGCTCTTGCGCCTTTTCAATGAGCGAAAGCATATCTCCCATTCCGAGAATACGCGATGCAAGTCTGTCGGGGTGGAACGGCTCGATGTTGTCGATCTTCTCGCCCGTACCGATGAACTTGATCGGCTTTCCGGTGACGTATCTAACCGATAACGCCGCACCGCCTCTTGTGTCACCGTCCATCTTCGAAAGCAAAACGCCCGTGATCTCGAGCTGCTCGTTGAAGGATTGAGCAACGTTTACCGCATCTTGACCGGTCATCGCATCAACGACGAGCAATATCTCCGTCGGATCAGCCGCAGCCTTAACACGCTTCAACTCGTCCATCAATGCCTCGTCAATGTGAAGTCGACCGGCAGTATCCACAAAAACGATGTCGTGACCGTATTTCGTCGCGTGTGAAAGCGCCTCCTTGACCGTCTTTTCGGGGTCTTGCGTTCCTCGCTCAAAAACGGGAACCCCCGCTTGCTCACCAACTATCTGCAATTGCTTGATAGCGGCGGGACGATAAATGTCACAAGCAACGAGCAAAGGATTCTTTCCTTGCTTTTTATACATCTTCGCGAGCTTTGCACTGTAAGTCGTTTTACCCGCACCCTGAAGACCGCACATCAAAACTACCGTCGGCGGCTTCGGCGATATAACGAGCTTACTGTTTGTTCCGCCCATAAGCGAAACGAGCTCTTCGTTGACTATCTTGATAATTTGTTGTTCCGGCAGTAAAGATTCCAAAACCTCCGATCCGACAGCACGGTCGGTGACCTTTTTAACAAAATCCTTGACCACCTTGAAGTTAACGTCCGCCTCAAGCAGAGCGAGCTTGACCTCGCGCATTCCCGCCTTGACGTCCGCTTCGGTGAGCTTACCCTTGTTCCTGAACTTTTTGAAAGCCTCAGAGAGTTTGCTCGAAAGTCCTTCCAGCATTGCCACAGAGTATCACCTCATATATTTCTCAAACGGTTTGCCAACTCTCTCGCCGCATCAACGTCGGAAATCGAGGCGAGCTCGTCAGCGATCTTTAATATTTCCCGATTACGCTTGATGACCCCGAGCTTTTCATCGGCAGCAAAAAGGAATTCCTCGCTTTTCTTCAAAGCATCTCTGACACCCTGACGGGTTATCCCCACGTTCTCGGCAACCTCAGCCAATGAAAGATCATCACAATAATAAAGTTCCAACATATAACGTTGCTTTTCCGTCAGCAACGCACCGTAGGTGTCCAAAAGATCACCTATCAACAATCGTTTATCGGGCATATCTCACTCTCCTGTAAAGGAAAATCCTTTACACTCGTATGATTATACACATCACAGCGCATTTTGTCAAGAGTTTTTTTACTTATTTTTTTAAAAAATCGTTGAATATCAAAGGAAAATGTGGTATCATCACATTGTAATAAATTTTTTTGGTGATCTCTATGAAAATAACGAAAATAAACGATAGACTCAACCGTGTCCGCGTTGATCTCCCAAAGGGCGGGGAAGTAACCAACCTCCCATACCCGAGAGAGTTTGCGAGTGAATACGTCGAGTTCGAATACGATCCCGCGCTTGAGCTTCGTCATCTTGCCGAGATCAACCTCAGAAAGCGTGAGGGCGGAACGTATATCTATTCCAATAACCCCGAAATGCTCGCAAAGGACGATATCGGAAAAGCCGTTTTGAGAACGAAGCACCTTAAAGGCGAGATCTTCTTTACCTACGAGCATTCCAACCATACGGGCGAACCCGCATATTTCGGCTACCAGCTCTTTAATAAAGGCGATAGCGACGCCGTGATAAAGGTGAGAAATATCGGCTTCCAGATCGACGGGGAATGGCTCGGTCAACGCTCTTGGTCCGATTTCTATAATACCCGCCTCGAGCTCCCAAGCGACTATTTTATCGACGGAAAAGAAAACGAGCTCTATAAGGGCGGTGACTACGTCGATTATACCCCTCGCGTCTTTGAGCCGCAGGAGTATGTCCTCCCCGCAGGCGAGTATTTCTACGTTATCGGCGGAACTACCGAGGATGCATATAATAATATTAACGTGGATAATACAGCAAACAGACCGATCCTTCCCGGAAGATGCTCCAACGCAGTCGTTCTGTTCGATGTGTCGGGCGGTGACGTTCAAGGCACATTCTATGTGTATAATAACGTGTCGCAGGTCAAGGACGCCCCCGATGACCAAGGCTATATCGTAACGAGAAACGGAACAGACTATTCCGCACAATATAAAGGTGTTGACTACCATAAGGGCGTTATCGATACCGACGTTTTCTTCGCAGTCAACGAAAAAACGGTAAAGGGCAAATTGCCCGTATTATACCAAAATAAACGTGATCCCTATTTTCATACAAAAACCGAGCCATACCAAAAGTATGACCTCGTCGAATATAATATCGCAGACACAAAATGGCTCTCCGCACTTAACCCGAATAATAATACCCGTGCCATCGGAACGGATATGATGACCTTCGAGTGCGTGACCGAATCGGGCGAAACGGTCGTCATCGATAACGAACGCGCCGATGGAAAGGGAAACGTAGCAAATACGGGCAACTGGATGGTGCAGTATTCCGATAATATGACGCTCGTCAACGTCGGAAACACCCCGAGAACGTTCAAGATCTATAAAAAAGGAGCGACCGCAGGTGCGCTGATGTCGATGATACGTGACGAAAACGGTGCAGTGCTTGACGCAAGATTGACCGTCCACCCATATTCGTATACGAAGATCCCCGATAACGTGAACCCCGAGCTGCTGACCTTCGTCAACGGCGCATATTGGTACGTGGTCGACGGGAAACCGTATTTCGAGCTCACCGACGAAAAGGCTCTCGTGTGGACACAAACAGTCGAGCCGATGTCTTCAAGAACGATAACTGTCGATTACCTCGTCCTCGGCAACTCGTGCGGCGGCGTCAACCATTGGGTAGAGCTTGATTAAATGTAAATAATAAATGTTCATAAATTCAGAAAGGATAAGAAAAATGAAAAGAATTAACGGAACATGGTTTGAATTCCAACACCATAATATTCCCGAGGGAAAATATTGGAACCCCATCTGTATCCACTTCAGCGACGAGCAATGGAGACAAAAGATCAGAGAGGTCAACTCCCTCGGAATGAAATACGTCGTTTTGCTTTGCACAGCATTGTTTGATAAGGCGTATTTCAAAACCGATATCTATCCTCGCTTTGAGCTTGCCGCAACAGATCCGCTCGAGGCAATACTCGACGAAGCCGATAAATGCGGTATGAAGATCTTTATGAGCGCAGGATTTTACGGTACGTGGACAGAAACGTATAACAATATGGTTTCCAAAGAGGTCGAAAAACGTGCTTTTCAAGCAATGGATGAGCTCTTCGCTCTCTATGGCCACCACGATAGCTTCTACGGCTGGTATCTCCCCGATGAAGCGTGGATCGGCGGCTACTTCAACGAGGATTTTATGAAGTTCATCAACGCATATACCGCACACGCTCGTACACTCAAAAAAGGCTTCACAAACCTCATCGCTCCCTACGGAACAAAGGATACTATCCCCGACGATAAATATGTAAAACAGCTCGAAAGCATCGATATCGATATTATTGCATACCAAGATGAAGTCGGCGTCCAAAAAACAACCTCTCTCGAAACACCTCGCTTCTATGAAGGACTCAGAAAAGCTCACGATAAAGCAGGAAGAAGCGCACTCTGGGCAGATATGGAAGTGTTCAAGTTTGAGGAAAAAGTATATCATAGCGCACTCCTCCCCGCACCCATCGAGCGTATCGAGGGTCAGCTGAAGGCTATCTCACCCTACGTTGACGAGGTCCTCATCTATCAATATATGGGACTTATGAACCAACCGGGTACAACAGCATTCTGCGGCCACCCCGATTCAGTAAAGCTCTACCAAGACTATAAAAAATTAATGAATATATAGTTTCTATTAGAACCCATTTTAATGAGAACCCCTTTTTTAGAAAAAAGGGGTTCTCAAACT
>JAFSCS010000022.1 GCA_017436675.1 Clostridia bacterium | reverse complement strand
TGATAAGATCATCGAAACAATAACAGTAACTTCAAATGATTGGAGCTGGAGCTTCGATAACCTCCCGAAATACCGTGACGGCGGCGTTGAGATAGTTTACTCCATCACAGAAGAAAAGGTAGACGGCTACGAAACAGTAGTCGACGGCTACAACGTAACAAATAAACATACCCCCGCAACAACAGTTGTCGAAGGTACAAAAACTTGGGACGACGCGAATGACCAAGACGGCATCCGCCCCGAAAGCATCACGATCAACCTTCTCGCAAATGGTGAAGTGATCGAAACAATAACGGTAACAGCAGCCGACTGGAGCTGGAAATTCGAAGACCTCCCGAAATACAACGCAGGTAACGAGATCGTTTACTCCATCACAGAAGAAAAGGTTGACGGCTACGAAACAGTAGTTGACGGCTACAACGTAACAAACACACATACACCCGAAACAACACTTGTTGAAGGTGCAAAGCTTTGGAAGGATGCGAACGACCAAGACGGACTCCGTCCCGAAAGCATCACGATCAACCTCCTTGCAGACGGTACTATCATTGATACGATCGTTGTCAGAGAGTCTGACGATTGGAGCTTTAGCTTCAACGATCTTCCGAAATACCGTGACGGCGGAATCAAAATAGTATATACCATTACCGAAGAAAAGGTCGATGGCTATGAAACGACACTTGACGGATATCTCGTAGTAAATACACACATTCCCGAGACAATAATTCTCGAGGGAACAAAAATTTGGATCGATAACAATAACCAAGACGGCATTCGCCCGACAAATATCAAAATTAACGTTCTTGCTGACGGCGCAACTATCAGAACTATGATCGTAACCGAATCTGATAATTGGAGCTGGAAGCTTGAAGAACTCCCGAAATATCGTGACGGCGGCATTGAGATCGTTTACACGATAACAGAAAATGCAGTAGACGGCTATGAAACAACAATAGACGGCTTCAACATAACAAATACACATACTCCCTCAACGACCTCTGTAAAGGTTGAAAAGATCTGGAACGACGAGGACAATGCAGACGCTCTTCGCCCCGAAACGATCACAGTACGTCTCTATGCAAACGGTGTCGAGATCGCGAAAAAGGAAATCTCGTCGAACGATAATTGGAGCTGTACGTTTGATTCTCTCGCAAAATATATCAATGGCAAAGAAATCGTCTACACAGTATCCGAGGATGCAGTTAACGGGTACGAAACAACTATAAGCGGTACCGCTGCAGAAGGCTTTGTCATCACTAATACTCATGAAGTTGTGATCCCCGAAGAATCCACCGAGGAATCAATCCCCGAAGAGAGCGAACCCGCTGAGGAATCACCCGAGGAATCTATCCCCGAGGAAAGCGAGCCCGTTGAGGAATCACCCGAGGAATCTATCCCCGAGGAAAGCGAACCCGTAGAAGAATCACCCGAGGAATCGATCCCCGACGAGAGCGAGCCTGTAGAAGAATCTCCCGAGGAATCAATTCCCGATGAGAGCGAGCCCGTAGAAGAATCCCCCGAGGAATCAATTCCCGATGAGAGCGAGCCCGTAGAAGAATCACCCGAGGAATCAATCCCCGAAGAAAGCGAACCCGTTGAGGAATCACCCGAGGAATCAATTCCCGAAGAAAGCGAGCCCGTAGAAGAATCACCCGAGGAATCAATCCCCGAAGAAAGCGAGCCCGTTGAGGAATCACCCGAGGAATCAATCCCCGAAGAAAGCGAGCCTGTAGAAGAATCTCCCGAGGAATCGATCCCCGAGGAAAGCGAACCCGTTGAGGAATCTCCCGAGGAATCGATCCCCGAGGAAAGCGAGCCCGTAGAAGAATCCCCCGAGGAATCAATCCCCGACGAGAGCGAGCCCGTAGAAGAATCTCCCGAGGAATCGATCCCCGAAGAAAGTGAGCCCGAGGAAGACGATCCGTTGCTCGATATCTACGAGGATGACGTGCCTCTTGCACCTCCGGAGCCTCCGGCAACAGGTGATAAGAGCATAACAGCACTCCTCATAATGTCAATAACATCACTTCTTGTTGGATCCCTTGTAGCATCCAAACGCAGAAGAGAACTCTAAATTATAACAAAAAACCTCTTGGAGCAATCATCCAAGAGGTTTTTTAGTATTAGAATATTTTTTATAAGTGCTTTTGAATAAGGTCGGGATGATCCGCAAAATTGATCGCCGTATCCTTTGTAATAATACCGTCGCGATATAGTTGAACGATAGAAGAGTCCATCGTTACCATACCCTCGCCGCGTCCTGCGGTAATAGCGTTTTCGATCTGATAATTCTTGTTATCACGTATCATTCCGCGGATAGCATTATTAACGTGCATTATCTCAAAAGCAGGAATAATATTTCCGTCCTTGTCAGGAAGCATCTGTTGTGATACGACCGTCCTCAAAACAGTAGCCAATTGAAAACGTATCTGTGCCTGATGCTCAGCCGAGAAGCAATCAATAACTCTGTCGATCGCGTTAACAGCACCCTTTGTGTGCATCGTAGCAATAACGGTATGACCGGTTTCCGCAGCAGTTATAGCAGTGCGTATCGTTTCCGCATCACGCATTTCGCCGAGCAAAATAACGTCGGGAGCTTGTCTGAGACACGATCTCAAGGCCGAGAGATAGTCAACGGTGTCGATCGCGACCTCTCTTTGACTGACTAAGCTTTTGTTGTTTCTGTGAAGATATTCGATCGGGTCCTCGAGCGTTATAATGTGACAACCCCTCGTCTTGTTTATCCTATCTATGATACAAGCCTGAGTCGTTGACTTACCGCTGCCCGCAGTTCCGGTGAAAAGTATCATTCCGTGCGTAATATCGGCAACGTCCATCACCTGCGGAATAATATGAATGTCCTTCCAATCGGGAATATCGAACGAAACGACACGAACAACAGCCGCCATAGAATTGCGTTGACGGTATGCGTTAACACGAAATCTAGCAAGTCCGGGAAGCGAAAAAGAAAAATCGTCGTCACCGGTGGCAATATATTTGTCCATCGATCTGTTAGCGAGCGAATATATCTCACCGATCAAGCCCTCCGTGTCGGGTGGTAAAAGTCTGACGTCATCAAACGGACGAATATGTCCGTCTACCTTTTCGCTGACCGATCCGCCTGCAATAATAAAAATATCCGAGGCTTGATGAGCGACTGCGTTTTCCAAATATTGAATCAGCTTTGCCATACTGGTTTCCTCAACTTTCGAAAATTAATTGTTCGTGCTTACAGCACACCATTTGATAATATCCCATCTACCGTCAACAAAAGACAATTCAACTTCTAACGTCTGTGTATCGGAAATAGGGCAGTTGTATGAATAAAAATCTCCATCTATCTTCACGGATTCAGGACACTCTCCACGTCTGAGAGCGGCAAAAACAGCCTCAGCCTGAGAATCTGCATCATAATGATCCTTCACGGCTTCGTGCGACGCAAAAGCCAAATTGCGAAACGCAACGACAGTGCTTAGCGTCAATAATGTAAAAACGATCAAGCATATCGTAGCAAATATAGTAATGAGAGACGTGCCTCCGACAATGGGAGCACTGTAATCGTTTTTTCTTTTCATCCGTCCTGTCCCTCCTGTCGACATACCTTCAATTCAAAAAGGGGCTTCTCGTCGGATAATACCAAAATGACCGCAGTCTCCAAAAAAGGATCCTCGTCATCGATAGGATCGCAAACGACTGTGAATACACCGCTGTTTTCGGTCTGCGACATATCAAAGTCATAATACCTCGTGATTGTCTTTTCCGATCCGACAGCCTTGAACTCCTCAGCGGCGTTTTGAGCAAGCACAACAGCCCTATCCTTCAGCTCGGTCTCAATCGAGATCTCTCTTGATTTGGCAAAGCAACCAATACAAACAGCCGAAACGATCGCAAAAACGACGATCATAAGGATCTGCTCGATCAAGGGTAAAAATGCTCTATTTCTCATAATTACCTCCGATCTCACTTCTTTTAGCGAGCAAAAGCTCGTCCTTTCTTCCGTCAATGTGCTCGATAGTCACTCTGAATAAACCGTCTTTTTCCTCAAAATAAAGGCTTTCAAGCGGCAAGATACGTTCTCCGTCGCCGCGTTCAAACACATCGTCGGCTGACGAAAACAATTCACAAAGATATCCGTCGTGACAATATATTCGAGTAAAATAGATCTCATCTCCGACCTTCTCTACAAAAAACAACGTATCTCCTGCGTCATTGGCGTCAGAATCTTCAAAATCAGCGACAAAGCTAAACATATCTCCGTCTGCTTGTCGAAATCTTGTGGCAATGTATTGATCGGCTGTTCGTTTTTCGAAGCTCTCCTTGTCACGTGCCAAAGCCTCTTTATAAAGCCTTGCACCAAAAAGCAAAACGAAAAGAACACAAACACTAAAAACGATAAGTGTCAAAAGCGGAGCAATAATGCTGACGTCAGCCTTTTTAATCCTATTCTTCATCTCATCGCTCCAATACAGTAATATCAGGCTTCAAATTAGAAGCATAAAATTCATATTTGATAACGTATTCCTCTTCGTTGTATTGAATCCCGTAATTCTCAATAATATGTTCAATGCTTTGCGGATATGCACCTTCAATAGAATAGCAGGAAACTACCGCTCTGTTGAGCAACTCCTCAAGCTGCTTCTTGTCCTCGTCACTTTTCCCGTTGTCGAGGTTGGAGACAGCACTCAAAAAGAACAATAAAACGAATACAACGATCGTTGGTAAAAATATTTTGTAAATATGCTTTGATAAAAGTTTCATAAAAAAGACCTATCCGATCGTCTTCATAATATCAATAAGAGGGAGCATAACTGTCAATAAAATAACTCCCGTAATAAGTGAAGTGGAAATAACCAGCGAAGGCTCGATCTTCGCCAAAAGATCGTTGATCGCATCCTCGGCTTCATCAGCCATTCTGTTGGAGATATCGAGTATAGTCTCGTCTCCTTTTCCTGCACGAATACCGATCCCGAGCATATATGCAGATGATTTTGAGATAATGCCGCTTTCAAGCAGCGCACTATCGAACGAAGCTCCCTCTTGGATAAGCGAAACACATTTCTCACATCTGAGCTTTGCCTTCGGGTTGTCGCTGAAAAGCTCCGATGCAAGCACCACGCCCTCCTCAAAGGGTATTCCGCTTCCAACTGCAACAGCAAGCGATTGAACGAATGCAGCATCGTTCATTTTTCGATAAACGCCCTTGTCTCCAAACATCCTCAAGATCAAATTACCGAATTTCTCTTTAAGAGACGGAACAAGTACAATAATGCAAGAAATGATCAAAACAATGCCGAAAACGATACCGATGTAAGGAAGAGCAGCTCCAAGTGCATTTCCAATGATCAACAACGCACCTCCCAAGCCGGTCAGCTTACCTCCCAACGACGAATAGACGTCGTTGAAAATAGGTAATACCTGAGTCAGTAAAACAACGATAACAACGACCATAAGCGAGAGAATGATGCAAGGATAAGTCAAAGAGTCGCGAAGCTTTTTCTTTCTTCTGTCCTTGTTTTCGAAATAATGAGAAAGCGAAGCGAAGGTTTCCTCGAGACGACCGACCTGTTCGCCGGTCTTGATAAGTCCGATAACGTGAGCGGAAAACTCACCCGATCCCTTTAAAGCATCCGAAAGAGAGGCTCCCTCATGGACCTTTTCCGAAAGATCGTTCAACAACTTGGAATAACCTTCTTCCGTCTTATCTTCCGCAATAATATTTAATGCATCTCCAACCATAACTCCGGATTGCATCAACAATCCGAGCTGCTTGAAAAGGTCACTCAAAACGAGATCACCCAAATCTATTGTTCTCATAATGCTCTCCAAAATGAATGTTTCATCAGAATCTATTATCAATAAATGTACTTAGTAGTATAAGAGATCTTGTCAAGATCATTGTTCCCGCCGGAAGCAAACGTCGGATCCATTTGTTGCCAATTGACTCCGTTAAAATAAATGACTCCGTCAACCCATCCCGTTTCGGGCGAGTAAACGCTGATCCAAGCATGATATTCAGTATTTGCATAACCGACAACGAGCTTACATGGGATATTTTGCGATCGCAGCATACCCGTCATCAAAGCCGCATAATCAAAGCAAATACCTTTTTTCACCTTTAAAACATGATCAAGGTCAGGCAGATATCCGCTTTGGGCCGTTGCCGCCTTTTCATAATCATATTTGATATTGGTAGTCACGTAGTTGTATATCGTCTCAACCTTCTCGAGCATCGACATACTGTCTTTGAGAAGGACTGAAGCCTTTTCCATCGTATTGACCGCATTTTCGTAATTAACGTACTGATTCGGTCTGATAAAGGGTGCATATTCATCGTCAAGATCGATGATCAAATTATTCAGCGACAATACCGTTGAATATTTCGTACCATACGCATTTTTGTATACCTTGATCGAATATGTACCGTTCCCGTCAGATAGCGGAAAAACTGTCCATTCTCCTTTAATAATGTTGTATGTATAAGTCGTAGTCGGCCCTTTGACTTGAACCTTGAGCTTAACGTCAACGTCAGCAATAAATTTTACCATAACGTATCCGTCTTTAGTGTTGGAATAATCAATTATTGCCGATGCGTTTTGCTTAACGAGCTTTCCCGATGCAACGGGCTTCAATATAGTGATCTGCGCAGGCTTGTCAAACGGAGTGGATTCACTCACCGTGTTATCAGCCTTTGACTCGTCCTTCGACGTAGTTCCAACAGACTCATCCTTCGACGGAGCACCAACGGACTCATCCTTCGACGGAGTACCAACAGACTCGTCCTTCGACGGAGTACCAATCGACTCATCATTTGACGGAGTACCAATCGACTCATCCTTCGACGGAGCACCAAACGACTCATCCTTCGACGGAGTTCCAACAGACTCATCCTTCGACGTAGCACCAACGGACTCGTCCTTCGACGGAGTACCAACAGACTCATCCTTCGACGGAGTACCAACGGACTCATCCTTCGACGGAGTACCAACGGACTCATCCTTCGACGGAGTTTCAACAGACTCATCCTTTGACGAAGTTCCAACAGACTCATCCTTCGACGGAGCACCAATCGACTCATCCTTCGACGGAGTACCAACAGACTCATCCTTCGACGGAGCACCAACAGACTCATCCTTTGACGGAGTACCAACGGACTCATCCTTCGACGGAGCTTCAAACGATTCTGCAACACTGCTGTCAGCAGATATGGATCTCGACTCATCATCAGTTGAGAAAGGATCAGATATTTCATCATTTTTCGAGCTTTCATCTATAGCGTTGCTTGATCCATCATCGCTCGAGCTCTCTTGTGCTTTGCTTTGATCATCGCTCATCTCGGGTGGCATCTCGGATACTTCAGCCATAGAGCCGGTCGATGTGATATCCGAGCTTGAGTTCTCGTCATTACCGTCGCCTCCGAAAATGGAGAACAACGAAAAAGCCAAAATGATCAGTCCGAGAAGAACTAAGCAAAAAAGTAATATTCCTCTTTTTTTGGAAACGGTCATAAATAACCTCATAAAACAACATAAATTTTCATATTATTATATCATAATCGTTTATTTGTGTCAATAGAGGAAGCTGCCAAGAGTAAAATTATACCACCGAGATCATCAAAATTTATGTAAACTAAAGTTGAATTTATGTAAACTAAGAAGAAACGGTAAAAAAGTGACAAAAAAATCAATTTTTCGGTCACTTTATTTGAAAAAACACTTGTAAAATAGAAATAATTGTGATATACTCAACATAGTATTCATATTGGGGTAGTGTCCCCTATGTAAAAAAACGAAGGAATTATTAACACTTGAGGGTGGTGTGGTGTCAATGATGTCTCTGAAGGTAAAAATGTTTGGAGATTTTACAATTAGCGACGGAAAGAACAGTATCTCGAATACTGCCAACAGATCAAAAAAGGTGTGGTCGTTGATCGCATATTTGGTATACCATCGTGAACGCATTGTAAAACAAAAGGAGCTTATAGAGCTGATCTGGGGCGACGAGGATAAAGGCGTCAACCCGAGTGGTGCATTGAAAACTCTTTTATATAGAGCAAGAGCAGAGCTTGACTACCTTTGGAGCGGTGCCGGCAAACAGCTGATAATCTGCTCTCACGACGGCTATATGTGGAATCCCGAGTGCAGAGTTGAGATCGATTGCGATACCTTTGAGAGCGTGATCAGTGATGCCGACACTCTTGAGCTTGAAAAAGTCGTTGAAGCATTAAAGCTGTATGAAGGCGACTTTCTCGACAAAATGTCGTCTGAGTTTTGGGTGATCCCGATCTCTGCGTATTTCCATAACGTATTCATTGATTGCCTTCGTAATGTCGTTCCTCGAATGATCGAGGAAAAACGCTTTGATGAAGCGTTGGCATTTTGTCGTATCGCCACCAACATCGAATCATATAACGAAGAGGTCCATTGCTTGTGTATGCAGACCTATCTCGCTTGCGGAAAGCAGAAAAAAGCGATCGAGGTATATCAAAAGCTCAGCGAACGCCTTCTTTCCGAGCTGGGAGTGATCCCTTCCGAAGAGACTCGCGCATTGTACCACGAAGCAATAAAGACCAATAACTCACATACAATCTCTATCAGTACACTTCAAGAACAATTGAAGGAATCGTCGGAAAAAACAGGCGCATTGATCTGTGAATATGACTTTTTCAGAGTTCTCTACTATTCAATGGCTCGTTCCGTAATGAGAAACGGGATCGCCGTTCATATCGCCCTGATCTCCGCCGTAGACAAGGATGGAGAGCTTTCCTTGAGAAAGCTTGACCGTGTGATGCCGAACGTCGAGAACGTGATCCGCCAATCACTGAGAAGAGGAGACTCTGCAGCGAAGTGCAGTGTGTCACAATACGTAATAATGCTTCCGCGTGCCAACTATGAAAACAGTTGTATGGTATGTGAAAGAATAATCAAATCATATTATAAAAAATTCACCCGTGCCGACGCATTACTTCGCTATGAAGTGTGCCCGTTAGAACCGGACGACAAGGAGAACTATCAATGGATAAGAGAGTCATCGGACAATTAAATAGTGAGCTTTTTGCACAGTATTTGTGTTCGTTTGACGGCGAAGACGTCATCTTTGATGGCAAAAATGACGGTGTAAAAAAGATACTCGGGATCTGCGATTGCGAAAAGCTTGATAAAAGGAGCTTGTTTGACGTTATCTTGAGTAACGATGCACCTCGTTTGAAAAGAGATCTGCTCGTCCAGCTTAATAACGGTGATGAGATAGAGTTGATGCTGATGACACGTGACGGAAGCTGGGTGTTGAACCGAGGCTTGCGCACGACTGTCGACGGAAAAACGTATCTTGTCGGACTGTTCGTCGTAATATCAAAGTTTAAGACTATCTACGATACCCAAAAAACAAGACTTGCCGAATACGAACAAAAATTGACCGAAACGACTGCTCGCGCTTCTTGCGACTCGTTGACTATGCTCTATAATACAAAAACCACTCGCGATCTTTGTGAAGAATATATCTCTCACGAAAGCGGAAGCTTTGCAATGATGATAATCGATATCGATGGCTTCAAAAAGATCAACGACAATTACGGTCACATCGTAGGCGATGAGGTATTGGTGATGATGTCCTCGATCTTCAAAAGACTTTTCAGAAATAACGATATCGTCGGTCGTATAGGCGGCGATGAATTTCTCGTCTTGATGAAGGACGTAGAGGATATTGAGATCGTAAAAAAGAAATGTGCTCAAATAGTTGATTTGGTGTCGGAAATGGCTTCCGAAACTATCCCGAAGGGGGAAATGAGCTGTTCTGTCGGTGTGGTAATGGCAAAAACACCGCATCTTATATATGACGAGCTGTTTTGTATAGCAGATAAAACAATGTACTCCGCAAAGCAAAACGGAGGAAACCGCTTCGAGCTGATCGAAGCATAACGATCATTATTTTTTCAAGAAATATGAAAGAAGGATAGCGATAGTGAAGGATATTGCAAGGGAAAAACTTTTCCCGTTATCGTTAAGCCAACTGAATATTTTGAACCTCGAACGTGCCTTTGCGGGAACGTCTGTCAACAACATCAGTACAACTGTACGCATTCGAGGAAGAGTTGATTTTGTTGCACTCCAGCAAAGCATCAACCGTGTTGTCGAAAGCGATCCGTCCTTGCGTACTCAATTGGTCAACGTTGATGGCGAGATGATGCAGTACCACGCCCCGTTTTCGAAAGAGGAATTTCCCGTCTATGACTTTACAAATACAAGCGGGGAAGGTATCGAGAATTGGGAAAACGCTGTAACAAGAGAGCTGATCCCACTTGAAGGCGGCCCTCTCTATCGCTTTGTCCTTTTCCGTGACTCCGAAAACAGCGGCGGCATCCTTGTGAAATTGCACCATATCATCTCTGACGGCTGGTCACAGATAATGATCTGCAATAAGATAGGAAAGACCTATCTCGAATTGTTAAAGGGAGACGAGCTCTCGCTCGATGAAACACCCGATTACCGTCTCCACGTTCAAGAGGAGCTCGACTATATGTCCTCGAAGGCATACAGCCGTGATGAAAGCTATTGGAAAAGCATAGTCGAAAACATCGGCGAGCCCTCGTCCTTGAAAAATATAAGCGGAGCATCAACAAGCCCTGTCGGAAGACGAATGAGCTTCGAGCTGCCCCAAATAATCAACCACGCCATCTTCTCGTTCTGCGAAGAAAAAAGAGTCGCGCCCTTTGCCGTGTTCTATATGGCTCTCGCGATCTACTTTAAACGTAACGGCGGCGCCGATAGATTTACAATAGGAGTTCCGATCTTTAACCGTACAAGCTATGAGTTTAAGCAAAGCACGGGTATGTTCGTGACCACCTTGCCGTTCTATAACGAGATAGACGATTCTTGGACTCTCAATACCTTTAACGAAGATCTTATGGATAAATGGTACGAGCTCCTTCGTCACCAACGTTATCCCTATTCGAAAATATGTGAATTGTCAAATAAGGAAGGAAGACTTTTCAACATCGCCCTTTCTTACCAAGACAGCAAAATATACGAAAGCCGCGATGCTTCTGTCCATCTTAGCGGCAGATGGCATTATTGCGGATATCAGGCTGAACAGCTGACGATCCATCTCACCAATTTGAAGGATCACCAGCAGTATGCCGTAGACTACGATTATCTGGCGCAGTATTTCACGGAGACCGAGATAACTGCTCTCCACAATAACTTGTGCCATATCCTCAGCGAAGCCTTGTCCTCGCCCGATAGCCCTATCCATTCTCTCAACGTTTTGTCGCTTGAAGAAAAGGAAAAGGTGCTCTATACCTTCAATAAGACGGAAAAATATCTCGAAGATCGTTCCGTCTATGAAGCTGTGCTTAAAAATAGCAGAAAATATCTCAACAGAGCAGCGATCATTCATAACGGTGAACGTATGACCTACGGAACACTGTTGCACAGAAGCGCTCAGTTTGCCTCTGCCATCAGCGAAGCAGTAAACGGTGAAAACGAGCTCGTTGCAATAATGCTTCCGAGAAAATTCGATCTTCCTGCCGCTATGCTCGGCACACTCCAACAAGAACACGCATTTATTCTTTTGTCGGACTCTTTGCCGAAGGAACGTATAAAGACGATATTAAATAAGAGCGGTGCCGCTTTGCTCATAACCGATGAAAGCGGAAAAAAACGCCTCGGCGAATGTGATACAACGATCATAACGCTTGACGTCGTCGATGAAGCATACGGTATCCCGACTATCAGACCTCAGTGTGAGGAAATGTCTAAGGGCGATAAATTAGCATACGTCGTCTATACCTCCGGTAGCACCGGCGAGCCTAAAGGCGTTGAAATTACACAACGTAACCTTTTGAACCTCTGCGAAGAGATGAGATCCGTCTATGCAAGCGGAGCAGTATTGTCCGTATGTAACGTTGGCTTTGATGCATTTATGCTTGAGAGCATCGTTGCGCTCGTTAACGGCAGAACGATCGTTTTCCCGACAAACAGCGACCTCGAGTCACCCGAACGCCTCGCAGAGCTTATGAACAGCTATGCAGTCGGATTTTTCTCGATGACGCCGTCTCGCCTTAGCGTGCTTTTAAGTAACAAAACCTTCAAAAAAGTAATGTGGAGAATGGAAAGCATCGTCTGTGGCGGCGAGCATTTCCCAACAGAATTACTCAAAAAGCTCAAAATGTGCACAAATGCACGTATATATAATCAATATGGACCTTCAGAAACTACCGTTGCGGTAAGTATGAAGGAGCTTTCTCACGCCGATAAAATTACCATCGGTACTCCGATGGGCAACTGTAAAATGTACGTCCTCGACCAATGGCTCAACCCATTGCCGATAGGCGGCAGCGGAAGATTGTTCGTTGGCGGAAAATGTGTAGGAAACGGATATCGTAATAATTCCGAGTTGACCGATAAAATGTTCCGCCGTAACCCGTTCGTTAGCAACGATCGTATCTATGATACGGGCGATATCGCGTATTGGACACCAAACGGCGAGATCGTGTTGACCGGCAGAGCAGACAGCCAGATCAAATTGCGCGGCTTAAGGATCGAGCTCGGAGAGATCGCTTCCTGCGTCGAATCCTTTACGGGCGTATTGTCGGCTTATGCAAAAATATGTAAGGTCAATGACACCGAGGAGATCGGAGTGTATTACTGCTCCGAGACTGAGCTCAATGAAAGTGACCTTCTTGCCCATACGGCAACGTATCTTCCCGAATATATGATCCCGTCCTTCGTGTTGCGCGTCGATTCAATGCCGATGAATGCAAACGGCAAAATTGATGAGTCGGCGCTTCCGACTCCGTGCTTCGATGATGAGATCGTTTATGATCAACTCAGCCAAAATGCAGAGCGTATCCTTGAAATATTCAAAAAAGTTCTGAATAATGATTCTATCCACGGTGGAAGCGATTTCTTTAAAAATGGCGGAAACTCCTTGAATGCAATGCAGTGTGTTTTGGAGATCGAGGAAAGCCTGTCGAAAAAGCTTCGTATCGCCGATCTCTATGCTTGCAGAACGGCAGTGAAGCTGTCCGCATACCTCAACGGTGAAGCACCTCATCCGATATCACGCCCGACCGATAGAAATAAGCTTGAAATATCCCTCGTGAAAACAAATAAAAGATCGGCCTATCCGCTGAGCGCGATTCAACAAGGCATCTACGTTCAGTCAATGCTCGATACCGACGGATATTCCTATAATATGTGCGGCGCGTTTAAATTGGAAAAAATGCCCGATCTCGAGCTTCTTGAAAACGCATTCGTGACCTTGATAAAAGAAGACGCCATCTTCAGAACAGCTTTCGTCCAAACCGAAAGCGGTGTCGTTGCGCGTATTCTTGATAACGTCTGCTTCAAGCTTGAAACTGTTTTGGGTAATTCATTTGAAGAAGCATCGAAAAATTTCGTTCGTCCCTTCAACCTCTCCGAAGCTCCGTTGTTGCGAGCAGGTATATGGACGTCTCCGCTTGATGAGAGCTATCTCTTCGTTGACAGTCACCATATCATAGGCGACGGCTTAACGACTCCGATAATCCTCCAAAGAATCGATAAAGCGTATAAAAAAGAAGCAACAAACGTTGAGTGTGACTATTACGATTACCTTGACGCGATAAATAAAGACCAAAAAAATACCGAAATGCTTGAGTATTGGAAGACTCACCTCGAGTCTCTCCCCGAGAAGCTTGAGCTTGTCGGAGATCTTCCGAGACCGAAAAAATTTGATTATAAAGGAAAAACTTATGAAGTCCTTCTCAGCGAAAAAGAGAGCAGGGCTTTGGAATCATACTGTCAAGAGAACGGTATAACCGAATATTCTATCCTTTTAGCATCATACGCTATGCTTTTGTCAGCAGTTTCAGGCAAAAAGGATATACTCATCGGCGCACCTGTCGCAGGCCGCGATATCGTCGGAACGTCAAAAGTATGCGGACCTTTTATCAACACCTTGCCGCTGAGATTGAAGCTGAACGGCGAAATGACGGTGGAGGAATGGTTGAGATCGGTTTCAGATGAAGTCACCTCAATGCTCGATAACCAACATGTGACACTTGAAGAAATAATAAACGTGCTCTCGCTTCCTCGCGGCGAGCAAAACGCACTCTATCAAGTAATGATGACTCAAAGTCCCGTAAACGTTGATCGTCTTTCTGTCGGTGACGTAAAAATGGAATTGATGCCCATCAATACTGGTAGTGTAAAAATGGATATGATCTTGGAGCTTTCGAAAAAGAACGATCGAGTATCGCTCGGATTTTCCTATGCAACAAGTCTGTTCAAAAATGAAACGATAGAATTCTATGCTAATTGTATAAGAAATATAGCGTCCGAATTGATAAAGGAGAAAAATACCCTTCTTTCCGATGTCAGAATAATGACAGCGGAAGACCAAGAAAAGTATCTCGATGCACCTAACTATAAGGTCACCCCGTTTTTGAATCGCCCGATCCATAAGATTTTGCAAAGCACAATAGCTTTGAAACGTGATGAGACCGCCGTGATCTACCACGGTGAAAGAGTAACGTTCAAAAAAATCGAAAAGCGTGCGAGCAGAATTGCAGACTATATCGAGCAAAAAGGCATCGAAAAAGGCGAGTGTGTCGCTCTTTGCTTGAAACGTACTCCTGATATGATCGCCGCAATGTACGGTGTCTTGAAGGCCGGATGCACGTATATGTTCGTTCTTGACTCCTTCCCGAAGGCAAGGATCAATTATATGATGCAAGACTCGGGCGCGAGATTGATGTTGATCGATGAAAACGTAACTCTTCCCGAAAACCTTGTCGATAACGAGAATGTGTTTGAAATAACCTTGCTTCCGCTCGGTGAATCGGTGGATCAACGTCGTCTTGCTCCGACAAATGACAGCGTTTGCAACGTTTTGTTCACCTCCGGCTCGACAGGACGTCCGAAGGGCGTTAAATTGCGTCATCGTTCTGTATCCAACCTATATTCCCAAATGAAAGCATTGTTGAGCACCATCGAAGGAAATGTCCTTTGCTCAACTAACTCCGTGTTCGATTGCTTCGTCGTGGAGACGTTGATAGCACTCGCACTCGGAAGGACGGTCGTACTTGCAGACGAGGAAGAAATGATGCTGCCGTGGAAATTGGCATCTCTCGTTGAAACCTACCAAACAAGCGTTTTTGAAATGACTCCCGCAAGGCTTTCTATGTGTCTTGAGAACGAGGCGTTCCAAAAAGCCGCAAAATATATAAAGATCGTGTTGCTCGGCGGAGAAGTCGTAACAGACCGTCTTGTCAATAAATTCTATGACCATTCCGACGGAATGCTGATGAATATGTATGGACCGACCGAAGCGACAGTATTTACAACAATGGAGCACCTGAGAAGAGGAGAGCATATTACGATAGGCTCACCGCTCCAAAATACCAGGACGTATGTACTTGACGAAAATATGTCACCTGTCATCCCGACAGGCTGCGGAGAAATGTATATCGCAGGTGAATGCTTGTCTAGCGGATATATCGGAAGAGATGACCTCACAAATGAGTCATTCGTTGATGATATCTTGTTCAGCGGCGAGAAAATGTATCGCAGCGGTGATATCGTTCGCCTCCGACTCGACGGAAGATTTGACTATATCGGAAGGCGCGACCAACAGGTAAAATTGAACGGTCAGCGTGTTGAACTCAGCGAGATCAACGTTGCGATCGAGAACCTTGCCGAAAACGTCCAGGCATCAACAGTTGCACTCAAAAAAGAGGATGGATCGATGGAGCTTTGCACCTTCTATACAGCCGATCCTTCACTTACCGACGCGAAGATATTCGAGTCAATAAAAAAAGTACTTCCGCCATATATGATCCCCTCGAGGATCATATGGTTAGATAAAATGCCCTTGACCGCAACGAATAAGATCGATGTTATGACCTTGCGTGAAATGGCATCAAAACGTCATACCGTCATACTCGAAAAAACACCGATAATGGACGATAATGACGAAATAACGACTATTGCTGAGCCGAAACGCTTGGTCAATGTCAATGAAGAATACGTAATGAGCGTCTGGAATTCCGTCCTCAGCGGATCGGTCAGCGATATAAATGCGTCGTTCTTCAACGTCGGCGGTACGTCGATGGGAGCACTTAACGTTTTGAGTAGATTCTATAACGATAAGCTTGAAATGTCTCTCTCCGAGTTCTATCAAAATCAAACGATAGCGGATCAAGTAAGATTTTTCAACGCTGACGGAAAAACCCTCGAGACTATAGAATACTGTAACGAGAAAAAAACACTCGTCAGCGGTGCAACGGGCTTTTTCGGAGCACATGTTGTAAAGGAATTGCTCGAAAGGGAAGAAAAAGATCTTATCTGCCTTCTTCGTGATGGCGACGTCGCAAGAATGAAAAATACACTCGCTTGGTATTTTGGCGAGGAAAAAGCAGAAGAAATGATGAAAAGAATATCTGTAATAAAAGCAGATATAAGCTCATCAAGCCTCGGAATGACTGAAGCGGAATATGAAGATCTTGCAACAAAAATAGACGAGATATATCATTGCGCAGCAGACGTACGCCATTATGCATCAAATGTTGATGAGTATATGGCAACAAACGTTGGCGGCACAGAAAATATGATCGCGATCTCAAAAATCAGCGGTTCTAAATTCTACCATATCTCAACGTGCAGCGTCAGCGGTGAATGTCAAAATGACGTGACCTTTACCGAAAACGACCTTGACGTTGGTCAAGATTGGAAAAGCAATATTTATGTAAAAAGTAAATATCTTGCAGAAAAAGCCGTCTTTGAAGCGATCGATTGCGGACTTTCTGCAAAGATCTTTCGACTCGGAAGACTTGTCGGAAGAGAAACCGACGGCAAATTCCAAAAGGATCCCGAAACAAACGCGTTTTATCTGACGATGAAGGGGTATACACAGCTTGGCGTGATCCCGAATAGCGTTAAGGATTCAAGGATCGACCTGATGCCGATCGACAGGAGTGCAAGAGAGGTAGTTCTTTTGAAAAACACGGATAATACCGTATTTCATATTATGAATCCCGAGCCTCCGACTCTTGAGAAGGTGTTCTTGTCACTAAACGAAAATAACAAAATAGTGAATATGAACGACTTCTATGTAGCACTGAGAGATAACTCCTCGAAAATAGACGGAGCTCTTTGGGCAATATTGTTGAATTCCATCAATTCAAATTCAATAAATACAAACGTAAAAGTTACAAACGAGCAAACAACAGAGACTTTGAAGATGCTCGGAGCAGAAACCTCACCGATCGACGTCAAAACCGTTCTTCGTGAGTTTTGGAAAGGGGAATAACAGATGGTATCAGCTCTTTCGGTAGTTATATTTTCCATATCTTTGATAATAGTGGCGTATTTTATCGTTTGGAGCAGAAAAACGCAAAAAAAACGCGCTCTACTGAATAAATTGTTCCTCTTTTTGTCTCTGGCGTATTCATCATGGGTCATCCCGTTGATAATAATGCGATTTGTCGGAACAGATAATAACGACTTGATGTTCTTTTTGGACTGCTTGATGCAACCCGGCGGAGCGTTGATGTCGCCACTCTATCTGTGTATCGCAATATCCTTCGTCGAAGGCTACGAGAAAATGAAGACGTGGATGAAGCTTCTTTTCATCTTCCCGCTGATAACAGTCTTGATATCTTGGACGAACCCACTCCACCATTTGTATTACGTCGAGTTTTCGGTCGTAAAAAGTGAGATCATATTTGGACCGTATATTCTCGTTAGCGGTGCTTTCAACTATATCTTCTTGATATCCGGTATAGTATATATGATCCGCTTCGGCTTGAAGAATAAAACGTCTTTGTATTGGAAGCAGTGCGTGATGTTTATAATAAGCGGTCTCTGTCCCTTTTTGGTCAGTGTGGCTGCTACGTTCAGCGGACAGGATATACCGATAACCGCAACACCACTCAGCTTTATGGTGACGTTGATCTTCAACGGGATCGCAATATTCCAGCTTCACGTGCTTGACATCAGCCCGATAGCTACACAGCACGTACTGAACGCTATTTCAGATAGCTATATCGTGCTCAGCGAAACGGGACTTGTTGTCAAATATAACCGTAGCTTCCAAGAGCTTTTTGGAAAAGAATACGGAATAGTCGAAGGAACAAAGCTGAGCGATTGCCTGAAAATAGGTGAGAGCTCCCAAAAAAACGTAATATACAGCCTTTTAGCCGCTGTTGATTCGAGTAAAGAAGGCGAAAGCCATATCTCGTATGAGCAATCCGTCACGTTTACAGTAAATGACGTTTCGAAAAAATATTATTTTGTCGTCGACGTCTCTCCCTTGGAGCTGTATGGCCAAATAACCGGATACGTCGTATTGTTCAAGGATATAACACAGCTTCGCGAAAGTATGAAACGTCTCCAGGATAGCCAAGAGCGAATGATGGAGCAAGAGCGTTTCGCTTTCCTCGGTCAGATGATCGGCGGATTGGCGCACAACCTCAAAACACCGATAATGAGTATTTCCGGATGTATCTCGGCAGCCGAAAATCTCGTTGAAGAGTGTGAGGAAAGTCTCACTGACAGCGATGTTACCGCAGACGACTATCGCGAGATATACGACGAAATGAAGGATTGGTTCTCTAAGGTAAAGGAATCTACCGCATATATGTCAGATATCATAACCGCGATAAAAGGTCAAGCTGCAAACATCAGTACAGATGATAAAATAACCTTCACAATAGACGAAATGCTGAAACGATGCACCCTTTTGATGCGTCATGAGCTTTTGAACAGCGGATGTCGGTTGAATATCACCTATGATAAAAGCGAGGAGATCTCGTTGCAAGGTGATATAAATAACTTGATCCAAGTAATCGGAAACCTGCTGAGCAATTCTATCTATGCTCAAAAGCAAGTTGGCGGCGGAGATATAGATCTCGTCGTAAAACACGATGACACAAATTTGGAGATCCTTGTTAACGACCGAGGTACAGGCGTTCCGGAAAACGTATTGGCGAAGCTATTCAAATCAATGGTAACCAGCAAGGGAGCACTGGGCACAGGCTTGGGACTCTATATGTCCAACGCGGTTATCAGAGGTAAATTCAACGGAGAAATGTGGGGAGAAAACCGAGAGGGCGGAGGAAGCACCTTTGGTATCAGGATCCCGTTGGATATAGTACATATTCGTACTGCAACAGCATCAAATGGAGAAGATCAATAATGAGAAAAAATAAGAAAACCTTTGAAAATCAAATATCGATATTGACTCTTGATGACGACCCGATAATAACGTCAACGATAAAAGCATATTTCAATCGTTCGGGCTATGAGGTCGACGTAGAAAACGATCCGCTGAAAGCGATCGAGCGTATCCGCGAATCGTCATACGATATCCTCCTTCTTGACTTTTTGATGAGCCCGATCTGTGGCGACCAAGTTGTTGAAGAGGTAAGAAAATTCAACAAGGATATCTTTATCGTTTTGCTGACTGGGCATAAGAGTATGGCACCACCCGTAAAAACTATCCGTCAGCTTGACATCCAAGGATACTATGAAAAAAATGAAAGATTCGACCAACTCGAGCTCCTCGTTGAATCGTGCGTAAAATCGATCCGTCAAATGCGAGTTATTAAAGAATATCAAGAAAGTCTTTCGAGCGCATATATGCAAACGATAGATATCTTAAGAAACGTCGTCGAAACAAGAGATAAAGAAACAAAAGGTCATTCCGAGCGCGTGTCCGAGCTGGCAGCAGCTTTAGCCAAGGAGCTGGGAATGGACGACGAGAAGGTCGAAAAGATAAGAATAGCAGGTCTTTTCCACGATATCGGAAAGATCGGTGTAAAAGATTCTATCCTCTTGAAAAACGGACCCTTGACACCGGATGAATTTGAAGAAATAAAAAAGCATCCTGTCGATGGCGAACGAATACTAAGCGAATATTCTCCCTTCAAGGAGATGCTCTCAATAATCAGACAGCATCACGAACGCTACGACGGAAACGGATATCCCGATAGACTTTCCGGCGACAGAATAAGCATCGAAGCAAGGATCACCTCCGTTGCCGATTCGTTTGATGCAATGATATCCAACCGTTCCTACAGAAAAAGTCTCGGCTTTGAGAAAACGATGGCTGAGATCGAAAGATGTAAGGGAGCTCAATTCGATCCTAACGTGGTCGAAGCGTTGCAAAGATTGGTGAATAAGCTCGGTACAGACGAGTTTATTGCGAAATATTGCTCTTAAAACAAGAAAATGGAGGCAGGATATGAGAAAATATCCATTAAACGAGGTAAAATACTATTTGCGCTTCAGAGATATGATCGATGACCTGGCAATAGGAAACGAAAAAAAGCCTGCGATCTCGTGGTTCACTCGAAAGGGTGAGGAGATGGGCGTTGATCTCGGTAAATGGCGTGATGATATAGTATGCCTTCAAGAACAGTTAATAGCTCTCGGACTCAACGGGAAGCATATCGCAATACTCGGTGAAAACAGCTATGAGTGGTTGTTGACCTATTTTGCAGCAACCTATTGCGGAGCAGTCGCTGTTTGTGTAGATATCGAACAGCCTAATGAGACCATTGAGCAAATGCTCAATATGGCAGATGTCAGCGCACTCTTTTGCTCCAAAACTGTTGAAAGCATATGTAAGGAATATCAAAACGGCAGTATTCCAATGTTTACGATGTATGAAAGCGAAGGTGCTACGTCAATATATAAGCTCATAGAGGACGGTAAGACGATCATAGCGTCCGGCAATGCAAACAAGGACGTAGAAAAGAGCATAACTCCCGATATGACCGCATCAATAGTGTTCACCTCGGGAACAACAAGCTATTCGAAGCCGGTAATGCTCAGCCAAGAGGCTATCTTGACGAATGCAAGTGATGCGTTGGCAAACGTAGCGATCGGAAATGTGGCGTTCACCTCATTGCCATTTTATCATACGTATGGATTGACCTGCTCCGTGCTTTCGATGTTGATCGGAAAAGCGCATCTCTATATCAACGGAAATTTGAAAACAGTAATGCGCGATATCCAACTTTCAAAGCCTCACACCATGTTGACCGTACCGCTGATGCTTGAAACGATCAATAGCAAAATGTGGGCAACAGTGGAAGAGCTCGGTAAAACGGAAGGACTCAAAAAGCTTCTGAAGCTCAAAAAAATACTTCTCAAATTCGGAATAAATAAAAGATTCTCTGCAATCGATATTTTGAAGGAAAAATGCTTCGGGACAATAGAATTGATCATTTGCGGAGGCGCACATATGAGCCCCGAAATAATGGAGCAATTCTATTTGATGGGTGTCTTGACCGTTCAAGGCTATGGCATAACCGAATGTGCACCGCTTGTCAGCGTGAACAGAAATAAAATGAATAAATTCGATTCTGTCGGTCTGATCTCTCACAATTGTGAGGTGAAATTGGAGGACGGAGAAATATTGGTCCGCGGAAAGAACGTGATGAAGGGATACTATAAATTGCCGGAGCTCACCGAAGAGGCAATGAGCGGTGAATGGTTCAAAACCGGTGATATCGGCGAGATCGATAAAGACGGATTTTTATATATCACGGGAAGAAAAAAGAACCTGATAGTGTTCAAAAACGGAAAAAAGCTTTCTCCCGAAAAGCTTGAGGAAAAAATAAAAAAGCTTCCTCTTGTAAAAGACGTGGTCGTCTACGGTGCCGTTAGCGGAGTATCAACGGATGACGTTCAGGTAGCAACGAGTATCTTCCCCGATAAAGAAAAAACCGAGGGAATGAATTCCTACGATATATTGGAGATCCTTCAAACAGAGATCAATGAGATCAATAAAGAGCTTCCTCTTTACCAACAGATCCAAATGATCAATATAAGAGAACAAGAATTTTCAAAAACAGCACTTCAAAAAATCAAGCGTCATTTGATATAATAACGCAAAACAGGAGATAACCAATGGAAGAAAAACTTTTTCAGTTCATACAAGAGGTCGTTGGAAAAGTTACAGGCAAAAAAGGACTTGTCTATGAAACGGATTTCGTAAAAGATCTTGGACTCAATTCGTTCGATATAATGAATATCGTCAGCGCATTCGAGGACCATTTTGACGTTGAGATCCCGAGTAGAGACGTGTGGAAGATGCATCTTGTGAAGGATGTCATCGAGTATATGAAGAAGAATGGATATACAAACGTATAAGAAAACGGCAGGGAAGACCTGCCTTTTCGTCTATCTGAAAAACGATACCCCTACCGATGAGCTGATAACCTCATCGGTAAAAAGCTATCTTGGAAACGATGTGTCGGTAACGATCAAAAGACAGCCGAAGGGAAAACCATACGTTTCTGCACCGATCGGCGTGTACGTTTCCGTAACACATAGCGGTGATTATTGCTTGATCGCGTTGTCTGACCGAGAGATAGGCGTCGATCTCCAAATTCACGAGCGCCTTCGCGGAGAAACTGATGTCGATAGCGCAGAGCGTTATTTGAAGCTGTCAAAACGCTTCTTTCACCCAAAGGAGCATAGCTACGTCGAAAAGAACGTAAAACCCAATTTTTTCGAGGTATGGTGCGCTAAGGAAAGCTACGTCAAATTTACGGGTGAGGGGATCGACGATAACTTTTGGACGTATAGTATCATCCCCGATAATATAACGAAGCTGCCAAAGGCTTGGGAAAAAAAGAACGTTTATTTTGAAATGGTCGACTTTAAAAAAGGCTACACCCTCTGTTTGTGTAGCGAAAAACCGACAAAAATCAAAATGATATGTTGTGATGAGGTACAAAATGGAACAATGGCATAAAGAATCAGTCGTGTATCAAATCTATCCGAAAAGCTATAACGATACAAACGGCGACGGTATCGGTGATATACGCGGAATAATTGAAAAGCTTGACTATATAAGATCGCTCGGCGTTAATTGTGTCTGGCTTTCGCCGTGCTATCCTTCTCCCGGAGACGATAACGGCTACGATATCTCTGATTACAGAGGCATAGCCGCAGAGTACGGAACTCTGGATGAATTCAAAGAAATGCTCGATGGAATGCATAAAAGAGGAATACGTCTTTTGATGGATCTCGTCGTCAACCATACCTCCGACGAGCACGAATGGTTCGTCGAAAGCCGTAAGAGTAAGGATAACCCCTATCGCGACTACTATATCTGGCGCGATCCCGTCGACGGAAAAGAGCCGAACGGCTGGACGGCGGCATTCGGCGGCAGTGCGTGGGAATACGACGAACAAACGGGACAGTATTACTTGCATCTTTTCTCGAAAAAGCAACCCGATCTGAATTGGGAAAACCCGAAAGTGCGCCAAGAGATCGCCGATATGATAAACTATTGGCTTGATATGGGCGTCGATGGATTCAGATGTGACGTCATCAATAATATCTCGAAGGATTTCACAAGAGCCTATGCAGGCGGAAACGGACCTCGTTTGCACGAGTTTCTCCATGAGCTCCACGAAAGAGCTCTCGGACCGCATAAAGCATTGACAGTAGGTGAGACTTGGGGACTCACTCCCGACCAAGCTTTAATGCTGACAAGCGAAAAAAGAGGAGAGCTCACAATGACCTTTCAGTTTGAGCATCTTCTTCTTGGCAGAGTGGGTGGTGATAAATTCGATCCCGAGCCGCTTGATAAAAAAGCTTTCGTTGATATCCTCGCGAAGTGGGAATACGGGCTTAAAAACGATAGCTATCCCGTCTTGGTAATGGAAAACCACGATCAACCTCGTGCACTTTCCAGATTTGGCGATAGATATAATTACCCCTATGAGAGCGCAACGATGCTCGCATCAATGCTCTACGGTATGCGCGGAGTACCGTTCATATATCAGGGCCAAGAGCTTGGACTACACGATCCAACCTTCAATTCAATGAGCGAATACCGTGATATAGAGACTATTAACGCCTATAATGAGCTTAAAGCCTCCGAAAAATATACCGAAATAGAGCTTCTCGCGAAAATGCAGTACGGCAGCCGCGATTGCGGAAGAACACCGATCCCGTGGACGAGCGAAAAGCACGGCGGATTTACAACGGGTGAGCCGTGGATAAAAACACAGATCGATGATGGCTTCACAGTCGAAGCGCAGGAGAAAAAAGAAAGCTCAGTCCTGAATTTCTACAGAAAGCTCTTCAGCATCCGTAATAACGATCCTTGCCTGAAGGACGGAGAATTTGAGCTTCTTATGAACGAAAACGACGTCAGCGTCTATACAAGAACAAGTAACGACAGCGTCGTCTACGTCATCAGCAATTTCTCCCCCGAGGAAAGATCACTCCCCGACTGTGTACCAACGAATGCAGAAGTATTGCTCAATAACTATAATGAAATAGGTGCTTCATTAAAACCATACCAATCCTTCTGGGTGAAAAAATAAATAATTATCCCGAGTCAGTTTGTCACAAGCCAACTCGGGATCTTTTTGTTGTAATTTGCAAGATAATGTGTTATACTCAAAGAAAAACGATCGGAGAATATAATGAAATACGTTCTCGTGACGGGTGCGTACGGCGGAATGGGTAAAGCAGTAACGTCAATGCTCGTTGAAAACGGCTTTGCCGTGTTTGCTTTGGATAAGTCGGTCGAGCAGCCCGCTAATAACGTCATCCCAATAGAAGCCGACCTCACAAGCGATGAGTCAATATCGTCCGCCTATGATAAAATAAGCACCTATACCACCGAGCTTTACGCGATAGTACACCTAGCGGGAATATATATGCTCGACTCACTCGTCGAGATCAGCTCGGAAAAATACAAAAAAATATTTGATGTCAACGTCCACGGTGCCTTTAACGTGAACAGAATATTTCTCCCAATGTTGAAAACAGGCTCAAAGCTCCTGCTTGTCACAAGTGAGCTCGCATCGCTCGATCCACTGCCATTTACGGGTATATATGCAATAACGAAATCCACACTCGATAAATATGCATATTCACTCCGAATGGAGCTCCAACTCCTCGGAATAAGCGTAAGCGTCCTCCGTTCAGGTGCAGTTAATACGTCAATGCTCGGTGTCTCAACGACCGCGCTTGATTCCTTTTGCAAGAATACAAAGCTCTATTCCTGCAACGCCAAACGCTTCAAAAGAATCGTCGATGCAGTAGAAGCGCGTTCGGTCAGCCCCGAAAAGCTCGCAAAGAAAATATCCAAAATATTGAACAAAAGATCACCACGCTTCGCATATAAGCTCAACCGTAACCCTCTTCTTTTGCTTCTGGACGTCCTGCCGAAAGAGCTTCGTTTCAAAATAATAAAATTAATACTAAAATAAGGTGAAATAATGATAAACAGTCTCTTAAAAAGCGTGATCGACCAAGATCCCGCACCAATAGTTATATGCGACCTCGACTCTACGATCGTCTATATGAACCCATCATCGAAAAAAAGATACCACGCCGACCTCACTGGCAAAAGCCTCAAAGCGTGTCATAACTCCGACTCAAACGAAAAAATAGAAAAGGTCCTGTCGTGGTTTAAATCCTCAAAAGAAAATAACGTCGTCTATACCTCACGAAACGATAAAGAGAATAAGGACGTCTATATGGTAGCCTTACGTGATGATAGCGGTAACCTCATCGGCTATTACGAAAAGCACGAATACCGCAACAGAGAAACCACCCCGCTGTATACAATGTAAAAGAAAAAATGCAGAGAAGCTCTGCATTTTTTTGTTTGAAAATATTCACCTAACGAAATTTGTTGAAATGGGCTTTTCTCTTTCGGGAAGTCCATATTTTTCTTTTCCAAGCGCAATGCTCTTGATCAAAAAAGACATATTGGAAGCAAGAGTTCTCATAATTTGCAAGCCTTCTTCGTCCTGTGCCGCCTCACCCGCGCGGGAACCGTGAATGCTGTTCCAATATTTGCTCGAAGCAATAGGCATCCCCGATATCGTGAAAAATTTGTTCAGCTCGTCAAAGGTAGAGGAAAGCCCACCGCGCCGTGCCGCAACGACCGCCGCACCAACCTTCATCCGCTTGTCAAACCGCGTGCTGTAAAATAATCTCGTCAAAAGCGCAGTAAGCGTCGCGTTGGCACCCGCATAATAAACGGGACTTCCGACAACTAAACCGTCACATTCCTCGAATTTCGCCGCGATCTCATTTACTGCATCGTCAAAAACGCATCTGCCTTTCTCACCACATCCGCCACACGCAATACATCCTCTGATCGCCTTGTTACCAATGTGTACTATTTCAGCGTCAATACCTTCGTTTTCAAATACCTTTACCATCTCCGAAAGTGCTAACGCCGTGTTGCCGTTCGCCCTCGGACTGCCGTTTATAAGTAAGACCTTCATGTTTCTCTCCAAATCTTTGTTGATCATTATATTCGGAATAATAACTGAATATTACAATAGCATTCTATTCTGTTATTTCAATATCGATCTTGATAGTTTTCGTTTCGGAAATACCATCGAAAAGCGTCAATTCAATATGATCGTTTCCAATGTATCTCTTCATTGCGTTGTATGTCAATTTTCCATCGCGCTCAAGCTTGATGTTACCATATATCGGAGTTAGTGAAAACCTTGTTTCGATATCGCCGATCTCTCCGATGTCGATAACGACCTGTTTTCCATGTTTTACCGTTGCTTCAGCGTCTTCAAAACCGCTAAGATCGTGTTTAGTATCGGCATAATATTCTTTGTTCAAACGGTTTTTAAGGTATAGTATCGATTCGTCAAAGATAGCCTTTTCTATCTCGTACTCGGAATCACTGTATTCAATATACATTCCGGGAATAGCTCCTTGATAATACGCATTGATGGAATCGATGAATCCATACTTCACGCCTGCCTTCAAATATTCACGATATCTCTCGAGCGATTCTTTACTCTGCTTGTTAGGTTCAACTTCGATCTCGACACCAATACCGTATATCTTGGCAAGCTCGGAAACAATATCAAGTCGCTGCGGCTCTGATGCCGAGAAAACGTGATTAGGTTGCCAAAGTGTGATGTCAAAGCCGTAATATAAGCTGTGATAGAGCCCCACGATATTAGAATAATATGGACACCAAAGTGAAATGTATCCGAGTGAATGAACGTAATCGTTGAAAGCAATAGCGGCTTCCGTGTCGAAGGCCGGGTCAGGATCCCATTTGTTCGGACGAAGATTCTCCATCTGCCAATAAAAACCCCTAAGCTCAATGTTAACGTAACCCTTTTTGTTGAATTCGGAAATAGCGGAATCAGCCATCCATTTCAAACAGCTAATATAATCATCGGCAGTCTCGATCTTCTTTCCGTTGAAAACATCGCCGATCTTCGGACAGTTCACGGACACGAATACAGTCGTTTTTTCCGAAACGCCGAGCTCCTTGTTAAGACGGCCTCTCGCAGCATCCAGCGCGTCTAAATTTATTCCTTCGGAATATAACAGCTTCAAAAACCACGAATATCCCTCGTTACGATCTGCGTGCCAATTCAAATTGCCTCTTGTGGTAAAGCCCACCGAATCAAAAAGTGTTCCGATTGGATTTCCGTCTTGGTCGAATTCAGTAATATATCGATATGCAGTATCTTCGGTCATAACGTGATATCCTTCACAGAATTCACCGACCTCGTTGCCGATACCTGCCCATAAAATATCCTCAATTCCGAATTCCTTAGGATCGGGATATCTTCCGTATTTAATATCATTGTTCGGTGTAGCTGAGACTGCGCCCTCGGGATTCTTTCTTCCAAGCACCTCAAACTCACCCATATATACCTGACAAGAGATCTCGTTGTCGGGAACGGTAGGGAAGGTCAATCTGACGTATCTCGCACGATATGAGCTTTCAAACTCACAGCTTCTTGTGTCTTTAATTCGAGAAGTCTTTCCGTAATCGGGATTATGCTCGGCAAAAACAGTTACCCAATCAGTGCCGTTTTCACTAACGCTGATATAATAAACCACCGGTGTCGTGATACCCCAGGTGTATCTGTCTTGGAACGTCAACTTACATCCATCAACAGCCATTGTAACTCCCAGATCGACAACAACGTGCCTTCCGGCACCTCTGTAGAATTTGAAATAATCATTTTCGATATCGTCACCGTGATAGACCCCATCAGTCAACATATGTATGTCTTCCATACCGCTGTTGGTGTGTCCCACGAAAAACGGCTCAAAATGCTCGATCTGTATGTCAACTCCATCAATAGTTGCGAGATTTCGAGTCGTATTATAGTCTGCATCGCTCTCGCTTACCTTAACGTCGGACTTGCCGAGGTTGAGTTCGTAACCGTAAAAATCCTCAATAACGAGTGTCTGATCGTATTTGTGCCCTAAAGTATTGTCAATAGTTCCATCCTCGCAATATTCAAAAGCACAGATCTCATCCAAAAGCAAACGATTTGCCTCTTGAACTGCAAGATTGATCTTGATATATCTTGCTTCAACCGACTTCGGAAAAGAAAAATAATAAATATAATTTGTAGTTTCGGGCAGATCCTTTGGAGTAGCTATTTTCCCGATATCAATAAAGACCTTGCCGTCATGAGATGCTTGAACGGTAACGTTGGACGGAAGCCCAACACCATAATCGATTATCCTTGCACACGAAACGGAAATATCGGCAATAGAATGCTTCGTTTCACCGAGATCAAATAAAAAGCTGATAGGTTGCCCGCCGCTCCATCCTGCGTGATAGTGATATCCGTATACAATGTCCATCACCATTCCGTCAGTCAATTTGGCATTGTTTGGGTCCGGATAATTGCTGTCACATTCTCGACTTGCAGTATATTTCGATCCGCGAAAAAGATTTTTTGCCTTAAGCGAACGATCGATCTCTCCAACCATAAATGAATTGATCTTCTCGACCTTTTCGCTGAAAACAAACGGTTCAGATACCTCGTTGGGCGATTCCTCTTGATATCCGCTTTCTGCATTAGCGGATTCTCCACTACTTGTATCGCCGCAAGCAATAAGCGGTAATACCATCAATACTGTAATCAATATACAAATTAATCTTTTCATCATAAACATCATCGATCCTATTTCGTTATCTCATTATAAACATCTCAAATTGATCCAACGCGTGCCATCGTAACCAATTTAACCTGATCTTCTTTTTCGTCAATCTTCGAAGTCGCTTGTCGGACTTTTTCTGCACCTCATCGGCAATAGCCTTGAATACACCTTTTTTTATTTCGACTATCTCATAAGCAGGGCCAAGGTTCTCGGTTTTGAAAATTGAAAATCGCTCCTTTAAAAGATCAAAAACAACGATCGGGCGATCGATCCGTTTCTTCGCCTTATCGAAAAAACTTGCCTGCAAAAATATATATCTTCCGTCCGCACTCCTTGAAAAATTGTCCGTGAAATTAATATTTTCCGAAACGTTCAATACCACCCGAGGCTCTGACTTGTTTTTGAGTAATACTAAAGCTCCAATGTAGTTGAGCATCGATATTTCAACGATAGAATAGATCCCGCATAAAGCATCGCTTTCTTTGATCTCAAAAAATTTGTCATAAACGTATGGAGCTTTGTCTCGAACGTCATATTTCGGTAATGCCGAAAAATCAAAATTCCAACTCGAATGCATATCATTTTTCCTTTGTATGATAATTTATTAAATTATAACACATTGATAAGAATTGTCAATATTAATAAAATAAAACGAGCCCTAAAGCTCGTTTATTTAAAAATATCCTCTTGTAAATATGTTTGGCGAATGACAATTCGCGAGCGCCTTTTCATCGGTGAATACGAATATCCGTCCACCGACACCGCATTTGTCAAGCCTTTCCGCTTTGTCACATAAATAAGTCGGGTGAGAGTTGAAAACGACCGTCCGATGACCAAATTCACGAATTATTGGAAACGATGCTCCCGTCCTGTCGATAAGCCTTGCGGTACAAATGCCGTTTCCTGCTCGTTTGCATTCGCCACAGCTCATGCTCTCAATAACACAAGTCATCGTGTGCATCAAAGGAACTCGACCGTAAATTATTGCCTCAGTAGGTATCGGCTTTTCAATTCTCGAAATAGCATTTTCGGTCATCTCGGGGGAGAACTCAACTGTCTTGAATAACGGAGCAATAATGCGCATCGACGTGCTGTTTGTCGGTGCGGGCGAAAGTGAAGCGTGAACCTCGAATCCTCCACAGTACGATAGATGGGATAAGTTTTGTATTATAATATCGGAAACACCGTATTCCTTCGCCTCCGCCAAAAGCGATCTGACCTCGTCTTCATCCGCAAGTAATATCACCCTTGGCAAGATCAAGCGTAGCTTTGACGCACTGAATTGCTTCCAGATCGCCGTATTTTGAATAGGTATATCAACATACCGCACATCATTTTCGTCGATTCCTTTTGGAATAAACGGCGAGTAAATGCGATATACGTCGTAGCTTTCTGTCTTAACGCTCGCCCCCTTTTTTATAATTGCAGGAACTCTCCCGCTTCTTTTGGGTGTGTTTTTATCGATGATCGCAAGCGAAAGCTTTTCCAAAGCTTCCCGTCTCATCTTGTTTAACTCCGACGGAGAAGCATTAAGCTTCGGCTCAATATCACAAGTAAACTTTTCGAGAACAAAATCGGTAGCACCCATCTTTGCGATCTGTTTTTTCACCGATTCGCTGTCGCTCGGTGAGCTGATCGCCTCGTTTGGCACAGAGCCGAATACCGTCGCCGAAATATCGCCATAGCTCAAGGTCAACATCATCGGCGCGTTTCGTGTAATAACACAGTGCGCATCACAAAAAAGCTTTTTCGGAACGATCTCAAGCTCAATTGAAGCAGTACGTGCTTTGTCTTCTTCAGTTCGTCTTCCAAACATCGCTTTCGAGATATCACCTTGAAAATATCCTTTTGTGAATCCGCTTCTTGTGAAAAGATCGCCGAGAAACCGTATTTCCTCTTTCGTCGCATTCCGTTTCTCGTCGATGAGTCTACGGAATACACTCGTGACACCGAAAACGTATTTTGGATCCTTCATTCGCCCTTCGATCTTGAACGAGCTTGCACCGCTTGAAAGCACCTTTGTAAAGCAGCTTGAAAGCGAAAGATCGCGAAGACTGAGTGCATATTCGTTTTTTGCCTTGAAGGGAAGTCGACAAGGCTGAGCACATCTTCCTTGGTTGCCGCTGTTTTTCGCAACCATCGATGAAAAAAGACAACCCCCGCTTTGCGAAACACAAAGGGCTCCGTGAACGAACATTTCGACTTCTATCTTTTCGGAAAGAGCCTTGATATCCTCAAATGTCATCTCCCTTGCACCGACTATCCGCGAAACCCCAAGTGATCTGTAAAGCTCTACCGAATGAGCGGAGTGAACGGAACATTGAGTACTCGCGTGTATAACAGCATCGGGATACCTTTCGTGAATGAGTGCCATCAAGCCAATGTCTTGAACGATGTATGCGTCAGGCTTCACCTCATCCTCAAGAAAAGAAACGTAATCGAGTATCTCGGAAACGTTTTTGTCATAAACGAGCGTGTTCAAAGTAATATATACCGCAACACCAAAAAGGCGGCAAAAATTTACCGCCTTCTTAATATTATCGTTGTCAAAATTACTCGCATTTCCGCGAGCGTTAAATTTGCTTCCGCCTAAATAAACAGCATCACAACCACCCCAAACGGCAGCCTTCAAGCACTCCATATCACCGGCGGGGGAAAGCAACTCAAATTTATTCAACATTGTTTTCTATGTATTCAACAACGTCTCTGACCGTGCGCAATTTTTCAGCGTCTTCGTCTTCAATGCAAAAACCATAAGTATCTTCAAACGTCATAAGCATTTCAACGAGGTCGAGAGAGTCAGCGCCGAGATCCTCAACGATAACAGAATCGTCATCGATCTGAGCAACGTCTATTCTCAACTGTTTGGAAAGAATCTCTTTTACTTTGTCAAAAATTTCTGTCATAAGCATACCTCACATTTATTTATTTTCATATATAATAAAACATATTTCAATGATTTTCAATAGAAAAATCAAATTTTTTCAAAATTTTCAACATTTTTTCAAAAAATAGTGTATAATATAAAAACCAATCATCGATCGAAAGGCTTTTTTAATGAAATTATCAGATAAAACAGAAATAAAAATATATATCCTCTCGCTTTTGGAGGTCATCAACGAACCGCTTTCATATATCCGTCTCAACGATATAACCGACCACGACGGCGTCGTAACAGGCTTCGAATTTGCCGATTCTTTTGTAGAGCTGCTTCGTGACGGACTTGTTGAAAAACTCGATGGCGAAGAAGAAACCTTTAAGATCAGTCTGACGGGGCATACAGCAATAAAAAAATATGAATCGATGTATTCGGGAATAATGCATAAAGCCGCAAGATCGGCGAATAAGCTCTACTATTTCTATCGCACCGATGTCAAAAGCACCGCTGAGATCGAGTATAACGCCGACAAAAGCGTAATGCTCAATTGCAACCTGAAAAAAGACGACGAAACGATCTTCTCGCTCTCCTTGAAGCTCACCGACTATGCCTACGCGGAAAAATTGAAGGATAACTTCAACGAGAATAACGATAATATCTATAAAGGAGTCCTCGCGTTGCTGTCGGGTGACGTGAACTATATCTTCGAATAATGACAAAAAAAGAAAAAGCAACGCTTTTCGATGAATACCTGAAAAAATTGTATGGCAACGTCGAGTGCGGGCTCGACTCCGGCGGCGATCCGTTTCGCCTACTCGTAATGGCAATATTGTCCGCACAGTGTACCGACGTAAGAGTAAATATCGTCTCGAAAACGCTTTTTGAAAAACTGCCCGATGCAAAAGCAATGGCAGAAAGTAAAGAGGGCGAGCTCGAAGAATTGATCCGTTCCGTCGGACTCTATAATTCTAAAGCGAAAAACCTCCGCGCTTGTGCAAAGCGTATCTGCGATACATACGACGGCAAAGTCCCGAAAGAAATGGAAGACCTGCTGACGCTCGGCGGCGTAGGTCGAAAGGTCGCAAACCTCGTAAGAGGCGATATCTATGGACTCGGTGGTATCGTAGCTGATACCCATTGTATCCGAATAACCCATCGCCTCGGTCTGACGACAAAGCCTGACCCGCTTACAACGGAACGTGAGCTCGATAAATTGATCCCGAAGAGCGAGCAATCCGACTTTTGCCATAGAATAGTAATGTTCGGTAGGGATATCTGCACCGCCCGAAGCCCAAAATGTGATAAGTGCGAAATGCAAAGCGTTTGTAAATATAAATAATGCTTGCCACTTGACAACAAATATATATGTGCGGAATAATAAAAACAGAATAACACCCCTCCGTCATTATTTACTTTCTATAACTAAATATTCTCCTTTTAAAACGCTCCTTCGGGGGCGTTTTTATTTTTTTATCAAAAAATGTCGTTTTCTGTTGACTTAATGGAAAAAATAAATTATAATATATAAGTTAATAAATGAATAACTCCACAAAAAAAGAAAAAAATAAAGAGGGAGAAACTAAAATAATGAAAAATAATTTTATGATAGCTATCCTCACCGTTTTGCTCCTCGTAGCAGTCATCTTCGGCGTACTGTTCGGAAGCGGTCTTCTCGGCGAGCCGAGTGAGGTGAGTATCCCCGCTACGTCGATCCCGAACCTCGATATCAGCGATATCCTCAGCGGGAACATTGATGTTTCCGTCGAATCGTTCCCCGATACGAGCACAGGAGACGAAAGCACGGGTGACGTTAGCACAGAAATACCCGACACGAGCACGGGCGACGTTAGCACCGAGCCCCCGAAGCCCGATACGAGCGAACCTGTTGTAACCCCGCCCGATACGAGCGAACCCGAGGTATCTCGCCCCACATATACAGGCGAAACTTGGCAAGTAAGCGGACTTTCCGTCCGTCACCTTTTCACCCATTGCTTGATAGCATATCCCGAGCTTGCGTCCAACGCAGCATTCACCGATTGCTTGACAGCTCCCGAGTGGAAAAAGGTGCTCCAATCGCTCTATGATAACGACTTCGTCCTCGTTGACTTCAATTCCATCTACGATATATATGAGGAAGACGGTGTCGAAAAAGCAAAAATGAAAAGCAAAATTACCGTTCCGAAGGGAAAGAAACCTCTCGTGATCTCGATCGACGACGTTGTCTATGATCCGAAAAAGACGAATCAAGGAATGGTAGATAAGCTCGTCATCAGAGATAATGAGCTATGGACGTATACACTCTTCAAGGACGGCAGAGAAGAGTATTCCCAAGACAATGAGATCTTCGTTATTTTGGAGGATTTCATCGATATGCATCCCGACTTCTCCTATGAAGGCGCAAAGATCACACTTGCATTGACAGGCTTTGCGGGTATCCTCGGATACCGTACCGACTCAAGCTTCGCAGAGCAAGGCTATGACGTAGCGAAGGAAAGAAAGGAAGCAAAGGTCGTTGTCGATTGGTTGAAGGCAAACGGTTATACCTTCGCATCCCACAGCTATGCACACGGCAGAATGAGTAACTTCAGCGAAGAAAAGACCATTCGCGACTGTAGAAAATGGAAAGAAGAGGTCGCATCCATCGTTGGCGATACCAATATCTTCATCTACCCCTATGGTGATTGGCCGAAATACGATACCGCTAACCACAAAGCGCTCCTTGATGCAGGCTTTAAGATATTCAACGGTACTTCAACAATGAACTACCTAATCAACGGCTTCCCCGGAAAGGGCGCAAGCGTCGGCAATATCTTTATGGATAGATTTAACGTAACGGGACAGACCTTGTTGTACGCAACACGTCAGTCCGATGACGGCTCCTATAAATTCTACGACAGAATGATGGAATACTACGATCCGTTTGAGGTCTATGACAACGAAAACAGACCCGAGACGATGTACCGTCCCGACGATCTTCAATAAGAATAAGAGCTTATATGGTAACCCTGTTGTGCCCCGATTTGTACGGACAGCACAAAAAAGCTACTATGGTAGTAAATATTAAGTTTTAAGCAATATACTGACTTCGTTTTTCAAGCGGAGTCAGTTTTGTTTTAGTTTGTATTCTTTCGTTGTTGTAGAAACGAATGAACTCACCTATGAGGAGGCGAGCCTCCTCATAGGTTTTCAG
>JAFSCS010000021.1 GCA_017436675.1 Clostridia bacterium | reverse complement strand
TTAACTTCACTTGTGCGTAGCACGGACTTCACTGCGTAGCAACTTCACTTTTGCGTTAGCAAAAACTTCACTAACAAAAAAGAGAGGACATTTCGGCTACTGACCGATCTGTTCTCTCTTTCTGCTTGTTATAAGGGTTTGTGCTTAGCCAATACTTGCGTTTGACCGATCAAACGCGATGCTTGCTCCTTTGTAAAGCTACAAATTCTCCGCTAAGAAACTCAACCTTATGTCTGTCATTTTTTTATCATTTTAATTTATTAATATTTGATCTTTTCTTCGATATACGCTTTAACTTCGGAAATCGGGATACGGACTTGTTCCATTGTATCTCTGTCTCTTACGGTCACGCAACCGTCGTTTTCGCTTTCGAAGTCATAGGTGATACAGAGGGGTGTTCCGATCTCGTCTTCTCTTCTGTAGCGCTTTCCGATAGAGCCGCTTTCGTCGAAGTCGACCATAAAGTATTTTGAAAGCTCGGAATGGATCTCGAGAGCCTTTTCGGACAATTTTTTCGAGAGAGGAAGGACTGCCGCTTTAAAGGGAGCGAGTGTCGGATGGATACGGAGGACTGTTCTTACGTCTTCTTTTCCGTCTGCGCTTGTCAATACCTCTTCGTCATATGCGTCGATGAGGAGTGCGAGTGCTACACGGTCACAGCCGAGGGAGGGCTCTACTACGTAGGGAACGTATTTTTCGCCGGTCACGTCGTCGAAGTAGGACATATCCTCTCCGCTTTCGCTCATATGCGCATTGAGGTCAAAGTCGGTACGGTCAGCGACGCCCCAAAGCTCGCCCCAACCGAACGGGAACAAGAACTCGAAGTCGGTCGTTGCTTTTGAATAGTGGGAAAGCTCCTCTTTTGCGTGGTCTCTCGTTCTGAGCGATTCTTTTCTCATACCGAGTCCGAGGAGGAAGTTTTCGCAATAGCTTCTCCAATATTCGAACCATTCGAGGTCGGTTCCGGGCTTGCAGAAGAACTCGAGCTCCATTTGCTCAAACTCGCGTGTACGGAAGGTGAAGTTACCGGGAGTGATCTCGTTACGGAAGGATTTACCGATCTGCGCTACGCCGAAGGGGACCTTCTTTCTTGTTGTTCTTTGAACGTTTTTGAAGTTAACGAAGATACCTTGTGCCGTTTCGGGACGGAGGTACACTTCGGATTGGCTATCCTCTGTTACGCCTTGGAAGGTCTTGAACATCATATTGAATTTTCTGATGGGTGTGAAGTCACATTTTCCGCAATTGCAGGTAACCTTATGCTCAACGATGTATTCATAGAGCTGGTCGTTGGTCATACCGTCGCATACTACATCTACGCCGTTTGCTTTCGCCCAATCCTCAACCAATTTGTCGGCACGGTGACGAAGCTTACAAGCTTTACAGTCGATAAGCGGATCATTGAAGTTTACTACGTGGCCGCTCGCTACCCATACTCTCGGGTTCATAAGGATCGCGCTGTCAAGTCCTACGTTATAGGGGTTTTCTTGGACGAATTTTTTCCACCAAGCTTTTTTTACGTTGTTTTTGAGCTCTACGCCCAAAGGACCGTAGTCCCAAGTATTTGCAAGACCGCCGTAGATCTCGCTGCCGCTGAAGACGAAGCCTCTCGATTTACAATAGGAAACGATCTTCTCCATCGTCTTATCTGTGTTTTTCATTTTTTATTCCTTTCTTATTCGTCAACTTCCTCTTCGAGCAATTTCATTTTCAGCTCTTCAAGTTCGTTTTGTGTTATATTTATTCTTCTACCCTTTATTGAGGGCTCGAATTTACTTACATAGCCTCGTTGCTCGAGGATATCGATTATTTTTGCAGCTCTTGAATAGCCGAGCTTCAATTTACGTTGCAGGAGTGACGTTGAGACGGTCTGCTCGTCGATTGCCACTTGGATAGCGGGGATTATCATCTCGTCGCTAAGCAGCTCGTCGCCGCCTCCGCCTTCGCTTTCGAGCATTGCACGTTTTGAGGGCTTTTCGCCACACAGACGCGCTTCCTTCTCGATACTTTCGATGATATCCATATTATAGCCCGTTGCGGCTGTTTTCTTGATATACTCACAAACTGCGGTTACTTCCTTCGTTTCGACGAACGAGCCTTGCACTCTTATCGGCTTCATCATTCCGACGGGGGCATAGAGCATATCACCGCGTCCCATCAGCTTTTCTGCGCCTGCGGCGTCGATTATCGTTCTTGAGTCGACCTGTGATGCGACGGTGAACGCGATACGCGAGGGGATATTTGATTTGATGAGTCCCGTTACTACGTCAACGGACGGACGCTGTGTACCGATGACGAGGTGCATTCCTGCGGCTCTTGCTTTTTGGCAGAGGCGGCAGATCGACGTTTCGACGTCGTCCTTTGCAGTCATCATAAGATCGGCGAGCTCGTCGATGAAGATAACGATCTGCGGGAGGTGTTCCTTTTCGGGATCGCCCTCGGTCATTTCGTTATACTCGAGGAGGTCGTGTGCGCCTACCTCTTGGATGAGTGAGAAGCGGCGTTCCATTTCGGTAACGGACCAATTCAATGCGCCTGCGGCTTTTTTGGGATCGGTCACGACGGGGACGAGAAGATGCGGGATCCCGCTATACACGTTGAGCTCGACCTTTTTCGGATCGATCATCAGCAGCTTGACCTCGTCGGGTGATGCTTTATATAATAATGAAACGACGATCGAGTTGATACATACCGACTTACCCATACCCGTTGCACCCGCGATGAGCAGGTGGGGCATTTTTGCGATATCGAGGTAGATCGGTGTTCCCGCTACGTCCATACCGAGACAGGTAAACAGCTTGCTCTTCGCATCGCGAAAGGCTTTCGTTTCAAGCAGGTTGCGGAGTCTTACTATTGAGATCGTCTCGTTCGGAAGCTCGATTCCGACGGCTGATTTTCCGGGGATCGGGCATTCGATACGTACGCTTCGTGCTGCAAGGTGGAGTGCGATATCATCGGAAAGGTTCGAGATCGATTTGATCTTTACGCCCTTTTCGGGTTGAAGCTCGTATCTCGTTACTGCAGGGCCGCAGCAAGTATCGACGATCGTTGTTTTTACGTTGAAGCTTTCGAGCACCTTAACGAGCTTTTCCGACGTTTCGCGGAGCTGTGAGGGTGTCATACCGACCATATTCTCATCACCTTCGACAAGAAGTGATATTGGTGGGAATATATATTTCGGCTCGGGTGCGACCTCCTCGGTCTCGACCGGAGCTTGTTGCGCTTCCGTTTCCTCGTCCCAAGGAAGATCATCGGCGGGTTCCGACAGCTCCGCTCCTTTATTGATGGGCTCGAGCGTTGTTGTTGGTGCGATCTCAGGCTCACCGATCTCGGTCGCCTCGACGATATTTACTGTCGGTTCGGACTCTGTATTTTCCCAAGGCAATTTGTCGCCCGACTGAGCAAGCTCGGGGATCGTTTTCAGCTCATCGGAATCTTCCTTCTTCAGAGTATCCTCAAGCACGACCGTTTCGGCTTCCTCATATTCGTCGGGAACAGAAGTCTCATCGGTCTCGGACTCATCCTCGTCGGGTGTTGTCGGCAAGACGAATTTCTTTTCGCGTGGCGGAAGCTTTTCGGCTTCCTTCTTTTTCTCGGCTTTTTGCTTTTCTTCCTCTTTTTTACGTTTTTCGTATTCCTCGAGGCGAAGACGCTTTTCTTCTTCTCTTATTGCCGAATTTTCTTTATAGCGATCATAGATCCAACGGAAGACATCCGCGGGAGTTATTCCAAACAGGAAGACGAGCGTTACAAAGGTAAAGACGACACAAACTATCATTGCGCCGACGCTTCCGAGAAGCATTCCGAGCATTTCGCAAAGCGTTCCGCCGACTGCTCCGCCGCTTTGGAGGGAGCTTCCGAACGAATAGATATCCTTTATCGTACTGCCTTCGAACAATTCGCCGAGCGACTCGGTCATTCTGCCTGCTGTCAAGAGATGCGTCAGCATTGAGACGAACAAAAGGTTCAAGACGTTGAACGTCACCTTTGAGCCGAGGGTATTGCTTTCGATTGCTTCTTTATATGAAAACGCGATATTGAGCAGGTATACGGGGATCAGAAATCCGCCGATACCGAAAAGCCCAAGCGTTATATTTACTACCTCTTTACCTACGAAGCCGACGAGCTCCATATGGTCGGATGCCGCATATTTGACGACGTAGCAAACGACAAGATACACAGCAACTATGCCCATCACCCACGGTGCTAACGCGTTGATGAGGTTACGGTTTCGCTGACGCTTTTTCAAAGCCTCGGTCGCATTGCCTTTTTTCGCGGAAGCGGCGGTCTTTTTTGCGCCTGCCGTCTTTTTGGCTTGTTTTTTCTTTTCTGCCATTTTTACATTCTCCATGCGTATTTCATACGCCAAAAATAATCATCAAATTTCGATCGTGTCAACCGACGATGAGCAACACCACACCAACGGCTACACAATATATCGTAAACAGACCGAATCTGTTTTTATTCGTTATGTATTGCAAGAGCTTTATTGCGGCGATGCCCGACAATGCTGCGGCGATCATTCCGATCGCGTAGGGCAAGATATCCGAGCTTGCGATCGGGTTATCGGCAAGGTCGAATACTGAAAGGACATTCGCGCCGACGATCGCGGGGATCGAAAGAAGAAACGAGAATTTTACCGCTTCCTTTCTGTCGACGCCCAAGAGAAGACCGCCCGTTATCGTTGAGCCGCTTCTTGACACGCCCGGAAGTAATGCGACGAGCTGGATGAGTCCGATGCCGATCGCACGCTTTTCGGTCACTTCTCCGCCCTGCTTTTTCGCAAGCTTATCGGACACGAACAGCATTGTTCCATTGAATATCAGCAATGCGCCTATCACCTTGGTCATTCCGTAGAGGGCTTCGACGTAGTCCTTCAAGAATGCCGCGGGGATGAGCGGAAGTGTCGCGATCACGAGGCAGATGACGAGTCTTTCGTATTTTTCAAGTCCGTTTTTGAGCTCTCCTTTGAAGATCTTTCTCACGAGCGTAAAAAAGCCTTTTATCAGCTCGAGCACGTCTTTTCTGTAGACGAGCAAAACTGCGGCGAGCGTTCCGAGATGCAACAGGATATCGAAGGTGAAAAAATCGGTCTCGAGGTCCTTTCCGCCAAAAAGATTTTGGATTGCTGAAAGGTGGCCTGAGCTTGATATTGGAAGGAACTCGGCGAGTCCTTGGACTATTCCGTAAAAAATTGCTTCTATTATACTCATTGGGTTACTCCTTAAAGGTTTCGGTCAACGCTTTTTACGTTGGACAAACACAAAGACGAAAAACAACGCTATCAACGCAAGCGGTAATGCGACCATAACGAAGACGAAGCGCGGAGATGCGATACCGATGAAGAAATACTCCGTTTCGGATTCGGCAGGACGGCTCACCGTCGGCAGAGTCGTCGGTTCTATCGAAAAATAGACCTTCAAGGATGTTTGTGCGACGTTCTCGGTCTCCTTGACCTTGATCTCAGCAATATAGCTTCCGACGTTGATCGGTGCATTCTTTCCGAGTGTCTCGGTCGCTTCTCCGTTTTTGTCGGCAATATAATACGTTATCTCGCTCTCTACCCAAGACGGATAGACGCTATATGTGACGTTTTTCGAAAAGCCGTCGTAGTTATAGTTTTTCGCCTCACTCGTTATACGAGGGGTACATTTTTCAACGTAGATATATTCGGGGCTGAAGATCGCCTCGTAGTGTTCTACATCTGACGGGTTGATGACAAGAAGGTATTTTCCCGTTTTTTTAAGCGGAAGCGTTTCGGATGAGATCGGCGCATCGTTTTCATCAACGAGGTATGCGGTGATATCGAAGGTCATATTGATATCGTCGAGCGATCTCACTCGGGGAACGACGCCGGAGGGTGAATAGACGTAGGTCGTTTCGACCATTTCATATTTCGGTGTTTTTTTGTTGATTATCATCGTCGATCTGTCGAGCACCGTATTACAGAGGATTGCGGTGACCTCATATTCACCCGGCTCCATCGGGACGTCCATCGTGGGTGCTTCATTCGAGCCGATCAGGCGATAGTAGATATCGACGGCGGCACATTTCGGTGTCATCTCACAGATGACGCTTTGCTGCTCACCGTTATAGGTATAGGTAGTTTCTTTGAGCTTTCCCGTTATTCCGCTTGCAACGGGCGCGGACGCTTTCGATTCGGAAAGCTTTTTCCCGCCGTATTCTGCGATGGTGAGGATATACGCCTTTCCGTCACACAATATATTATCTCCCGTTCCGTAGGGAGTCATTTTCACGAAATACTTTCCGAGCGCGTGAGGTGCATTCACCTCTGTTGCTGACGAGGGGTTCTTCTCTTTATAGAACGTATAGGTGACATTGATCTGAAAATAGTCGGCGGTCCATTCGGGATAGACCTTATATTCGGGGATCACGTCGTCGCCCGTATATCTCAATTTATCGTATTCGACGTAGATGGTCGCTTTCACGGGAGTTATCGTTACGTTCGCGGTGTCGGAGACCTCTTCTCCGTTGAGCGTTGCATACGCCTTTACGACATACTCACCGACGTTGACGAGCGGCAGCTCGACGGGCTCGGACGTATTTTTATCGATCACGAGATATGCCACGTCCACATCCGTCAGCGGAGCGGACACGGTCGCCTTCGGATAATAGCCTTCGGGCGAATATTCGATTGTTACGTCATCTATGGTGATGACCGTGCTATCGACAGCATAGACGTACACTGTCAAAAAAACGACGCTCACGATCGCTAACACAAGCATTATTCGCTTCACAAATACCCTCCATCTGCATACTTATCGCATTATATTTTAGTATAACACATTTTAATTGTTTTTGCAAGGTCGTTAAACTATTTTCATCTTATATATTTAGTATAGAAAATCGTTTATATTTATTCTTTTTTAGGGTAAAATATAAAAAATTAAAAAAATGCTAAAATACTATTTACAAATCGAGTTTTTTGTGGTATCATTAACGATGCGTACGCTTGGCAATGGGAAGACCTCGACCCAAGCTCAGCGAAACGTATATATTTTATTTTTGGAGGTACTTTCGAAATGATTACGAAAGAACAAAAAACGGCGCTCATTAACGAGTATGCAATCCACGAAGGAGATACAGGTTCGCCCGAAGTGCAAATCGCTATTCTTTCCTTCCGTATCAACACCCTCACCGAGCATTTGAAGGTCAACAAAAAGGACCATCACAGCCGCAGAGGTCTTCTTAAGATGGTTGGTCAGAGAAGAAACCTTCTTAACTACCTTATGAAGGTTGACATTGAACGTTACCGTTCCATCGTTGAGAGATTGGGTCTTCGTAAATAAGCATTTTATTGGGCTTGACTGTGGAAAAAAGACACAGTCAAGCCTGTTTCCCGTTTTTTTGCAATTCGGCATTATGCAGTTAAATATGCTTCAAAAGATCTTTTGCGGTGTATTTAAGTGCAGAATGCCGAGAATCAAACACTATTATATTTCATTATTTAAAGGAGAAAAATCATGTTTGAGAACTACAAGGTATTCAAAACTACAGTAGCAGGCAGACCGCTCGTTGTTGAGACAGGTAAGGTCGCTCAGCTCGCAAACGGCAGTGCGCTCGTTCGTTACGGCGACACAGTTATTCTCGCTACCGCTACTGCTTCCGCATCTCCCAGAGATGGCATCGACTTCCTTCCCCTTTCCGTTGATTTCGAGGAGCGTCTTTACTCCGTTGGTAAGATCCCCGGAAGCTGGAACAGACGTGAGGGCCGTCCCGGTGAGAAGGCTATTCTTACATCACGTGTTATTGACAGACCCGTTCGTCCGCTTTTCCCGAAGGACCTTCGCAACGACGTTTGTCTCAACCTTATGGTTATGTCTGTTGACCCCGATTGCTCACCTGAGATCACGGGTATGATCGGTGCGTCGATCGCACTTTCTATTTCCGACATTCCGTGGAACGGACCGATCGCAGGTCTTTTCATGGGCTACGTTGACGGCGAGATCGTTACCAACCCGACTGCTGCTCAAAGAGAAAAGAGCACGCTCGAGCTTACTGTTGCTTCCTCCGCGAAGAAGGTAGTTATGATCGAGGCGGGTGCTAAAGAGATCCCCGACGATATCGTTTACGAGGCTATAATGAAGGCGTTCGAGGAGAGCAAGGCTATTATCGATTTCATCAACGAGATCGTTGCTGCTGTTGGTAAGCCGAAGTTCGAATATCCCTCTTGCGAGGTCGACCACGATCTTTATGACAAGATCGCAGAGATGGCTACCGAGGACGTTAAGCTTGCGCTCGACACAGACGACAAGACTGTTCGTGACGCAAGACTCAAGCCTATTTATGACAGAGTATTCGAAGCTCTTGCTGAGGAATATCCCGACAGCACGCTTATGATAAACGAATGTATGTACAAGCTCCAAAAGAATATCGTTCGCCGCTGGTTGCTCGACGAGCAAAAGCGTGTTGACGGCAGAAGCATGGACGAGATCCGTCCGCTCGCTGCTGAGGTCGGTATTCTTCCGAGAACACACGGATCGGGTATGTTCACTCGCGGACAAACTCAGGTTATGTCTATTGCTACTCTCGCTCCTATGCGCGAGGTACAGCTCCTTGACGGTATCGACGAGGAAGACACAAAGAGATACATGCATCACTACAATATGCCCGGATTCTCCACAGGTGAAGCTAAGGCTTCCCGTTCGCCCGGACGTCGTGAGATCGGTCACGGTGCGCTCGCTGAGCGTTCACTCGAGGCTGTACTTCCCTCCAAGGAAGAATTCCCCTATGCTATTCGTGTCGTATCCGAGGTAGTTTCATCCAACGGTTCGACATCTCAAGCTTCCGTTTGCGGTTCCACACTTGCTCTTATGGATGCAGGTGTTCCGATAAAGAATCCCGTTGCAGGTATCTCCTGCGGTCTTATCACCGAGGGTGAGCGTTGGATGACGATGATCGACATCCAAGGTCTCGAGGACTTCTTCGGCGACATGGACTTCAAGGTTGCAGGTACTGTTAACGGTATCACATCCATTCAGATGGACCTCAAGATCGACGGTCTTACACCCGAGATCATCAAGAATGCGTTTGAGACAACACGTAAGGGCCGTCTCTACATTATCAACGACATCCTTATGCCGTGCATCGCTGCACCGAGAGATGACGTTTCCGAATACGCGCCCAAGATGATCCAAACGAAGATCGATCCCGAAAAGATCCGTGAGGTTATCGGTACAGGCGGTAAGGTCATTCAAAAGATCGTTGCTGACACCGGTGCTCAGATCGACATTGAGGACGACGGCTCCGTATTCATTTGTGCAGTTAACAAGGACAACGCTTACAAGGCACTCGACATCATCAACGCTATCGTATTCGAGCCTGAGGTTGGTATGGAGTTCACCGGCAAGGTTACTCGTATCATGAACTTCGGTGCGTTCGTTGAGTTCGCGCCCGGCAAGGAAGGTATGGTTCACATTTCCAAGCTCGACAAGAAGCGCGTTGCTAAGGTTGAGGACGTTGTTTCCATCGGTGACACCATCAAGGTCAAGGTCATCGAGATCGACGACAAGGGCAGAATAAACCTCTCCCGTAAAGACTGCTTCGCTGACTAATTATTATATTTTTGTTTGACTTAAGGGGAACTTTCTATAGAAAGTTCCCCTTAAGAATCCCCTCAAAGATTTTTATTGCTTTTTTCCGACGAGGTATCCGTTACTTCGTCGGGATTTTTATTTTGTGCGATTTTGACACCTCGACGGAAAAAAGTGATAGAAAAGAAGCTTGAAAGCCTCTAAAGGAAAGCTTCTATAGAGAGTTACTCTCAAATCAATGAAAGGTATAAATAAGCAACAGCAAACAGAGAGCATCATAGAATCAAAAGTTTTGGTCGAGCTTTTCCAAAAGCTCGCGGGGACGTGGGGCAGCGCCCCCGAAAAGTGACGGCATTGATACTTTTTGGCTTTGCAACTACATTCAATCAAGGCGTCGCCTTATGGCGACCATATTTCACGAATTAAAAAAGACGGCATTGCCGTCTTTTTATTTATCGGATTTTAGGGTGC
>JAFSCS010000020.1 GCA_017436675.1 Clostridia bacterium | reverse complement strand
CCAACGGGTGCTTTCCTTTGCAAAAAAAGAAATCCCCAAGGAGCAACAGAGTGCCCGTTGGGGAAAAAGAATACAAAAAGTTTTGAGGGATTCCTAAGGGAACTTTTTCAAAAGTTCCCTTAGGCCGTCGGAGACATAATAAAACTAGAGGTTATCGACGACTTCTTTAGTATCGCGTGCGATAACGAGTTCTTCGTTAGTGAAGATGACGTAGATACGCACTTTGGAGTCATCGGCGGAGATATCGATCGGTTCAGCGAGGCTTCTTGCGTTTTTATTTTTTTCGGGATCGATCTTGATACCGAAGAACTCCATACCTTCCATAGCGAGCTGGCGGATAGTGGGGTTATTTTCGCCGATACCTGCGGTGAAGACGACTGCGTCGACTCCGTTCATAGCGGCTGCATAAGAGCCGACGTACTTTTTAACTTGGTATCCGAGGATATCGAGCGCGAGCTTAGCTTCCTCGTTGCCTTCGCCGATCATACGTTCAACGTCGCGCAAGTCACTTGAGCCGCACATACCGAGGAATCCGCACTCCTTGTTCATCCAGTCGCCCATATCTTTAGCGGCGATACCCTCGTTTTCCATAACGAAGGGGACGATAGCGGGGTCGATCGAGCCGCAACGCGAGCCCATGATAACGCCCTCGAGGGGAGTGAATCCCATAGACGTATCAACGATCTTGCCGTCCTTAACAGCGCCGATAGAGGAGCCGTTACCGAGGTGGCAGGTGATGACCTTCGTACCTTCAGCGCCTTTGCCGAGGTATTCGATCGCCTTAGCGGAAACGTATCTGTGGCTGCTTCCGTGGAATCCGTAGCGACGGATCGAGAGACGCTCGCGAGTTTCCTTTTTGATCGGGTATGTATAAGCCTTTTTGGGCATAGTGGAATGGAACGCAGTGTCGATAACGAGCACTTGGGGTGTTTTGGGCATATGCTCGATACATCCCTCGAGTCCCATGAGGTGCGCTTTCGTGTGAACGGGCGCGATATCGAGACATTTTCTGAGGTCAGCGATAACGCTGTCGTTAACGAGCGTGGGTTTTGTGAGCCACTTACCGCCGTTGACCACGCGGTGACCGACCGCATAGATCTCGTCGAGGCTCTTTATGATACCGTGCTCAGCGGAAAGAAGGTTACCGAGCATAAGCTCAGTAGCAACGGAGTGGTTAGCGATAACCATTTCCTGTCTGTTTTCTGTTCCGTCGGAGAGACGCTTGTAGGTAGTGATACCGTCAGCGGGCACCTTTGCACCGCTTTCGTCTGTTTTCATTACACCGATCTTTTCAACAACGCCCTTTGCGATAACTTCTTCGTTTTCCATATTGAAAACCTGATATTTGAGCGAGGAAGAACCGGCGTTAACAACTAATACGTACATTATTTTTTCCTTTCTTGTTGACGATGCTTTAATTTTGATATATAATACATTTAGACCACTAAACATTATAGCACACCGAATTCTATTTTTCAAGTACATTTGAGAAAGTAAAGGCAACATAAATGGAAAACAAAACTGCCGCAGTCATCTGCGAATATAACCCGTTCCACTACGGGCATAAATATCAGCTCGACAAATTGCACGAGCTCGGTTATAACGTCATCTCCATAATGAGCGGTAACACGGTACAGCGCGGAGACCTCGCGCTCTTCGAGAAGTATTCGAGAGCAAGAACGGCACTTCAAAACGGCGCAGACATCGTCGTCGAGCTTCCGTTTCCGTATTCGATGACGAGTGCAGGTGATTTTGCGAGAAGCGGTGTTGCGCTGGCAAAAGGGCTTGGTGTCGACGCATTGGCGTTCGGCTGTGAGTCGCCCGAGCTTGTTTTTGAGCTCGCACGGTTTTTGGGAGATGATAGCGTTAAAGCGGAATTGAAAACGACAATTGATCGTGAGAAAAACGTATCGATGCCGAAGGCGAGACAAAGGATAGTCGAGAAAACGCTCAGCGAGGAGTATGGCGACGCGATAACAAAGCAGAATAATATCCTTGCGGTCGAGTATATCATCGCGTGTAACGGCGAGCTCGAGCTGATCCCGTTACTTCGCGACCAAACGAAGCTGTCAGCGACGTATCTTCGCTCGCTCGAGTATGACGCAATGCTCGAAAACCTACCGCCGATGAGCGACGGCATCAGAATAGATAGCACTATGCTCGATACTACGATCATACCGAAGCTGAGAATGACAGACGCAAAAACGCTCAGCAGGTTCTATGATTGCAGCGGCGGCACGGAATATCGGCTCGAAAAAGCAGTGCTTGGCGCAAGCAGCTATAGCTCGCTCGTGAAAGCACTCGTAGGTGTCGACTTCACCGTCGCACGAGCAAAACGGCTCGTCAGAAACGCGTTTTTCGGTGTTACGAAGGAATCCGTCCATACCGCACCGCAGTATACGATACTGTTGGGCGCAAAGCGTGATATGACAGCGCTGCTCAATAAAGCAACGATCCCCGTGCTCACACGCATCGCGGATTCCGATCGGCTCAATACCAAAGTCGCAAAGCAGCAGTACAGTAACCACACCATCGCAGACAACGTCATCTCGCTCGCGTTTAGCGAACAGCTCGACCTCTACCCGACGAAATGCGCCCCCATAATAATATAAAAAAAGACGGCGTAGGCTCTTTCTCATAAGAATGTTTACAAATGTTGAAAGAGCGAACAACGCGTGCTCTCAATTTGTATCGACATTCAAGCGCTTTTGCAATAAGGAGTATGGCGAAAACATTTGGCAAGCTCGTTTCAACGATCATATAATTCGTAACCGCGATGACTATGAAGAACATGTAAAGTATATATATGAAAACCCGATTCGTTGGTATTATGACGAATTATACACAAAAGAATAGGGGTATGGGCTAAGCCCGAAGCCTTTGTAATACAAAGGCGAAACTGGCGAAAAAACAGAAAATACGTATAGGGGTGAAGAAATAATTATGTTACTATCAAATTATGATTTTTATGACATATATTGGTCTATTGTCTTGATGCGATCAAACAGTCTGAAATATGACTATGCCGTGTCAAAAGCAATCAAAGATGTGATCGATACCAAGCAAAAAGATAACACGGTTGATATGAATATTATCCGTAATATTTTGTCCGAGGTCAATGAACTAAAAGAATATGAAGAATGGCAATGGATACAGATTAAAAATGTTTATACATATGGTGTCAAAATTATAAAAGATGATTTTGCATATCAAATTCTTTCAGTTATGTTTGAAGAGTTATTAAATTGCTTAAAAGAACCCAATGCAGATAGAATTTACGATTTAAAAGACGCCCTGCATAATATACCTGTTATTCTTGCTGATGAAAATAAGCATAGTAAAAAGCGAATTGCTCTTGAAATTTCCTTTTACCGAAGAAAATGGAATAAACACTTTTTGAAAGGTTTAATAAAATAGTTTGCCAAATCAATATTGCGAAAACCCCAACAGGTTTTGAAAAATCTGTTGGGGTTAATTATTTGTTTTCTGCGTTGCATTTATACCTTTGCGGACAGTCGAGGACGCCTGTCTCGGACGGACAGTCGAGGACGCCTGTCTCGGACGGACAGTCGAGGACGCCTGTCCCTACAAGGAGAAATTAAACTTCCTTATGAGAAGTAGCCCTCCACCCGCGATTTTTTGTATTTTGTGTGGTTATGACACCTCGTCGGAAAAAGCAATAAAAAATTTTTGAAAGGATTCCAAAGGCATATGGTTTATTCAACGCTTGTAAACTCGAAATCGAGCTCTGCGCACGAGACGAATCTGCTGAGCCCGCCTGCCGCGCCGATAACGCGCAAGCCGTTACAAGAGGTCGCTTGTGCCAATACGAACGTGAACGTTTCATAGCCGTCGCCGTGGGCTTCCAACGTGTCGTTCTCAACGTATGACGGCTCACAGCTCACGTCTGCTTTCACCCATTCTCCGCCTATCAACAGCTCGATGCTCGGCGTCTTGATGAACCAACCGCCGTCCCAGAAATGACCGCCCTCTGTGAAATGGACCTCGGTCACTGTTACAAGCTTGTCAAACTCAAGCGCATACCAATCCGTTGCAGGCGGGTTGCCGCCGTACGTGTCGTATTGATCCGTTGGTTGCGCTGTAAATTGGTTCGGGATATTGCCGTCGTATATAATTCCGATATCCTTGCTTCCGCTTCCTTGCGGTGACGTCTCGGAGCACGACGGCGTCACGTTAAATTCACGGTCGCCTCGGTAGTCGCTCATATCGATCACTTTCTCAACGACTGCCTTTTTGCCGCCTGCCTCTGCGGTGCATTTCATCGTATATACTCCTGCTTTGGTGTAGGTATACGTTGTTAAAAGCTCGTTTTTGATCGTTCCGTCACCCATATCGAAGGAATACGATATGCTGTTTGCATCGCATCCCTTCGGCAGAACGTACGAAATTTTTATCTGCACTTCACCGCTGATGTTCGGCAATACGTCCATATATAAAGTCAATTCATCGTCGCCCCATTGCTCGAAGGGTACGGCTTTGACGCCATAGACTGATCTGTATTTCCACGTGTCGCCGTCTTTCGTTGCACCGAAGCCTTGAAGAGCTTCCTTGGCAAGAGCGAAGTTGTGGTCGATGCAATCCTTGAGCGTATATTCAGTATAGGAAAATTTCCTTTGCTCGTAATCGACCGCACTCTTGTACTCCTCGGGAATTCCCGAAAGGCCGTATAACGTTCCCAAAACAGCGGCGGCACTTGACGGGTTGCAATCGCTGTCCTGTCCGCAACGCATCGAGATCTTTATCGTTTCACCAAAATCGCCCTCGCCCCACAGTAAGCCTATCAATATGTATGCAGCATTGAGCTTTGCGTCGATGTTGATCTCGTTTTGGCTGTCAAGACATTTGTCGTCCTTGCCCCAATCGTTGTCGATCTTCACCCAACACTCTTCCCAACGCATTCCCGCCTCATAGCAGGATACTACCTGATCGCAAACGGTGCGGAACTTCGTCCCTTCGGGTATGGACTCGATGCCGATCTGAATGACCTTGTCAAGCTCGTCCGTATAAAACGCGGCGGAATGCATCGCGCTGACAAAAACACCGCCATAAACGCCGTCACCGTAATTCACCAAATGCCCGATCTCAAAAGCGCGTTTCGCGGCAAGCGACGGCATCCCCGGGAAAACGTTGCCAAGATAATCAGCCTCTATCTGCCAATCGATATCGTCGGCGTGATGGTTGTATTTATAATGACCTGCAAGTGACGGCTCGATCCCGTTTCGGAGGTTTCGTCTGCCTTGCTCGTTTGCGTGCCAAAGCATAAACTCGGAATCGCGGAAATAGGGCGCGATCTCCTCGATGGTTGCATCGACACCGTGCTCGACCATCGCTTCCATAAAGGGAACCTCAACGTAAAGATCGTCCTGCAAAAATGCGTCGTTAACCATCGTGGGAACCCATTTCGGAACGTCTTTTTCGGGGATCATCACTCCGTTATAAAGAAATTCCGTCGAAGCCGCCCAAGTAACGCCGACCATCTGACCTACCCAAGAGCCCGAGATCTTGTCGTATAATCGGTCCTCGGTCAAAGCTACGTCGGCTTCGATGAGCGGGGGAGTGCTCTCGTTGTCAATTTGACTGCTCTCGCTGTTTGTCTGCGAATGCTCAGCGTCGCTTGAATTTGATGGACTTGTATCGCACGAAGCTAAGAAAGTAAGCATAGAAAAGAAAATAACCGTACAAAGTATTATTGATATTGCGGAAATAAAGCTGTGTTTCATAAATAAACTCCTTTCTTGGTTGGAATGATCACATATTATTTTTCATTCAGGCTAACGAACCTTTTTACAGCATCCTCGAGTGAGAACTCGCCGTGCCCGATAATATAAGTCATTATCTTGTCGTTGAATCTGTCGTACCAATGCGACGGGATCCCCTCGATTCCGAGAAACGCGCCGATAATGCTTCCGACCGTAGCACCCGTACAATCGTTGTCAAGCCCGATGGCAATACATTCACTAATACATTTGTCGAAATCATCCCCGCCGAGCATAAGCGAGAAAACTATCGCGACCATATTGTTGATAGTATGGACGGGATTCATATTGCCGAATTTTTCATCAATAAGTATTCTCGCACGAGCATAGCAGGTCACCTTGTCCTGCACGGAAAACGCCCATTCAAGCGCTTGATACAATTCGCTTTCGGCAGGGATCTGCTTCATACCCACGCGAATAGCGTCAAGCGGAGCTTCCGAGGCAAACGCGGCGGCGATAGCGGCGGCGCAAAACATTTCGCCATAGATACCGTTTTTGCGATGGGAAAGATATGCGTCGTTGAAGCATAGCTTTGCGGCACCGACGGGATCTCCCGCACAAGCGTATCCGAAGGCGTCCGCTCTGATAGCCGCACCGATCCATTCAACGTAATTTCCGAAATTAGCGGCAAACTCCGCCTTGGTGCCTGCCTTTAATTGAACCAAAGCGTCATACTCCGCCGTGCAAGCGTAGGGCAAAATGTCTACCCAAAGCCTTCCTACGTCATCAACGGTATAATTCTTGCCGTACTTCTCGAGGAGCAACAGATTGAGCATAACGTACGTTACGTCGTCGTCTCCTGCGGCACAACAAATATTGTCCTCGAGATATTCCGTAATTGAGTTGATACCGTAGTGCATATACTCCTCGCGATCGGTGCCCTTCCAATACGTTGTCGGCGGAAACGAGGTCCCGCTCTCCATCGCGATAGCTTGCATCCTTAATATCGAATAATTCTCCACGGGTACGCCGAGCATACACCCCGCGAGCCGTCCGACAAGCGCACCCTTGATTCGTGAGCTCAAGCGGTCGGGGCAGCTCGGAGAAACGTCAGCATCCGATACTCGAAGCGCAAGGATATCTTCAAGCTTATCGGGCTGTTTCAAATCATTGTTGAAATACATAAAACTGCTCTCCTTACAGTAAAGATACTTGTTAATTTAATTATATTGATTTTTTCCGCTTCTCTCAACGCATTAATGCTCATTTATTGTGCAGTTTCGCTCATTTGACTATACAAAAAAGCTCCCACAATAGCGTGAATGCTCTTAACGGAGAAATTGAAAAACAACTATAAGTGCGAGCATCGCGTTTGTGAGTACAAATGCAGTTGGCAGTAGCCCAAATCCACTAACAAACAGAAAGAGCAAACACGCAAGGATAAAACCTTATGTGCTTGCTCTTGTTTTTTCTGTCAGTGAAGTTTTTGCTGTCGCAAAAGTGAAGTTGTGTGATACACAGTGAAGTTGCTCGCTAAGGCTCACAGTGAAGTTAAGTTTGCCCTCACTTCGCCGTCAGGCGAAACTTCACTCACATAGTGAACTTCACTATCGAAGATAACTTCACTTGCCCGCAGGGCAAACTTAGTTAGCGTGTTCTCCGTTAAGGATAACACGCTATCGTGGGAGCGTTCCTTCGTTCATTTTTGGTAGTTAACATCATACTCGCCTTTGTTCAGCTCGCGATACTCGGTCGGAGAATGGTTCATCCATTTTCGAAATTGTCGGTTAAACGAGCTCAACGAAGAATATCCGCATTGCTCTGCAACGGAAATTATCGATAAAGCCGAATCTCTGAGTGCACTGCAAGCGTGGTTTATTCTGATCTTGTGCAAAAACGCGATCGGAGAGACACCGACGATAGAGTCAAACGACCTGCGAAGGTGAGCAGAGCTCAAATGACAGCATTCGCATAGCTGTATGACGCTGACGTCTTCGTTGTAATGATTTAAAATATATTGAATAGCGGGATAGATGGTTTTCAAACGGTCGCTATATCCGTCAAGCTGCATCGGCTTTGACCATTTTTCCCACCTTGCGCTTTCAAACAAAAAGCAGGACAATAAAGCGGCATAATGCGGTCTCTTCTCGTGGTGAAGATATCGCTCGTCGTTATATAACGATATCAGCCGATTCAAATAAAAGGCTACGCTCCGATTTTCCTCAGCACTCAACACACGCCCCGTGCCAAGCGGCTGAAAAGCCAAGCCCTTTAGCACCGCATCACCTGCCGCACCCTTGAACAGCTCGTCGGTATCAACGGTCAAAAACACCCAGTTGCTCGGCGCACTCCGTGCGCTCTGCGCAATATGGCTTTCCCACGGATAGATAAGTGAAATATCGCCGGCGCAGAATGGGTATACCTCACCTTGAATATAAAACACACCTCTGCCCGAGAGACATAGCCCAAGCTCGAGCTGCTTGTGATAGTGGAGCTTCGATCGGGAATCATAAGGACTCCACGTTCCGAGAAACAAGCATTGATCGGAGGATGCCAAAATATCATCAAAATATGGGGAGAAATCGTCTTTGGAAATATCGTTCATTTCTTTACTCCAAGCTTTTTGTGTTTTTACAGCTTCTTTTTTGCAAAAAGGTAGGTTTTGTCGTACATCTCGCGGTATTTTGGGTTTTTACTCCTCCAGCCGTTCGTGATAACGCTGCCGGGTGCGCTTCCGTGGTAGTACATCTTCGACGTGTGCATATATCCCGTCTCCTTGCCGACCTCGAGGTATTCGATGAAGCGTTTGACGTTCTCCTCGCTCTCCGCGTCAAGCTCGCCGTTTTCACCCTCGTATATCTTCCAGACCTCAAGCTCAACGCACATTCCCATCCGCCTCGCCTCCGCAGCCGTGTCGTAGAGCCGTTGCTTCGGGATCGAGTGGTCGAACATATAGTTCGGCTGCATACACGCGATGTCAAACCCATAGCGTTGCCAGGTCTCATATCCGAGCGCACGGAAATAGGGTATCCAAAAGCATTTATACCCCATTGACTGCACGTAGTCACAAGCGAATTTGATCAGCTCGCCCTCGTATCTGTCCGTCGGGTTCAGCGATTCCTCAAACCAATAAAAGCCCTTCAGCTCCGTGTTCGTGTAGCCGCCCGCCTCGTAGCGCGAGATCATCGAGTCGATCATCCATTTTATCGCCTTTTTTCTGCTCTCGGGGTTGTCGAACACAAGATGCTCGCCGTTCACGTAGCCGAAATCGTCATACCCCGTGAACGTGTATAGTATCGTGAAGAATACCTTCACCTTATAGTCGGGTTCCCCCAGCGCCGTTCCCACCTTTTTTGCGACGGAGTTGAGCGCAGAGACGTTCTTACCCTCGACGAAAACGCTGTCAATATAGTCCTGCCACCCTTCAGCGTGCTGTCCGCGCGGGCTGAAATCGAACGAAACGTCGGGCAAGTATAAAAACCCGTCCATAAACGTGTCAACGATGTTGCCGTCGCGGTCAAGGTAGGCGACCATCGGGAGATACTTTTCCTCGGTCTGTAAGCCCTTGTTCTCGTCGATCGGGCGGTAGTTATAGGTCAAGGTGATGTTGTTCGCGCCCATAACGTCGTCGGGCGGGAACGCGTTTACCTCGATCGGACTCGGGAACTCGTTGAATATCGGCTTGTCGTCACCGATCGGCGAGCGTGCACCCGAAACGTCTGTGCACCCAAAAAGCTCGAACTCGTCGATATAGACGTGATGTATCGCATCAACGACAAGCTGTACGTAGACCGCCTTCACCTTGTCGAAGCTGCCCTCAAATTTGATTATCCGCAGATCGCGGTCGGTGCGAGTGTCGTTGTTTTCGTATACCGTCTCAAACACCTCGCCGTCGGCAGACGCGCGGAGCTTGATGTATCTCGGCGAACGAACGGCGACGACGTCGTCACGGCAGGTCGAAAGCAGGAAGCCGTCGATCGCGCAAAGGTGCGGAAGCTTGAACGTGATAACTCTGCCGCCGCCACCGTGGAGATGGAACCATTCCTTGTTGGGATAGTGCCTGTCGGGGCTGTATTCGCCGTCGGTAAGAAGCGTGCTGTCGGTGTCGTAGTTCTTTTTCGGTTTTTCACCCTTGTTTGCGAAAAAGGTCTTTTCTTCGATCGCATGGATCGGCACACCGCGAAGCACGTTTACTCGCTCATTCGAGGGATGCTCCGCAATCTTCGGCTCAATTTTTTCTATCGGCTTATTGGTATAATATAGGCTCATATCTGCCACCTCTCCCTTTGTTAATTTGATTATATCAAATAATGCGGCATTAATCAAGAAGCTTTTTCGGTGCTGAAACGTTTCTATCGCCATAGGATTGAAAGTTTCGTCAACCTTTTCTGCCGGCGGCAGCGCCGTATTCCGTGAAGCTTTTTCGGTAGCGAAACGTTTCTATCGCCATAGGATTTAAAGTTTCGTCAACCTTTTCAAAGGTTGTGCGGGTCAAGGGGCGCGTTTTTGGCGAAGCCAAAACCCAACACTATTGCTTGCAATAGTGTGTGAGCTCTCCCTTGAAAGCGACGATACTGATATGCAACCCACTTGATTGGTGCTTCAGTGCAGTCGTGCGCCTGATGGCGCACCCTAAAATCCGACAAATAAAAAGACGGCAATGCCGTCTTTTTAATTCGTGAAATATGGTCGCCATAAGGCGACGCCTTGACTGAAAACGGTTGCAAAGCCAAAACATATCTTGGCTGTTATATCCAAGGGGCTATGCGCCCCTTGACCCGCACGATTTTTTAGAAAAAAATCGAGTAAAACTTTTAATTCTTTGGTGACGAAGCTGTTTCAGTACTGTCAAGTCATACCCCACGATTTGAGTTTTTTTGGGGGGAGTTTGAGGGGGTACTTTTTCGAAAAAAGTACCCCTTCAAGAGTGCCGCCGGCAGAAAAGTTCGATCAAAGCTTTCAATCCTATGGTGATAGAAACGTTTCGCTACCGAAAAAGCTTCACGGAATACGGCGCTGCCGCCGGCAGAAAAAGTTCGATCAAAACTTTTGATCTTGTGTCACTTTCTGCTTATTGTTGCTTATTTATATACTTTTGACTATTAAAGAGGATTTTTGAGAGGGTTCTTTAGAGTCTTTAGAGCTTCTTGCACACTTTTTCCGACGAGGTGTCTAAAACGCACAAAATAAAATTTCCGACGAAGCACCAAGATGCCTCGTCGGAAAAAGAATACAAAAAGTTTTGAAGGTTTCCAAAGGGAATCTTTTTCAAAAGTTCCCTTTGGTCGCCGAAGGTATAAGCTTATATAGCTCCATAAGCGGAAGCGGTGCGATGATGAGTGCAAGTGCGATGAGATACAGCTTGATCGGGAGTGTGACGAGCCCGAAGAGTGTTGCGAGCGGAGTGAAGAGCACGAGTGCGACGAGCACGATCGAGACGAGTGCCGCGCCGTTGAGCTTCTTGTTTCCGAAGAACCCGAACTTAAAGAGCGAGTGATCTGTTCTCATATTGTATGCTTGGACTACTTGCGAGAGCGCAAGCACCATAAACGCCATCGTGCGCCCTGCTTCAACAGAGCCGCCCATGATCTCGCCGAGCTTGAACGCCACGAGCGAGAGCAGTCCGAACATAAAGCCTTGCAAAACTACACGAACACCGAACCCGTGAGCGAAAAGCCCCTCGTTCTTCGGCTTCGGCTTTTTGTCCATAACGTCACGTTCGACCGGCTCCATGCCGAGCGCGATCGCGGGCAGGCTGTCGGTAACGAGGTTGATCCAGAGCAGCTGCATCGAGAGAAGCGGTGACTTTTGCCACAAAAGCATCGCGAAGAACACCGTGAACACCTCACCGATGTTCGTGCCGAGCAAGAAGCCGACGACCTTTTTGATGTTCGCATAAATGCCTCTGCCTTCCTTTACCGCATCAACGATAGTTGCGAAGTTGTCGTCGGTCAGCGTCATATCAGCCGCACCCTTCGCGACGTCAGTACCCGTGATACCCATCGCGCATCCGATGTCGGCAGCTTTAAGCGCAGGCGCATCGTTGACACCGTCGCCCGTCATCGAAACGACCTGATCCTTGCGTTGCCAAGCCTTTACGATGCGGATCTTGTTTTCGGGGGATACACGTGCATAAACGGCAATGTGCTCGACCTCGGCATCAAGCTCCTCGTCGGTCATCGCATCAAGCTGCGCACCTGTGATCGCCTTGTCGCCGTCGGTCAGTATTCCGAGCTCACGAGCTATCGCGGAAGCGGTAACAACGTGGTCGCCGGTTATCATAACGGGCTTGATACCCGCTCTTCTGCATATCGCGACCGCATCCTTCGCCTCGGGGCGCGGCGGGTCGATCATTCCGACGAGTCCCATCAACGTGAGGTCCTTTTCGAGCTCCTCGCTCGTCAAAACGGCAGGAACCTCGTCAATATATTTGTATCCGATCGCGAGCACGCGAAGCGCATCCTCGCTCATCTTGTTCGTCATCTCGCGCGCGGCTTCAACGTTACCGCTCGTGCAACGAGTTATCATCATATCGAAAGCACCCTTGACGATAACGACTTTTTTTCCGTCGATAAGGTTGATGGTGCTCATCAGCTTTCTGTCGGAGTCGAACGGAAGCGAAGCGAGTCGCTCGTATCTCTCGTTCAGCTCAGATTTCGGCATACCGTTCTTGTGCGCCGCATAAACGATCGCCGTCTCGGTGGGGTCACCGATGTGTGTTTCGCCGTTCTCGTCAAATACGACAGTACCGTCCGAGCAAAGCGTTCCGTATTTTAAAAGCTCTCTTATCCCCTCGCCGTTTTGCGAGCCGATCTCCTCGACCGTGCCGTCGTCGAGATAAGCACGAACGAGCGTCATTCTGTTTTGTGTCAACGTGCCCGTCTTGTCGGAGCAGATTATCGATGCGCTTCCGAGCGTTTCTACCGCAGGCAGACGGCGGATTATCGCATTTTTCTTTACCATACGCTGTACGCCGATCGATAAAACGATCGTAACTATCGCAGGAAGCCCCTCGGGGATCGCCGATACCGCAAGCGATACCGCGGTCATAAATATCTCCATCGGCGGTATCTTGCTGATGATACCGATGACGAATATTATCGCACACGCGCCGAGCGCCATAAATCCGAGATATTTTCCGAGCTGAGCGAGCTTTTGCTGGAGCGGTGTCTGTGTTTCCGCCTCGCCCTCGAGAAGATTCGCGATCTTGCCCATCTCGGTGTCCATACCCGTCGCCGTAACTACCGCAAGCGCAGTTCCGTAGGTTATCGAGCAGCCTGAGAATACCATATTGGTCCTGTCGCCGAGCGGTGCGTCGGCTGAGATCTCAGCATAGGCATCCTTTTCGGACGGAACGGACTCACCCGTCAATGCGGATTCCTCGCTCTTCAAGCTCGAGCTTTGGATGAGGCGCGCATCTGCGGGGATAAAATCGCCTGCTTCAAGCTTGATGATATCGCCGACAACGAGATCCTTCGCATCGATGACCATCTCGCGTCCGTCGCGGATCACGCGGGCGTGCGGTGCGGAAAGCCCCTTGAGTGCGTCGAGCGCCTTTTCGGCTTTGTTTTCTTGGAAAACACCCATCACAGCGTTGAGGATAACGATAACGAGGATCAAGCAAGGCTCGAAAAACTCCTTCGGATTGCCCTCAACGATCGCTATCGCGAACGAAACTATCGCCGCAACTATCAATATAATTATCATCGCGTCGCAAAATTGCTCAAAAAAACGACGTACAAGCGACTTTTTCTTCTTTTCGTTTAATCTGTTTTCGCCGTTTTTTTCGAGCCGCTCCTTCGCAGCCGCACCGGAAAGCCCGAGCTTAGCGTCGGTGGAAAGCTCCGAAAGAACGGTGTTGATGCTTTTTGTGTGTATCAATATAATTACCTCCCAAAAGTATACTGATATTATAAATCATTTCTTTTTTAACTTCAATACATATTTTTAAATTATAGTCAAAAATTAATACCACTGATGGATATTATTACTATTTGTGACATATTTATGAAAATGACCAAAAAAATTTGTTAAACCACTTGAAAAATATTATTGAATATGTTAAAATGCAAGCGTAAAATTAAGGGAGTAGTCGGCACGAGCGCGTGCGATGAAAGTCAACAACCGGAATTTTCCTGGCTTCATCTTAATTGGCGAGACTTATCTGCTTCTTCGCGGGTAGAGTTTCGTCTTTTTTTTCGGAGAAAAGAAATGCAGTACACAAAGCTATTTTTGATCGCACTGAGCTTGTCGATGGATGCGTTCGCCGTCGCGGTCTGTAAAGGCCTTTCCGTTGGGAAAGCGACCGTACGCCAAACCTTGACAGTCGGTGCATATTTCGGAGTGTTTCAGGCATTGATGCCAACGCTCGGATATTGGTTGGCAGATAAATTTGAACATCTGATAACGGGCGTGTCGCATTGGGTCGCGCTTGTGCTGCTCGTGTTGATCGGTGCCAATATGATCAAGGAATCGTTCGAGAAGGACGAAAAGGTCGATTGCTCCTTTTGCTTTAAGGCGATGCTTCCGCTTGCGGTCGCAACGAGCATCGACGCGATGGCGGTGGGCGTTACGTTTGCGCTTGTCGACGTTGAGATCATACCCGCGGCGCTTTTGATCGGTGTGACTACCTTCGCATTGTCGGCGGTAGGCGTGAAGATCGGAGGCATCTTCGGAACGAAGTATAAATCAAAAGCCGAGCTTATCGGCGGAATAGTACTCATCTTGATGGGGGTCGAGATCGTGCTTGAGCATTATGGAATTATATATTAATAGGAGAAACAAAATTGGCTGATTCTACAATAACAAAAAAAGCACTTGCTAATTCACTGAAGGAGCTTCTTAAAGAGAAACCGTTCGAGAAGATCAGTGTGGGGGAGATCTGCGACCGTTGTTTTATGAACAGAAAAAGCTTCTATTATCACTTCAAGGACAAATACGACCTTTTGAATTGGATATTCGATTGCGAATTTATGATCGATGCTTCCACAGACCCGAGCGGATTCGCCGAGCTGTGCCAATATCTTTACACAAACCGCGATTTTTATCGCCGTGCATTTAAGATCGAGGGACAAAATTCGTTTACCGAGCATTTCCGCGAGCGCCTCGAGCCGATCATCGAGCAGAGGGTTCGTGATCTGTACGTGTTGCCGTCGACCAAATTCGCACGTGATTTTTACACCGATTCGTTCATTTTGTTGCTCAAGCGTTGGATCTTGGACAAAAACGGCATGGACGCAGACGAGTTCGTTGCTCTCGTCCATACGATATTCAACAAATAATTACGCAGAAGATATTATACACACCTTTGAAAAACACACGGAGAAGCTCGTCTTTTTCCGTGTGCTTTTCTTTTTGGCAATAGCGAGTCGATTTGTTGACAATGTGAATTTTTTGTGGTATAATACAAGCTAATTAATAAATTGTTCATATATTTATTAAAAATCTTAAATTTTTAAGGAGAAAGCAATGAAAAAGACATTAGCTGTTTTGCTCTGCCTTGTGATGCTCGTGGCAGTTTGCGCTTGCACGCCGACGGAAGAAACGAGCAAGGCAACGAGCGACGCCGTTTCGACGGAAAGCGATGTTTCCGCAGAAGAGTCGACGGAAACGACGATAAAATACAGCGCAAACGTCCCCGAAGGCTTCAAGTGGGGCGAAGAGCAGTTTATCATCAAAAGTACTTGGGCAGATCTTTCCAATCTCAAATACACCGAGTTCGGATACGGTGCTGAGGATATGGAAGCTACCGTTATCAACGATGCTGTTGCAACGAGAAATGATATCGTTGAGGATATCATCGGTGCTGAGATCGTTGAGGATATGGTGCTTTCAACAGACCGTTTTAATACAGGCGAATTCGTAACCATCATTAACCAGGCTATCGACAGCGGAACAGCGGATTTCTCTGCGATCACTCCTTCGCTTTATCAAGCAGGTGCGTTGGCACTCAAGGGACATATGTATGATCTCACAGAGATCGAAAATATGGCGCTTCAAAGCGAATGGTGGGATGCGTTCTTCGTTGATGAAGCAGAAGTGCTCGGTCAGCTCTATTTTGTTACCGGTGATATCGGCTTCTATTCAAGAAACTCTATCACGGCAGTGCTCTTCAATAAAGAGATCGCCGCAAACCTCGAGCTTGAAAACCCCTATGAGCTCGTCAGAAACAACAAATGGACGTTTGATACTATTTCAAAATGGTCGAAGCTCTTCTCGAAGGACCTCGATAGCGATAACGTTATCGGTCACCTTGACCAATTCGGTATGGGTGGACAAAACGACAATATGTGGGCGTTCTTCTATGCCGCAGGCGAAACTATCGCGAAATGCGACGAAAACGGAAATCCCTATATGACCATTGAGGGCACCCGTATACCCGATATTATGGCGAAGATCCAAGAGATCACCACAGATACAGCTTGCTATGTTAACGCAAACAAGCTCTGGGACTATTCCCTCTCGCCTGTTCAGCTTACAACAAAAGCGTTCGTTGAAGACAGATCGCTTCTTTTCTGCGACGCTATGTTGTGTATCGAAGATATGAGAACAATGGATACCGATTTCGGTATTTTGCCTTGCCCGCTCTATGATGAGAACCAAGAGAGATATCATTCGATGCTCAACCCTTGGAACTCGTCTTGCATAGGTATTGCGATCAACGTATTGCCCGACGAGGTAGAGGATGTTGCAATCGTTCTCAACCTTCTCGGCGCAGAAGCTAAAAACTACATCACTCCCGCGTACGTTGAAACAACACTTAAAGGACAAAGACTCCGCGATGACGATAGCGAGGAGATGCTCGATATCATCTTGAATAACATTGGATGCGACATCGGTCACATCTATGACTTCGCACATCTCGGAATCAATCTTCTCCATAAGGTTAACGAAGGCGCGAACTTTACAACGACTTATGACAGCTATAAAATTTGGGCTAACCAAGATATCCAGAAGCTCATCAATACATTTGAGCAATTGGGTGAATAGTCCCGAATAATTCAGGAGAGTTATTATGAAAAAGCTTTTAGCAATGCTTCTTTGCATTTTGATGGTCGTCAGCCTCGTTTCGTGCGGCGGCGAAACAGAAACAAGCACACCGACGACGTCGACGGAGAACTCGACGGACACGTCCGAAACTACCTCCACCGACGGAAAAACAGTATATAAAGCAACCGTTCCCGAGGACTTCTCGTGGGAAGGCGATTTTATAATATTGTCTACCGCATCAGACCCTTCTTCCGTAAAATATACGGAGTTTGGCTTTAATTCCTCCGAGGAAATGGAAGAGAACGTGCTTAACGACGCGGTCATAACGAGAAACGATATCGTTGAGACCCTTTTGGGCGTTAAGATCGTTGAAGAAATGGAAGCGTGCAACAACAGAAGTGAGACAGGTGAGTTTGTCAGCTTCGTAGAAACCGCAATAAACAGCGGCACGGGAGACTTCGATATGGTCGCTCCCTCGCTCTACCAAGCGGGTGCACTCGCGATGAACGGTCAGTTCTATAACCTCAACGAGATCGAGAATATGTCGCTTCAAAGCGAATGGTGGGACGAATTCTTTATTGACGCCGTCGACGTTATGGGTAAGCTCTATTTTGTAACGGGTGATATCGGATTTATCGCAAAGGATTCTATCTCCGCAGTGTTCTTCAACAAAGACCTCGCGGCTGACCTCGAGATCGAAAACCCCTATCAGCTCGTTAAGGATAAAAAATGGACGATCGACGTTATTCACACTTGGGCGAAGATGTATAACGAGGACGTCGACAACAACGGATCTATCAACCATCTTGATAAATTCGGTATCGGCGGACAAAACGATAACTTCAAAGCGTTCTTCTTCGGCGCAGGCGAGGTGTTCGCGTCACTCGACAACAACAAAAACCCCATAACCTCAGGCTACAGTGAACGCAGCGCAGAGGTTGCCGACAGATTCCAAGAGTTTATTACAGACAAGACCTGCTTCGTAAGAGCAGACGACCTTTTCGGTGTTTCCAACACACCCGTCAACCTCCTCGTTGACGCATTCGTTGAAGGCAGAGCATTGATGTTCTGGGACGCACTTTCCAACATCGAAGGAATGCGTGCGATGGACGTCGATTTCGGTATCCTTCCCGTTCCGCTTTATGACGAAAACCAAGACAGATACAGCTCGATGCTCACTCCGTGGCCCAGCAACGCGTTTGCGATAGCAGGCAACGTTGATCCGAGCCAAGTAAAGAACGTTGCGACCGTTATGAACGTTCTCGGCGCAGAGGGTAAAAACTATATCACGCCCGCATACGTTGAAACGACACTCAAAGGTCAAAGACTCCGCGACGACGATAGCGAGGATATGCTCGATATCATCTTTGATAACATCGGATGCGATATCGGTTACGTTTATTGCTTCGCAGGAACAGCTGCCGATATCCTCAACAACACCGCAAGCGGTCAAAACTTCACAACTCTCTACGATAGCTACAAATCAACTCTTGAAACAAAGATGACCACCTTCGTAGATGTGTTTGAAGCTCTCGAATAATTTAATTAAAAAATAGAAAGAGCTTGTATGGAGACCATACAAGCTCTCAGGCTGAAGACAAATTCGTTCTTTACGCCCTTGAAAGAATATAACTGATAAAAACCAAGCTTACTCGATAGAGATAAGCTTGGCTTTTTTATAAGGAATAATTATATTTTTTTATAAGGGCTTTCACGAAAAACTCGACTACCTTACCTTTGTAAGCCGACGCTCGTTTTTCGTGAAAAATAACTTCATTTGTCTCAGCCTGCCTCTTTTTTATATCGCATTAAGAATATCAATAAATCTTCTGCATTCGTCAAGCGTGTTGTGCTTTCCAAGGCTGACCCGAACTGCGCCGTGCTCGATCGTTCCGATAGCTCTGTGAGCGAGCGGAGCACAATGGTAACCACCGCGAGCACATACACCTCTTTCGTTGAGCATGGCGGCGAGACTCTCGGAGTCGAGACCGTCCTTCGTGAATGCAATAACGGGTAACGCGAGAGCGCTTTCACCGTGCAGCTCAACGCCCTTCATCATCCTCAGCTCGTCGCGAAGGTATTCGGCGAGAGAGAAAACGTCGTATACGTTGTAATCCACCTCGTCCATCGCATATGAAAGACCAACTATAGCAGGCGCATCAAGCGTGCCCGCCTCAAACCTGTCAGGCAGACCTTCGGGCATATTTGACGAAAGGGACGCGCTACCCGTTCCGCCTGCGATAAGAGTATCTCTCGGCGAGGCGTTCTTGCCGAACATCAGCACGCTGCACCCAAACGGAGCACCGATACCCTTGTGGGTGGCAAGCACGACCGCGTCAAGCCCCGCGTCGTCGACGTCGAGGTGAAGATACCCTCCGCTTTGCGCCGCATCAATGATGACGCTTGCTCCTGCGGCTTTTGCCTCCTTTGCGATCAGCTCGATCGGTAACACCTGCCCAAAAAGGTTCGAGGCGTGAGTAACGACGACGAGCGAAACGTCACCGCAAAGCTCATTTTTGAACGAAGAGAGCGTCTTGTGGTCGCTGAAGCGGTCGGTCTTGAAGGTCTTCAGCTTGATCTCAGCGCGCGAATGCATCAACGCGAGAGGGCGCAGGACTGCGTTGTGCTCGAGGTCGCTGATCAGAACGGTCGAGCCCTCCCTCACAAGCGAACGGATCGCGGTGTTGAGCCCGATGGTCGCGCTCGGCACAAAAACGACTCGCTCCGTCTCGCAGCCATAGTGGTCGGAAAGCTTTCGCCGACATTCAAATACCGCCTCTCCCGAATTCATCGAGAGCGAGTGACCGCTTCGCCCCGCGTTTCCGCAGTAATTGTAGAACCGGCGCATCTCGTCGAGTGCTCGTCTCGACCGCGGAAACGAGGTCGCCGCATTATCAAAATATATCAGATCGCTTCTCACCTTCGTTTCACATCCTCGAGCGTTGATAGGATACGTATCCCCGATGCCGAGCAGATCGTTTTTGCCGACTCGACGCTGTCGTTTTGGAGCTTCAGCCCGTATCCGCAGCCTCTGATCTCTCGCACTCGCGGCGATCTGATCAGCTCCGAGCTTATCGATGCACGTGAAAGCAGGTCGCGAGCCTTTAGAGCGTACGTTATTGACGAAAAGACAAGAATCAAGCGTTCCTCCCCCTTTTTTTCGGTTTGTCTTTTCTAATATAATATGCGGGTTTTGTCGAAATGTGAAAAACACCTCAAGAGTTGCTTGAGGTGTCAGTTTGCAGACAAAGTCTGCAAACTGAGAAAGACTGAGAGAAATGAAGTTATTTTTCACGAAAAACGAGCGTCGGCTTACAGAGGTAAGACAGTCGAGTTTTTCGTGAAAGCCCTTATAAAAAAATATAATTATTCCTTATAAAAAAGCCAAGCTTATCTCTATCGAGTAAGCTTGGTATTTATCAGCTATATTCCTTCAAGGGCGTAAAGAACGAGTTTGTCTTCAGTCTGACACCTCAAGCGTTGCTTGAGGTGTGAGAAAGATATTAGTCTTTGTAGGAAGGGGCGCGATATTGGATGAAATCGGGATGCGCGTTGCACGCCTCGATGAGCATTCTGTTGACGTGGCACGCGTGCTTAACTTCTTCGTCGGTCGAGCTGTCGTTTTCGATCGCATCGATAAGGTGAGCGAGCTGCTCATACATCGGCTTGTATTTCGCGTCGACGTTGATCTCCTTGTATTCGTTCGTTTCGGAATCATAGAACTCGATGAGGTCTCCCATCTCGTGATGAGTGAGACGATGCTCCTTGTAAACGAGCTTGATGTGTCCCTTCGGACCAACGAACTCCTTGAGCGTATCGACAGTCGCAGCCTTGCCCCAAACGACCTCGTAATAACCGACCGAGCCGTCGGCGAGCTTCACGGACGCGATGTTGTAGTTGTGCTTTCCTTCGGGCAAGTAATCGGCTTGTCCCTTCATACCGTTGATGGCAACGACCTCGCTTCCGGTGAACCATTCCATAAGGTCGAAATAGTGGATACCGCAGTCTACGAGCGGAGGAGTGTCCTCGAGAAGATGGAGAAATCTGTTCCAATTAAGTGCGTGCTGGTTTTGGGCGAGACGGAACACGATCGGGTGACCGATCATATCGTTTTGGATCATTTCGTATATCTTGTGATACGATTTGTTGTGACGAAGGATAAGACCGATCGTTACCTTGACGTCAGCCTCTGTCGCAATACGCTCGAATTCGTTGACGTCTTCGACCGTTGACGCGAGCGGCTTCTCGCAGAGCACGTGCTTTCCGTATTTAACGCAATCACGAAGGATATTGAGATGCGTTTTCGTGTAGGTAGCGATTATAACGATATCAACGTCGTCACGCTTCAAATAGTTAAGATAGTCTGTGTCGTAGCTTTCAGCTCTGTAAAGCGTTGCTGTTTCCTTTGCAACCTCTTCGTTGAAGTCAACAACTCCCGCGATCCTGATGTTGTCACGAAAATAGATATCCTCAAGATGTTGGCGGCCGATGTAACCGCAGCCGATAAGAACGACGGAATACTTTTTCATAGCGATCTCCAAAAATTATCTCAATAATTACTTTCTATTATATATATTTTGTCAAAAAAAGGAAGCGAAAACCGAAAATTTGTTATCGTCGATTTGCACAAAATTTTTTATCTCGCGACATACTTTTCCTTCAAAATGACAGGGTGGTACGATAACTTCGATCTTCTCAGCCCTTCGTCGCCATCGTCCTCCTCGCGATTGAGGTAGCGAAGAGAGCTTCCGAAGAGCGATGCGAACGAGTTCGCCATCATCGGATAGACGCCCGTATATTCGACAAGCGCCTTCTCAACGTGGGAGAACAGAACGTCACCGACTATCTCGCCGATCGATGCCGCAACGACCTTGCCGTCAACGGTGATATATGCACCGCAAAGCCCCAGCTCCGAAAACATCGTCATCGCCTCGTCAATGCGCTCGAGCTCCTCGAATGCAGCGGAAAAGCTCTTTAGCCTCGACGTCTTCAAAAAAAGGAAAAACCCGCGAACAGCTTCGATATCCTCGCTCGTTTCGATGACCTTCACCGAATGATCGGGATACGTTTTTTTGAATCGGTTGATGTGGTTTCTCTGCCCGTTCCATTTTTTGCCCGTGAGCGATATGAAATCGCCCAAGTCGTAGATGTAGTCGAACATATCTCGTTCGGCAGAAAAGCATAGCTCGGGAAAAGTAGGTCGAAGCTTTTCCATAACGTCGATCGTGATGCAATACAGCATCAGCCTCTCGCCACTTTGCTCACAGTATTTCTTCAAGGTCAGATATGCCTGTAAAGCGTCACCGCCGACGAACGTGAACGCCGCACGGTCATCCGTATATCGAACACGAAGGAAAAGAGTGTCTCCGACAATACAATAATGTGTGTCGAACCATCCGCGCCAAAGAAAGATCCCGCCGATCGTGTGATCGCAAACGGAGGAGTCACCCTTCAGCGCAGAACGAATTATTGGGATATCTTCCTTTTCTATCCTTTTAAAGCTGAGCATATCGTCACCTGCGATTAAAGATTTCTTCTATTTTACCACCGATCGACGAAAAAAACAAGAGAAAAGCTCAAAGCAATTCAAAGTGTTTTTTCGTCGTTTCCAAAACTCCCTGTGCACGAAGCTTGCTGATCTCGGCGGAAAGTCCGCTTCTGTCGACCTCGAGATAGTCTGCGAGCTCTTGACGGTCGAAGGGGATATCGAACGAATCGCTTCCGACCTGCTTTGCGCAGATGGAAAGGTATGTCATCAGCTTTTCGCGTGTCGTTCGCTTCGAGGTGATCTCGAGCTTTTGATGGAAAACGAGCGTTTTCGTTGCCAGCTCCTTCATCAAATTAAAGATAAGCTGCTGGTGAAACCCACAATTATTGGTGCAGGTATGGAGTATGTGTGAGCATTCGATCAGCATCACCTCGCTCGGCTCGAGCGATATCGCGCTGACAGGTATCGAGCCGACCTCGGCGCACGCGAACGCTTCACCGAATATCTCGCCTGCCGTGGCGTTCGATATGATGCTCCTGTTTCCGTAATAATCGGTGCGAGTCATCTGCACCTTGCCCGAAAGCACGATCCCAATATGCTTCGCGCTGCTTCCCTCGGTGAAAACGGAATACTTTTTGTCAAAGCTGACCACCTTCGCCCCGAGACAATGGAGCATTCTGTCGAGATCGTTGTCGGCAATGTTGAAAAACAGCGGACATTTTTTCAAAACGTTGAAAAATTTTTTCATTTTTTAAAAAATCACCCCGATTTTGTTGAAAATTCAACATACTTTTCGATTTGATTATACTATAATAGCATCAGAAAATCAAGAAGGGCGGCAAAAAGATGATAAGAAAAATAATAAAAATAGATGAAAATAAATGTAATGGATGCGGAGCTTGTGCGGAAGCTTGTCACGAGGGTGCGATCGAGATGGTCGGCGGAAAGGCGGTCTTGACTCGCGAGGACTATTGTGACGGGCTCGGCGATTGCCTTCCCGCGTGCCCGATGGACGCCATCTCGTTCGAGGAGCGCGAAGCACCCGAATACGACGAGGCGGCAGTGCTGAGAGCGAAAAAGCAAAAAAGCGGCTCATCTTGTCCGAGCGGAGTCGGTGGCGGCTTTACTTGCCCCGGTCACGCGCTGAAGACCTTCAAGCGAGACGATGCACCCACACCGCGAGCATCATCAATGACGAGCAAGCTTTCCCAATGGCCCTGCCAAATAAAGCTCGTGCCTGTCAATGCGCCGTATTTCGACGGAGCGAACCTGCTCGTCGCGGCTGATTGCACGGCGTTTGCATACGGCAACTTCCACAACGAGTTTATTCGAAACCATATAACGCTGATCGGATGCCCGAAGCTCGATATGGTCGATTATTCCGAAAAGCTCACGGCAATAATAGCTAATAACGATATAAAAAGCGTCAAGGTGGTTAGGATGGAGGTACCCTGTTGCAGTGGGCTTGAAATGGCTGTAAAACGCGCATTGATGGCAAGCGGAAAATTTATTCCGTGGCAGGTGATAACGATTTCTACCGACGGCCGTATTCTTGAATAAATTTTTGTTGAAATTTTCAAAAAAAGTGGTATAATGTATATTGTGAAAGAGGTGCAAAAATGAAAATAACGAACGATATAAAATATATTGGTGTCAACGATAGAAAAATAGAGCTGTTCGAGGGACAATATAAGGTCAAAAACGGAATGGCATACAACTCCTATGCGATCATCGACGAGAAGATCGCGATAATGGATACCGTCGATGCGGCGTTCACACACGAGTGGCTCGACAATATCCAGAATACACTCGGCACACGCTTGCCCGACTATCTCGTCGTACAACATATGGAGCCCGACCACTCTGCGAATATATACAATTTCTTGAAGGCGTACCCGAGTGCGACCGTCGTTTCCTCGGCGAAGGCGTTCGCGATGATGAAGAACTTCTTCGGCGACGACTTTTCCGACAGACGTATCGTTGTCGGCGAGGGCGACACACTTTCGCTCGGACGCCACGAGTTGACGTTTGTGACAGCTCCGATGGTGCATTGGCCCGAGGTCATCGTAACCTACGACAGCGCCGATAAGGTGCTTTTCTCCGCTGACGGCTTTGGAAAATTCGGAACGACCGACGCCGACGAGCCGTGGATCGACGAATCGAGAAGATATTTCATCGGTATCGTCGGAAAATACGGTGCGCAGGTACAGGCGCTTCTCAAAAAAGCGGCAACGCTTGATATCGAGATCATCTGTCCGCTCCACGGCCCCGTGTTGACCGAAAACCTCGGCTACTATTTGGATCTCTATAACACTTGGTCGAGCTATCAGGTCGAAGCTGACGGTGTTGTGATCGCATATACCTCGGTATACGGAAACACCAAAAAAGCAGTTTCCTTGCTTGAGGAAAAGCTCAAATCAAACGGATGCCCGTCCGTCGTAGTACACGACCTCGCAAGATGCGATATGGCACAAGCCGTTGCGGATGCGTTCAAATACGGAAAGCTCGTTTTGGCAACGACGACCTACAACGCAGATATCTTCCCGTTTATGCGTCAATATATCGACCATCTCACCGCAAGAAGCTTCCAAAACCGCACAGTCGCTCTTATTGAGAACGGAAGCTGGGCGCCGATGGCAGCGAAGGTGATGAGATCGATGCTCGAGGGAAGCAAAAATATCACCTTTGCCGATACGACAGTGAAGATAACGTCCGCCCTCAATTCCGACAGCTCACAACAGCTCGATGCTCTTGCAACTGAATTGAGCCGCGATTATATCGCGCGTCAAGGCGAGAAGGCGAACAAAAACGACCTCACGGCGCTCTTTAATATCGGATACGGACTCTACGTCGTAACGTCCAACGACGGCAAAAAGGACAACGGCTTGATCGTGAACACGGTAACTCAGGTCACCAACACACCGAACCGTATCGCCGTTACCATCAATAAGGACAACTATTCACACCACGTTATCAAGCAAACGGGTATAATGAACATCAACTGCCTCGCGCAAAGTGCACCGTTCGCGGTGTTCGAGAAGTTCGGGTTTGTCAGCGGACGAAACGTTGACAAGTTCGCCGATTACACTCCGCTTCGCTCCGACAACGGACTCGTGTTCTTGCCGAGACACATCAACTCGTTTATGTCGTTGAAGGTCGAGCAATACGTCGATCTCGATACACACGGAATGTTCATTTGCTCGATAACCGAGGCGAGAGTCATCAGCGACAAGGAAACGATGACATATACCTACTACCAAAACAACGTGAAGCCGAAGCCCGTGACCGACGGAAAGAAGGGCTGGGTATGTACAGTATGCGGATACGTACACGACGAAGAGGAGCTTCCCGATGATTTCGTTTGCCCGCTTTGTAAGCACGGCGCAAGCGATTTTGAAAGAATTCAATAATTTTTATATACTTTGGAGGAAATAATAATGAAAGAAACAAAATTTTTTCTATGTGAGCATTGCGGCAATCTCGTTGGCGTTATCAACGACTCAGGCGTACCGATGATCTGCTGCGGTCAAAAGATGACAAGACTTGAAGCGGGCGTTGTAGAAGCAAGCAAGGAAAAGCATATCCCCGTATACGAGGATAAGGGCAACTTCATCAAGGTTACCGTTGGCGAAGTAGAGCACCCGATGACAAAGGAGCACAGCATCGAATGGATCTATCTCCAAACAACAAAGGGCGGACAACGCAAGATCCTCGCTCCCGAGGAAGCTCCCGTTGCTACGTTCGCACTCAGCGACGAAGAGCCCGTTGCGGTATATGCATATTGTAACCTCCACGGCTTGTGGAAGGCAGAATTCTAAATATAAGCTGAAAGGAAATAACTATAATGAAAAAATACGTTTGTGACGCATGCGGTTGGGAATACGACGAGGAATTGGGTGCTCCCGAATACGGTATAGCTCCCGGAACAAAATTCGAGGATCTTCCCGAGGACTTTGAGTGTCCGCTCTGCGGAGTTGACAAGGATATGTTCAGCGAGGCTGAATAAGCAAGAGGGATCGGCGATGAAAGAAAATTATATGATCTGTAATTGTAAAAAGGTGTCCTACGGCGATATCGAGGACGCATTACATACTCTTCCGAAATTCACCGACGTGCTCAAGGCGTTCGAGGACGTTCAAAAGGTGACACATTGCTCAACAGGCTGCGGCGGATGTCACAACAAGGTGCTTGACGTCATCTCCGAAATAATGATGGGCGCAAGCTCCCAAAACGCATAGGATCTTATCTTTTAATATCTCTTTTTATATCAAAAAAGAACCTTCAATTGAAGGTTCTTTTTTCATTTATTTAAGTATAAGCTTTTTCAATTTTGTCTTCCAAAGCTTTCCGCCGAGCGCACACAAAAGCGTTCCGCCGCAGCCCAAACTGATCCAAACGATGACGACGATATTCCAACCGCAATTTTGCGCAACAACACCGTATACCGACGAACAGAGCGCGGAGGAGAAATACGCGAAGCAGTTGAGAAACCCCGTAACCGCGGACGCCATTCCGATGTCGGCGAAGCGATACGGTACCATCGAGAGAAACATCGTGTTCGCGCCCCACATCGCAGAGATAGCGAGTGCGATGAGCAAAGTAGTGATGATGCCGCCGAGCTCGCCGCCTATTTTTGCGGTGAATATAACGGGAACGAGCGACACGGTCGCACAGAAGAACATTATCGCAGAGGTGTATATCTCGTTGTCAAAGAATTTTCTGTCGATCTTCGATGCGATGAACGTTCCGAAGATCGTGATCGCAGGAATTATCATCGAGATGGTCGCCGAATATGAGTCGCTGAGCCCGAAGGTGTTGACAACGTAGGTCGGTACCCAGTTCGCGAGCGCATCCTTGAGCGAGCCGTTGAATACGACACCGCCCATAACGATGAACAATGCGCATCCGAAGATGAGGCTTCCGAGTGAGATCTTCTTTTTGTCGCCGACCGTTTCGAGTGCCTCGGCTTGCCGCTCCTTAAAGAGACTCGTCATATGCTTTATATATTTTCCAATAAGCGAGGTTCCGACTATCCAAACCGCTGATGCGAAAAACAGACATCCGCCGCAAATGAAAAATACAGTATTCCAGCTTGAGCTGTCGAGATATATCGCGGGGATAAGGTACGAGATGATCGTTCCGCAGGGGATCGAGATCGATAGCCGGACGGCATATTTTTTTCGGTCTTTTTCCTCGATCCATTCGGCGAACGCCTTGATTATCGGTGCCCAAAGCATCGACATAAACAGTCCGTTGGACGCCCAGACCGCCATAATGGCAAATTTGTTTTCGACAAGCCCCATCAAAACGTTCATAAGCCCTGCGCCGAACAACCCGAAAAATACCATATATTTCGACGGGAGCCTTCTTCCGAAAACACCGTTGATCATCTGACCTGAGCCGTAGACGATCATATACGCCGTCGAGATATAGCCGCCGAATTCAGTTGTGAAAAGTCCGTCCTCGACCATCGAGTTCAGACAGGCGGAATAGTTCATTCGACCGATGTAGCTGAACATATACGCCATCGTGCCGAGCAGAAATACGTAGAACCCATTCCTTTTTATCGTTTTTTGATCCATTTTTTATACGTTAGCCTTTCCGAACGGTTCGGGTATCTTTCCTGCGATGAGAGTATCAAAATTAGCTCTGATATCCTTGCAAGTGAGATCGCGTTCGCGAATTATCGTGTTCGGAGCTTTAAAGTGCACCTCATAAAGAATCGGACCGCAATATCCGACCTTGTCAAGCGCACCGATGAGCCGTATCCAATCGATAACACCCTCACCGGGCAACCAATGGCGCTCGTTTACCTCGTCATAATCGGAAACGTGAGTAGAGATAAATCTGTCGCCGCACGCGAGAATGAAATGCTCAATATCTTCGCCGAGCAGATGATTGGTGTCGAAGCATACCTTCAAGCGTTTATCTTCGACGAGATATAACAATTCGTCCGAGCAGTTTCCGAGACAGGTCCGAGGAAGGTCCTCGACTGCAAGTGTAACATCCAAGCGTTCACAAACGTCCGCGAGAACACTGAGCGAATTTTTTGTCAATTCGATCTTCCTTTTGCGATCATCATCGGCGATAGGCTCACCTGAAGGATGGATAACGAAAATTTTAATTCCGCTTTTTGCCGCGCGTTCGATCAGGCGAGTGTGTGACATAATGGCGGCTTGACGCACGTTTTCGTCGAGAGACGAGATATCGTATATTTCAAACGGGTAGAATGGAAGATGGAGCGAACGGATAACGACGCCGTACTCCTTTGCCCAACTTTGAAGTAACGGAAGATCGAGCGAGTCGTAGAGCGCACTTTCGCAGCTTATCTCCATATAGTCGATACCGTTTTCTGCATATTGCTCGAAAAGTGCTTTTGTGAGCGCCTTTCCACAGCTTGAAAGCCCAAGTTTGCGTTTCATCGTGGTTATTCCTTTTCGTTGAGTTTTTTTCTGAGGTCGCGGCATTCGAACGCGAAGCGTTTTATCGAATAGTCATCGTAGGGAGAAATGTTGATGCTGAACGTGTCCTTGATCGGAGCTTTGAGATATTCGGGAATACCCGTCTCACCAACGAGCGCACCCATAAACGAGCCGACCGTCGCACCGTTGCAGTCGGTGTCATATCCGCATTCGACTGCGAGCGAGACCGCCTCGGCAAAATCGCCGTCCGCATAGAATATCGCCCCGATACACGTCGCCGCATTGTTGAGCGTGTGTACCCAATTGTATCTTCTCGAGTTTTCGACGAGCTTTTCGATGAGCTCCTCGCGAGACCTCGCGCTTTTCGCGATATCACGAGCAAGAAGCGCTTCCTCGTAGAATCGGCTTCTCTTCGGCACTACCGAGAGGGCGATTTGGAAGCATTTTTCAATATCCTTCGTTGTGAACGCCGCGCTGATAAACGCCGCGAAGAACATCGCGCCGTAAATACCGTTCTTAACGTGTGAGAAATACGCATCGTGGAACGCAAGCCGCGACGCAAGAAGCGGCATTCCCGCAGCAACGTAGGAATATGCGTCAATACGTATCTGCGCACCGATGAACTCACGATAGGGGTTTTTGTATGTGTTCACCTTCGCCTTTTTGAGAAGCTCGAGCGCACCCTCGGGTCTGCCCCAAGGTCCGAACTCGTCAACGCTGACGAAGTTGAGATATGCTTGTGTTTCTGCCGTGCAGATGTGACGGATGGGGAGCGAATACGCCCAATGGCTTCCAACGTCATAGGAGTCGAACTCATACCCCTTCGCCTTCATCAATTTGTATCCGATAACGGTAAATCTCGTGTCGTCGTCGGGCGGCATCCCGTTTATCTTCTCGTCGGTCGCGGGACCTTCGTTTCTGCGCTCACCGCTGACTGTCGGAATATAGCTTCTTCTCGGGTAAGCACCTGCCGTTTTTTGCCATTCGATGATGTCCTTGCTTTGCCATCCCTCAACTGGCTGTCCCATCGCACAGCCGATACATCTTCCGAGCCAAGCGCCGTGGAAAAAGCCGTCGTCGATGTCTTTGTATTCATCAACGAGCTCCGTCTCGCTCTCCTTCAGTATCTCGTCGTATTCCGACGGCTCGATATATTTGAAATTCGGGTCGGTCGGCAACGCGCAAAGCTCGTCGTAAATAGCGTTCAGCTTCGCGATGTCGCCTGCCGCATCGTCAATTTTCTTTAAAAAAGCCGCTTTGTCAAAAAGCTTTCCTTCTTCGGCGAGCTGGTCGAGCTCCTCGCGAAGAAGCACTTCGAGTTTGTTGTATCCTGCCATAGTATCATACCTCAAACGTTTTTTATGATTTTAGCACAAAACCAAGCTAAAGTAAACAGTTTTTTAAAATAATTGTCCTTGGATATCGCTATAATATCTCGTCAGCCGAAAAACAAAACGCCCCCGAAGGAGCGTTTTAAAAGGAGAATGTAAAATTGTGGATCAATATTTCGTTATTGGAGCATTTGAACCCAACAGTCCCACTCGACATCATAATGAAACCATGGTCCGTCATAAACATCTTCAACGCTGAAAACCATTGGTAAATTCTCGAGCTGTTCGATTTCGGTTGGATCAACATATGCGAGAATTAAAAGTGTGTACATATTAAGCTCGTGATACGGTGGTACATAGATAAAGTGAACACCTTTAAATACTTGGTCAATGTCAGAATAGCAGTTTTCTTTTGGAATCGGGTTGACCTTTTCAAATTCTGCAAGAATGTTTTCCGCATATGATCTTAAAATTCTGAAAGATCTTATCCTGTAACCCATCCAGCTTTCGTACAAGTCATAATTATAGACATAATTGGGATATCGCTTTTCAAACGCCTCGTTATACTCCTCGGGGGACACAAGATTAAGTGCGACGACCTTCAATTCTCGTCCGTCTTCCTTAACAGCTTTTAGTGTAAGCGTATCTCTGTTTTCAGTATGATATGGCCAATACTCTCTAAATCCGTCAAGAAGAAAGGTGAATTTGTAGTTGTTCTTATTGTTGTAAGGCTCATCAACCCTAAAATACTTTTGCATAGCATCTTTATAATCGCTTGTATATTCGTATTCCCCCGACACCTCGATTATTTCCTCTTCGCTTTCTTCCTCGCTCACTTCTTCACTCACCACATCCGACGCATCCTCGCTCACGTCTGCCTTGCTTTCCTCCTCGGGTGTGCAAGCAACAACGCCGAGAAACAGCGACACAAGCAAGATAAATGAGATAATTAATTTTAACTTATTCATAAATATTCTCCTTTTGATAAAATAAAAAACCGCAAGGGTGTTCTACCCCTGCGGTGATGCGCTAAAAAGTGGTTTAAAAGGATACTCCCGCAGGGGTAGTCATATTTTCTTGTTCAAGTTCTAACTGTCCCATCGGTCCGTACCTCGCTTTCTTATTCTGTTTTCAGTATATAGTATATACGTATATTTGTCAAGAGATTTTCAGACGATAGTCTTTCGTGTATTGTTGACATAGCGGCGTTTTTTTGTTATACTTGAGCTAATAAAACGCAGGAGGGAAAAATGAAACGAATAATATTGTTTTTGATCGCATTTTTGTTGGTTTTTGCCTTGTCTGCGTGTGACGGCGGAGACTTCTCAACGGACGAAAGCAGCGCTGAGTCTACCATAACCGAGAGCACGGTGAGCGCAGATGCGTCGATCGACGAAAGCATCGATAACTCGCACGAGGTGTCCGAGCCCGAGGAGACGCTCCCCGAAAATCCACCGCCCGAGCCCGAGGGTGAGGCGATGCTGCTTGAGATAAAGCTTTGCAAAGCGAAAAACAACGCGCTTCAAAAAGACTTTTCGTTCGTTATCGACGAGGGACGGCGCAGTGCCGTTTTGAAGCTCGATTACTATAATTACATCGATCTGCCAACGTTGAGACGCTGCAACCTCGAGCTCGAGTGCAGCGGCGGTGTGGCTGAGCTTTCGGCGAAAAACGTCGACGGCAGCGTCGATCTGACGAAGGAGCTCGTCTGCCGAGTGACCGACGAAAACGGACTCGTTAGAACGTATGCCGTGATAGTCGACAGAGCGGTCTATGAGCTTCCGATAATCAATATCACGCTTGGTGACGGAAAAAGCATCGACGAGATCGACAGAAACGAAACGATGACAATGACCTTCTCGCTCGACCGCTCGTTCGAGGGCGAATATTCCGTTTCGACCGTCGGCGGGACGATAAGAGGAAGAGGCAACTCCACTTGGAATTGGGAGAAAAAGCCCTATAAAATAAAGCTCGACGAAAAGGCGTCGCTTCTCGGAATGGACGACAACCGCGATTGGATATTGCTTGCCAACTACGCCGACAAATCGCTCATCCGCAATACACTTGCATACGAGCTCGGAAGAGTGCTCGACAGCGTGTCGTGGTCGCCTCACGCATACCCCGTCGATCTGTTCGTCAACGGCGAATATCAGGGCGTCTATACACTCGGCGAGCATATGGAGGTGGCGAACGGACGAATGGAGCTCGAGGAGGGCAGTACCGAGGTCGATACGGATTATCTGCTCGAGGTCGGCGGAATGGCACCGACCGGCGACGTAAACGGAGTGCATTATTTCCACACGAAAAGCCATCTCGTGAAATTTGCGACCTTCAAATCACCCGACTACACCGAAATAACCGACGCCCAAAAGAAATTCATCACCGACTATTTCGAAAAAGCCGAGGCGGCGATCAAAAGCGGTGAGGGGTACGAGGAATATATCGACGTCGACAGCTTCATCGATTGGATAATTTTGCACGAGCTTTCGTATAATATCGATTCCTGCTTCCGTCGTTCTTGCTTTCTTGTGAAGGAAAAGGGCGGGAAAATAAAGATGGCGGCATATTGGGATTTCGACCTCGCGTTCGGGAACTTCTCCCACGATAACAAGAATTATGACGACCTCGCGACCTACGGAAGCGACGAAAAGGGCGCATACGTCAGCTATAACTGGTGCACCTATCTCTTCCGCGATAAAGAGTTTTGCGAACGCTTCAAGGCGAGATGGGAGAGCCTGAAAGAGCAGATATTGTCAACGACGAGCGATACGATCGACAAATACGGTGAAATACTTAACGGCGGCTCACAGCAGCAAAACTTCACCGTTTGGGATATCTGGGACAAACGCGCGGGCTTCCAATCAAAATGGTGCAGTGCAGAAAACAGCTTCGAAAAGCAGCTGAATTATTTGAAAAAATTCGTCCATGACCGCGCGGAGTTTATTGAAAAAACGATATCGGATCTTCCTATGTCCGAATAAAAATATCCCCTTGCTTAGCGTGTTCTCCTTAACGGAGAACACGCATCGAGATAAATCCCTTGCGGGATTTTCGATATACGCCTGCGGCGTTCGATATGTGCTGACGCACTCGATATCGAGGGATTTATCTCATATCGAATTGGAGCAAAACGACAATATATCGAGCCTGAGCGTAGCGAAGGCATATCGAGTCAACGAAGTTGACATATCGACAAAAGAAAAAACAAGAGCAAACACGCAAGGATAAAACCTTATGTGCTTGCTCTTTTTTCTGTTAGTGAAGTTTTTGCTAACGCAAAAGTGAAGTTGCTACGCAGTGAAGTTTGTGCTACGCACAAGTGAAGTTAAGTTTGCCCACTTTGCCATAGGCAAAACTTCACTATCCGCAGGATAACTTCACTTACGAAGTAAACTTCACTTGCCCATAAGGGCAAACTTAGTTATGCGTGTTATCCTTAACGGATAACACGCATAGCAGGGGATATTTTTGATATTTCAGTCTTCGACAGTCGTTATCGAGATAGTTTTTTCTCCGAGATCGTATGATACTCTGATGTTATTGTTGTAGATAGAACGTGTGTTGATGTTTCCGAGGTCATAATTTTCAACGACACCTTGTGAAAGCATATCGATCATCTCGAATATCGCCGTTCCGTGTCCCGTGAACGCAAATCCGCCCTCGGGGATCTGTATCTCATAAAGAGTATAACCGATACCGCCTGCCGCCCAGTCGTTAGCAAATCCGTCGAGCGTGGTTATTGCGGGGTTGGTCTTATAGTCGCTTGAATATACGAAATGCGTGTAGTAGCTTGAGCCGTCAGGTCCGCCGTATCCGCTGATCGGGAATTGTACGGCATATGCGATCTTGCCCTCCGAATCGCAAACGACGTAATATCTCCAGCCGTTACCGATCCAGTTGCCCGCACCCGTTTGAGCATCGGTGACCGTCTTGATCTTCGTGCCTGCCGTCGTCCAAAGACCGATCGCATCGGCACCTGCGTCGGAGTTGTGAGTCTTGAACTTGATGCTCGTTGGCGCGTCGGGGTCGACCTCAACGTCCTTCATCGAGATGTCGAGCGTTTTTGCTTTTGGATCGTACGTGAACGTACAGCTTCTCGTCGTGAGACCGTCGAAAACGATCGTCTTTCCGTTGGGAGAATAGAAGCCTGCCTTCCATTCGGGCGAGGTGATGTTCTTGAAGCTGCCCGTGAACGTCGTGTTCTCCTTCGTGAGACGAACGCCGTTGTATGCAAGCTCGATCGTGTTTCCGAAATTGAAATTATAGGTGACGGTGTATTTGCCCGTCGCCTCGTCATAAGCTCCCGAGTCGTCGAACGTACCGCTGTAGGTCAACCCGAGCGTGCTTCCGTCCTCAACACAAGCGTTAGTTGTGAACGAGAGGGATTCATCGAACGAGTAGACGTATGTACGGCGCGGCATATCGTTGTCGGCGAAAAGCGTCGAGAATCCTGATTGCGGTCCGAATCCGAGCACGATGCCGTCCATCTTCACTTGGAACGTCGAAAGGTGCGCGTGACCGCAGAAGAACGCGACCGTGCTCTTCTTTTCCTTCATCACGTCGAAAAGTCCCGTGTTTTCGTTTGTCGGCCCGCCTGTCTTGATCTCCTCGATCTCGCCCGACGTGAGCGGCTGCTTGATGATAAATTCAGCACCGTTTCCGTTTAACGCTTTTTTGTATGCAGTATAGTATTCGGGAAGCTGAATGTGTGAAAAAACGATCGACGGCATCACGCCCTCGCCGATATAGAGAGAATCGAGCTTGTCGATCTCGGATCTATACCAATCGATCTGTCCCTTTGTGATCGATTCATACGATTTGACGGCACCGTCATAGATGCCCGAATCGAAAAACAGGATCGCACCGAGAAGCTTCGTTCCTTTTTCGTTGAGTATCGAAACGGAGAAGTTGCCGTATCTGTTGTTTTCGGCTTCAACGTAACCGCTGTCATAAAGAAGATATTCCGAGTCGCAGGTGTCGAGATATTCCGACATCTCCTTTTTGCTGTAGCCCTCGGAGTTGTTTTCGGCATCGTGGTTGCCATAGATAAAAACCCAAGGCGTCTTGAGGCTGTCCATCAGCTCAACGAACTCAGCGAGCTTTTGAACACCCGTGGACATCACGTTGTCACCGGAGCAAACGATCAGGTCGGGCTTTTCGACCTCGGCAACGTAGCGCATATAGTCCTTCGTGCGCTCGAGCTTGTTGTTGTGGTAAGCGTTACCCTCTATACCAAAATGAAGGTCAGCGAATTGAGCGATCTTCAACGGCGCGTCGTTCTTTTTGTAAACAGCCAACCCGTTCTCGACAACGATCGGATCGGTCGGCTCGGGAACCGATACCTCCACCGAAGCATCAGTCGACTCGCCCGATATCTCATCACCGCCGCATCCCGTCAAAACAAACGGAAGACATAGCGAAATAAGACATAATAAAGCTAAAATAAACGCTTTTTTCATAATCTTTACTCCTTTAAAGGTAGTTTGTGATTTTATTATATATTTTGTTTTCCATATTGTCAAGAAATAAAGTTAACATAGTAACAGAACCCTTCTATTACAATAGAAAATCTAAAAATTCTTTATGACAAAGCTAATGCTTGAAAAATGCCATGTGGTGTGCTATACTAAATAAGTAAACATATCTTTTTCTGAGGTAATAATGATGAAACTTAAAAAGTGTGTGCTGATCGTATCTTTTCTTATAATGATGCTTGTTTCTATATTTTTTGTTGTAGAAGCATCGCCCGAATACAGTTCCGGATACTATACCTTTACCGTCACCGACGGCGAGGCGTGTATAACCGATGTTGACACTTCTATTTCCGGAGAAGTTACGATACCGTCAACGCTTGATGGATATCCCGTGACGTCGATTGGTTCAAGTGCCTTTTTTGCTTGCTCTAAAATGACAAGAGTCGTTATTCCCGAGGGTGTGCGAGAAATAGGAGCACAAGCGTTTGCTTTTTGCAATATAACGCATATTACTATTCCCACGACACTCAAATATGTATCGAGCAACGTTTTTATGAATACAACTAAATTGAACACAGTAAATATTTCTGACCTTCGCTCGTGGTGTGAGATCGAGTTTTGCGAGGGCGCATCAAACCCGCTTTGCTTTTCGGGTGATCTATACCTCAACGGCAGCCTTGTCGGTGGTGAATTGGTGATTCCCGAAGGAACGACGAGGATCGGAAGCTATGCGTTTAATTGTTATGATAAGATAGGTGTTCTGAAGATCCCCGCCAGCGTCACAAGTATCGGTGAAGGCGCGTTCTTGAATTGTAAGGGTATATATCAGCTTCATATCAGTGACCTGAAAAAATGGTGTGATTTCAATTTTGCCGAAATGCACGATAACCCGTTGTATTATGCGCAAAATTTATATTTGAACGGTGAAGAGATATCGGGAGAATTGGCTATCCCCGAGGGTGTGACAAGTATCGGGGCATATGCATTTTATTGCTGTGACCAAATAACAGATATCATTATTCCCGACAGCGTGACCTCGATCGGAGAATGCGCGTTTTATCTGTGTGAGGGGGTCAAGAGCGTGAGCATCGGCAAAGGGCTCGAGTCCGTCGGAAAAAATGCATTTTTCTTCGGTGGCACTTTAGAGCGCGTAAATATCACCGACGTGAAGCAATGGTGTGAAATAGATATAGCAAAGAATCTCGGATATTATTTCGAGTTGCAGCTGAACAACGAGATCTTGTCGGGGGAGATAAATATTCCCGAAGGGACGAAAACCATTTGTGAAAGCGCATTTTATAATTGCGGTGAGATCACCTCCGTAACGATTCCCGACAGCGTCACAGCGATAGGAGACAATGCATTCGATTCGTGCAAGGGAATGAAAGAGGTCGTGATCCCCGAAGGCGTGTCGTATATCGGAAAAAATGCTTTTGCATCCTGCTACAGCCTGTCAAATGTGGAGATATACGGCTCGGCGGATATAAAAAGAGCTGCGTTCGGGTGGATCTCGATCTACGAAGAGGGACAACTCGCCTTTTACGCACCGCCGAAAAGCATCGAGGATGACGAATATACAATATATAAAGACGTTACTATTTTGTGCTACACCGATGACTCGGTGACGATAGATTATGCTAACAGCTATGACAGAAAAATACAATTTCTTCCTTGCAAGGATGGGTGCTGTTACGTTGAATTTGTTGATGACGCATATCTAAAGAGTGAGGCTACCTGTACCGATTCGGCTGTGTATTATCTCTCTTGTGAATGCGGAGCCGTTTCGGATGAAACCTTTAAGAGCGGCAATCCGCTCGATCACATCCATGATGATGTGTGTGACTTGGATTGTAACAGATGTGGTGACGTGAGAAAAGCTCCCCACGATATTAACGAAGGATATGAAAGCGATGGCTCGAGCCATTGGAACGAATGCAGCCTTTGTAATTATATATTCAACAAAAACGAGCATAAATACGATTCGAATCACGATGCGGTATGTGACGTTTGCGGTTACGAGCGTGTCTTGGTAGTCGCTCTCACTATCACGAATCAACCCACCTCTGAAATTGCACGAGAGGGAGAGAAAATAAGTACCACAGTAATCGCGACGGGCGAAGGACTCACATATACTTGGTATTACACAAGCAACGGCAACATGACAGAGTTCTACGTTTCATCCGTAACCGGCGCGACATACACGACAGTTATGAACGACTCGCGCGCAGGCAGAAAAGTATATTGCGTGATCACCGATAAATACGGCAACAGCGTCACAACGGACACAGTAACCCTTTCGATGAAACCGAGCCTTGCAATAACGAAGCAACCCACGAACGTTACCGTCGCAAACGGTGAAAAAGTCGCAACGACTGTCACCGCAACAGGCGAGGGCTTGACTTATACTTGGTATTACACAAGCAACGGTAAAACGAACCAATTCTTCGTTTCCTCCGTGACCTCGGCTACATACACAACAACAATGGATGCAACACGCGACGGACGTAAAGTTTATTGCGTAATTACCGATAAATACGGCAACAGCGTCACAACGGACACAGTAACCCTTTCGATGAAACCGAGCCTTGCAATAACGAAGCAACCGACGAACGTAACCGCCGCAAACGGCGAGACCGCATCGACCATGGTTGTTGCAGAGGGCGAAGACCTCACTTACACTTGGTATTACACAAGCAACGGCAACACGACAGAGTTCTACGTTTCGTCCGTAACCGGCGCGACATACACGACAGTTATGAACGATTCCCGCGCAGGTCGAAAAGTCTATTGCGTTATCACCGATAAATACGGCAATAGCGTCACAACGGAAGTAGTCACCTTGTCAATGAGCTCGGGACTTGCAATAACAAAGCAACCGACGAACGTTACAGCCGCAAACGGTGAAAAAGTCGCAACAACGGTTACCGCAACGGGCGAGGGACTCACTTACACTTGGTACTACACAAGCAACGGTAAAACAAACCAATTCTTCGTATCCTCCGTAACAGGAGCAACATACACAACAACGATGGATAGCACCCGCGACGGAAGAAAAGTCTATTGCGTTATCACCGATAAATACGGCAATAGCGTCACAACGGAAGTAGTCACCTTGTCAATGAGCTCGGGACTTGAAATAACAAAGCAACCGACAAGCGTCATAGCCGCAAACGGCGAAAAAGTCGAAACGACTGTTACAGTGGCAGGCGAGGGACTCACTTACACTTGGTACTATACAAGTAATGGTAAAACGAATCAATTTTTCGTATCCTCCGTAACAAGCGCAACCTACACAACAACGATGGACGCAACACGCGACGGACGTAAAGTTTACTGCGTAATTACCGATAAATACGGCAATACGGTAACGACAGACGTTGTTACTCTTACAATGAAATAATATGAGCCGAAGGGTGACCCTCGAGTTCAAAGAAATAGAAAGGACAGAGAACGCAAAGCATCTCTGTCCTTTTTCTTGTGTGTCGCCAAGTTATTTTTAACAACAATAGGCTCGGGGGAGAGGTGTCCTCCGATCGCTCAACGAAAACGGCATTTGATATTTCCGCTTCGTCATAAGCAGTCAAAATTAAAGGAAAACATATCGAAACAAACGCCGCTCAGAATAAAAATCAGCGTTTTTTTCATACTTTTCTCCTCAACTAAGGTTTATGGTTTTATTATAAATATTATAAATATCGGAACGAAACTTGTCAAGCAAAATTCAGGTAAACACTTGACAATTTGGCACTTTGCCCTTACAATAACCATATATGCGACGGCATGTCCGTTCGCAAGGAATAAAAAAGCTAAGGAGATCGAAAATGTTTAAAAGGATCGTACTGACGGTCGTTTCGGTAACGCTCGTCACAGTGATGGCTTTTGCCGTTTTGTCGGGAGTATATGCAGCCGACGAGGACAGGATATATTATTCCGATCTGTTTTTCGGATTTAGCCCGGACTATCTGAACGATAAAGAGGTCGAGAAAAACGTCTGGGAAAAATATTCCTCGCTCCGCCTGCACACCAGAGAGACGGGCGACATTATGGAGAAGATATATAACGATTATGCCGACAGCTTCGCAGGGTTTTGGAGCTCGTTTAAAACGGGATTGAACTATTCCACCGATGCGATGTTTAGCCTCAAGTTCAAGGATTATGCGAGCTTGATGTCGGATACTTATGGCAACACAGATCATATCTATACGAATTCGTTGGACGACGCAAATATGGAGATGGTAAAATATCTTCTGAAAACGTCGGTAGGCGACGCCGCGCTTTTTGGCGGAAACGGAACGGGTGTTGCCGCAAAAACGATGAAATTTATGAAAGATCTCGCCGAGTTTTATGAGGATATCCGAGAAAACTACGTGATCGAAAAGATGACCGACTATGAGATCGTCGAGATCGTTTTTGAGGAAGCAAGGAACGGCGGACTTTTCGTCCATATCAGCAGCACGAATCTGACGCTGGTCGAGGAGGTCATCCTCGAGGATCTCAGCGGGTATCTCAAGATGTTCGGAGCTGCCGCGAAGGCGTTCGAGATGATGCAAACGATATTTGTCGGAATAATGCTCGAGGACGTCAGAATGGACGTTATCAACGACGTTATCAGCGCCTCTTCGTCTGATTATTGTGTATATGACGGAATGATCCGTCTGAGAGATAAGCTTTCGGGCGGTTTCCTTCAATATTTTACGGACAACTATCTCCAACCGAAGATCATAGATAAGCTTCACGGTGAGATAGCGGATGCGCTTCTGTCTCCGTTGGGCACTACCTACGGTCTCATTGGAGATGCGCTTTCGATCGCATCGACTGTTGTTTTCGATATATTGTTCGACGTGCCCGATCTCGGTGAGATGACAAAGCAGAAGACTCTTGCGTCATATTCCTCCGAACTGTACGAGATCCTGAGAGGCAAGCTCCTCTCCTTCTACGGCAACGTGGATTCGAATGACGTCAGGGAGCTCGAGTCGATCTTTACCGCATATATCGCAGCGACCAACGCCGCGCTTGAGGAATCAAGATCGATGGCGAAGGACAATGAGTATGAGCTTGGACAGATCATACTCGTTTGGGAGGATTATGACTATTCGACCTTTATTGGTGAGATCACCGAATCGATAAGCTCGATCCCCGCAGCAGAACGTGAGCTTAAGGATCACGGCACGGTTTCTAACCTCACCTCGACCTTCAGAGCCGCATCGGATGTGTTGGAGGAGGATTCGATCTATCTGTGTAACGGCGCTTTCAACGGAAGCCTTGCCTATAATACAGACGCTACGATCAAAGCCGAGGACGGAGTCGCGCCTTATATCAATGGCTCGCTCACCATCACCTCCTCGTCATATGATAGCAAAAGCGTTAAGGTCCCCGAAGGAATGACTTTTGAGATCGGCGGCGATATCTTTGTCGAAGGCAACAACGACAATTATGCATATTTAAGAAACGAAGGAACGTTGATTTGTAACGGCGATATCACAACAAGCTCACGCGGATTGTATAACGCACCTTCGACAAACACCTCCACCTTGGTCGTGAGAGGAAACGTGTCCTTCACAGAGCCCTACACAATATACGGAACGGTCGTTTTTGATGGCGACGAGCAACAAGAGCTCGATATGTCCTACGTCAAAAACATCGAGGTAACGAACGAAAAGGGAATCAAATACCTTGACAATTTGTATTTGGAGGGCAGCTTCAAGCTCAACGGCAACCCGCTCGACTTGAACGGCTTTAATACGTACCTCGAAGGGAACGCAACGCTCGACGGCTCGGATTTCCACGAGGTAGTGGTCAGATCCGACTATACCTTGACTTATGACGTCAACGCGAATGTGAAGATAACCACATTGGGATCATCAAGCACGAGCTTGACCATCCCCGAGGATGCTGACGTCGAGATAAACGGAAACGTAAATGTCTCGGGAATAAGCGACTATTACGCATATTTGAAAAATTACGGAAAATTATCGGTCGGCGGAGACCTCACGGTAGGCAACACCGGTTATTATAGAGATACGGACGCCTCGACACTGGTGCTGAAAAAGAACGTCAGTATCAATAGCAGCATAAAAGGAACGGTCGTTTTCGACGGCGACGAGCAACAAAGTGCAGATATATATAGCGCAGGCGTGATCGAGATCAACAACACATCCTCAAACGGTGTCGTTTTTGCGAGAACGATCAGCATCTCGAAGCTTTTTGACCACAAAGGAAACAGCTTCACGCTCTACAACAACGGATCGGGCTCGACCTTCGTCGATTATGACGGCGATGGATTGAACGATAATGTTGACCCTCACCCGACGATCAAGGAAAGCGAGATCGAATATACTCTCACCCTGAAAGACGAGAACGGCGAGACGATCTTTAGCGAAGTATATAAAAACGGAGAAGAAGTGCTTCCGCCGATCATCGTACCCGAGGAGACGTTCACTCATACCTATACGTTCTTGGGATGGGCGACCTCACCGAAGGGAGCGGTGGAGTATCCCGCAGGCGAGCTGATAACCATCAGCGAAGACATTACACTGTATGCAGTTGTTGAAAAGAAAGCAAAGCCTGCTTTTATCGTGTTCCAACCCACCAATGAGTCGGCACAAAACGGCGAGAAGGTCTCAACGACCGTTATCGCGGCGGGCGAAGACCTCACTTACACTTGGTATTACACAAGCAACGGCAAAACAAACCAATTCTACGTTTCCTCCGTAACAAGCGCAACCTACACAACAACAATGGATGCAACCCGTGACGGACGAAAAGTATACTGTGTAATTACCGATAAATACGGCAACACAGTAACGACAGACACCGTAACGCTAACAATGAAATAATAAAGAAACGGCTCGTCAGAGCCGTTTTTTTATGTTGGTAGAGAAAAAATCTTGCTCGAGAATTAAAAATTCACAAAAAAGGATTGACAACGTGTTAAAACGGTACTAAAATAAAGTTGACAAATAGAAGCCAAAAGGCTTTGTATACAAAGAATTTTCAGGAGGAAGAACAATGAAGTATAACACATCGAAGCACGTTGTGAGCATATTGCTGATCTTGGTGATGATAGTCGGAATATTGCCCATAACTGCTTTTGCTGAAGAGGTATATACCAAGCTCGGTGAGATCCCGACGGTTACCGTCAATGCGGAGCTCAACCCAACGGTTGGCGGAAAAAATAAGCCGATTGATCTCATTGAGATCACGTCTCCCGTCGATCAAGGTGTCAGCGTTAGCGGCTATTGGCAAAAGTGGAACGAAGAGAAGCAAAAATGGGAGCAGTACGGTAGGGTTCCGCATCCGACTATGGAAGAAGGAACATATCGAATGTATGTGCAGCTGAGAACCGAGTCAAACGATGCGAACGAGTATTATGCGTTGACCGCAAACACATCGCTGTACGTGAACGACGTTAAGTGGACGAAGGATCCCGATTATAGCGTTCTGTCATATTCGAATGGGTACGGCTACATTTATTTTTATAGTCCTGAATTCGTATTGACGAAGGATGGCGAGAACTCAGGCGGAAAATTGACCGGCCTCAAATTAAAAACGTCTCCTTCAAAAACGGAATATATTGAAGGTGAATATTTTGACACTACCGGTATGGAGGTCTATGCGTGCTATGACAACAGCGAGACCATTATTGTCAAGGATTATTTTGTAGTCAACGGCTTGTCGCTTGTAGAGGAACAAAATTCCGTTACGATAAGCTATACCAAGGGCACTGAAACGGTAAAGCTTGACGTTCCGATCACCGTTGGTGACGAATTGGAGGACGAAAAGGTCTTTGAGGTCTATTCGTGGAGTGATTTCGAAGAGGCATTTTATTATTCCGATAACCGGGGCGAAAGCTACACGATAAAATTGATGAAGTCCTTGACTTATATGGCGGAAGATGCAAAACGCAGCGCGACCGCTCTTGTGGAGGTTCAAGTGCTGGGCTGTAACGTAACGCTTGACTTCAACGGCTATACGCTCAAATGCTACGATAATGTCTCCACGACGGACTTGTCATCAGCTCTTTCTGATTTTATTCGAATCGGCTTAAGATCTCGATACGGCACTCCGATCGAATTACGTCTGACCGATTCCAAAGGCGGCGGCGGTATCTATATGGAATCCGACCGTGCATATGACAATCAGCTTGCGGCACTTCATATCGTTGATATGAGATGCTACGTTATCGACGGAATTTATCAGACTTGTGCCCCCTGTAACAAGCTTACCATCGACGGCGGTAATTATAGGCTTTCCGCAACAACACAAAAAATCGGTTCGGGCACCATTAATCCAAATGTGTTTTATCGCGGAACCGTTATTGCCGATACCTTCGCTCAAGGCGCTATCGTGATCAACGGCGGTAAATTTGAGGCAAAAAGCAACGGTAGATATTATGACGGAGACGACTTCTGTGCAAGAGAGCTGTCTGCCTTTGCTACCTGCAGTAATGCCAAGGACAATATTTGCGGTGTGGAGGAGGCTCATACCATTATTAACGGCGGTATGTTTATATCCGACGGATATGCCATCCACCATTTTGACCATTCGCTTGATACAGACGAAACGAGGTCTATGCGATTCCCGAAGATCTACGGCGGCGTTTTCCTCGGAAGCATAGGTTATATCGGAATGAGCTTTACCTATGATAATTGGGACTGTACCGGATTGGGAGTGGATGAATACAAGGAAAGAGCCGCATCTACCATTGTTAATCCCTCTACTCTGTTCGTTTATATTAAGGGTGGCAAGATGCTTAAGCAGACCGATGGACTAACGCTCTTGGATCTGCATGAGGCAGATTCGGTCTACGTTATCAACGAGTCGTTGCTCAAACTTAAAACGATTCCGGTCACGAACGGCTTCAAAGCTCTGGAGCGATACGTCGGTCAGACCGAGACGTTCAAGCTTGATTATACAGTTCCGTATGGATTGGATGAATTTATATATACCCCCTATATCTCGGTTACTCCCAACGGCGGAGCGACAACGACCGAAAACGTCACAGAAAAAACTATCGACTATAAAGATTATCCCAATGGCTTGGACGTAGTCGTCGGCCTTAAAGTGAAAATTCCGACGGTAAACGAAGAGCAGTATTTTATGAGCATTTATTCAATCGATGTCAGCGAAGTTCCCGCAGCTCCCGAGATATTGGCACAGCCGTATTCAATGACCGTTGGTGTCGGCGAATGTGCCGAAGCTATGGTAGTCGCAAATAACGCCGCGTCGTACCAATGGTACTATCTCTATAACGGAAGCTATCCGATGAAACTGACCGATAGCTTTGTGGGCATTACGGGCTATACGTCCCCAAGATTGAGCGTGACTCTTAATGGTGTCGGAAGAGAGTATTTCTACTGTGTTGTAACGGGAACGGACGGCTCAACGGTAAAGACAAACACGATAAGCTTCACCTTTGGCGAAATGCCCTCGGAAAAGAGCTTTGGCGGTGGTGAGATCCGCGCAAACGGCGATGCGGAATTCAAGCTGTGGGCAAAATACGCCGACGTCATCAAGTGGGTGGTCGTCAAACGCAGAAGCGGAAGCACTGATATATATACCCTTGAGAAGTTTGCGGAAGAAACGGGATGTGAATACGGCACAACTCACAGAGATTACGCCACAGGTCTGCATAGTGCGTCGGTGTTGTTCAAAAACGTTGATGAAAGCTGGGCAGGAAAATACTATATCGGCTACACGCTTGAAAACTCACTTGGCAAGGTCGAGCTTGACCTCGATAACTTGCTCCCGTTTGAAGCCTATGTCAACAGACCTGTTATTAAAAAGTTTATCGAAGAACAGTCGTGCTTTATCGGCGAAGATATGACCTTCTCCTTTGAGGCAGACAATATGACCTCTGCGGAATGGTATTTCGAAAAAGCGGACGAGGACGGCATAATGATCGTCTATACGCTCGATGAGCTGAGAACGCTATTCCCGAATACGACGTTTGAGACCGCATTCTACGGCGACGAAGCGACGATGACGATAAGCAACGCCGACTTGGGACTTTGCGAATACGTGATCTGCCCGACAGCAGTAAACTCAACGGCAGCAGCTTCGGCAGGAACAGCACAGATCTACGTGATGACGTCAGTCGACGATGCTACTCCGATCAAAATATCAAAGCAACCGACGAACGTATACGTGGCAAACGGCGAGAAAGCAGAAACGACTGTCATCGCGACGGGTGAAGGACTCACGTACACATGGTACTATACCTTGGATAAAAACGGCGTAGAGTTCTATAAGTCGTCCGTAACGGGCGCAACCTATTCCACAACGATGAACACCGCTCGAACAGGACGTAAGGTGTACTGCGTTATCACCGATAAATACGGCAATTCGGTAACGACCGACACGGCAGTGCTCTCGCTCCCGAGTTCGATAATGATCATATCTCAACCGAAGAGCGCGAGTGCATCAAACGGCTCGAAGATAACCACTACAGTTGCAGCAACGGGTGACGGCTTGACTTATACTTGGTACTTTACCTCGAATAAAGCGGGAGTCGAATTCTTCGTTTCGTCCGTAACGAGCGCAACCTATTCCACAACGATGGACAGCACCCGCGACGGAAGAAAGGTGTATTGCGTAATTACCGACAAAAACGGCAATACCGCAACGACCGACGTTGTTACTCTTACAATGAAATAATATTAGTAATTCGAGCCGCGACTCACCAAGGTCGCGGCTCTTTTTTTAGTTAAAAAACGGAGAAAGCATTGACTTTTTCGGAAAGGAGTATTAAAATGAATGATAAAGATGACCAAAAAGACGTTTAAAAAAGGAGAGAAGATATGAACGAAAAGCACGTTAAAATCGTTTTGAGGAGCCTCAGCGTAATTTTACTTTTGTGCACAATGCTGTCTATCGTTCCTTTGCCCGCCGCGGCAGCGTATAATTACACGAGCATAAAAACGGGCGAGCAACTGGCAGCAGCTGCGGTCACCATAGCAACGGAATTCAAAACTCTGTACGTGTATGGATGCTTCGGCGCACCGCTCACAGAAAAAAACAAAGAACGTTATTGCAATAACTATGATTATAATAAGCAGCCTGCCAGAACGGCAATGATCAAAGCCGCATCGTCGGACACGTTCGGTTTCGACTGCGTATGCTTGATAAAAGGGATCTTGTGGGGCTGGAAGGGTGATGTCAACGCCACCTACGGCGGCGCGAAATATGCGTCGAACGGAGTTCCCGACAAAAGTGCGAACGGACTTTTCGCCCTTTGCACCGAGAAAAGCACCGATTTTACCGATATAGAGATCGGTGAGATGGTGTGGATGGACGGACACATCGGAGTATACGTCGGAAACGGCTTGGCTGTTGAATGTACGCCCGCGTGGGATAATAAGGTGCAGATAACAGCTTGTAACCGAAACGTAGAAGGATATAACCGCCGTAACTGGACGAAGCACGGAAAGCTTCCCTACGTTGAATATACAGACACTACATATCTCAACTCTTGTACTGCATATGACTCATATTGCGAGATCAAGGTAACAAAGGACGCCGCGCCGATAAGAGACCTTCCTTGCAGCGAATCGACGGTATCGACCGTCAAGGTCGTGGAAAACGCCGCGATCAATACGACGTATAAAGCGATAGGACTATATATGAACACCGCGAACAACCTTTGGTATAAGGTTGAAACGAAGAACGGCAAATTAGGCTATATCTATGCGGGAAATACCTCTTTCGTAAAGCAGCTGACAGACGATTGTACGGTCAGCGGAGCATCGTCTCCATCGAAGCTGATAAAAGGCTATGCATATTCAATAAAGGGCACGGTAGCGGCAAAATATCAAACCCTGACTGCCGTGGGCGCATGGGTGAACGACAGCAACGGTAGATATGCGACCGGCGGTACAGAGACCAAGACCACAAAATCATATAATTTAAGCTCGAGCAAAGTCGATGCGGCAGTTAAGTTCAGCGAGCTCGGCGTCGGTATCTTTACATATCACATCGGCGCAACTCTCAAAACGCATTATGCTTCCGATGCGAAGACCGTCAGCACCAAAAGTCAAACGGTCACCATATACAATAGTGCATTTTCGATCGTTCCTTTTGAATTTTCAAGATACGACAAAACGATCTCGGGGCTGAATACCGATATCGATGCAGTTGTCGGCGTCTCGATCAAGAAAGCCGAAAGCTCAACGGTCAATTCCTATGCGGCGACGATCTATGAGAACGGCGTTGCGATCGGCTCCATTTCTGCTCCTTCGAGCGGATGGGTTGGAGAGGACACCCCGATGTTCTGGTGGAAGGCATCCCAGATGGGCTTGACCTTGAAGCCGGGAACAAAATATCAATATACCTTCACGATCAATGTGGAAGGCTATACGTTGACAAGCCAAAAATACGATTTCCAAACAACAGGATCTTCGACGTATACGGTCACCTATAACGCCAACGGCGGAACGGGTGCTCCGTCATCACAAACGAAGAAATACGGAGTGGCACTCACCCTTTCAACAACGAAGCCCACGCGCGACGGCTATATCTTCAAGGGATGGGCTACCGCTCAAAATAGCAGCACCGTAGCGTATGCACCCGGCGCGACATTTAATGAAAATAAAAACCTGAGCCTCTACGCCGTTTGGGAAGAGGATATCAAACCCGCAACCATCACCAAACAGCCTACAAGCGTGACGGTAGCAATGGGAGAGCCCGCTTCAACAACAGTAGAAGCAACGGGCGACGGTCTCACATACACTTGGTATTACACAAGCAACGGCAAAACAACGGAGTTCTACGTTTCCTCAGTAACGAGCGCAACCTATACAACAACAATGGACGCAACACGTGACGGACGTAAAGTATATTGTGTAATTACCGATAAATACGGCAATACAGTAACAACCAACACAGTAACCCTTACGATGAAACCGAGCCTTGCGATAACGAAGCAACCTACGAACGTTACCGTAGCAAACGGCGAAAAAGTTGCAACGACTGTTACCGCAACGGGCGAAGGCTTGACTTACACTTGGTACTATACAAGTAACGGTAACACGAATCAATTTTTCGTATCCTCTGTTACAAGCGCAACCTATTCCACAACAATGGATAGTACCCGTGACGGACGTAAAGTATACTGCGTGATTACCGATAAATACGGTAATACAGTAAAAACGAACACAGTAACACTCTCAATGAAATCGGGACTTGCGATAACGAAGCAACCCACGAACGTTACCGTAGCAAACGGCTCAAAGGCCGCAACAACAGTAACTGCAACGGGCGAAGGCTTGACATATACTTGGTACTATACAAGTAACGGTAAAACAACGGAGTTCTATAAATCTTCCGTAACAGGTGCAACCTATTCCACAACGATGGATAGCACCCGCGACGGACGAAAAGTATACTGTGTAATTACCGATAAATACGGCAATACAGTAAAAACAAACACAGTAACACTCTCAATGAAATAACAAAAAAACGGCTCGTCAGAGCCGTTTTTTTATATTAATGGAACTGTGAATTATAGAGCGAGGAATAGAATCCGCCTTTTTTGATAAGCTGCTCGTGGTTGCCTTGCTCGATTATTGCACCGTCCTTGACGACGAGGATCGTATCGGCATTTTGGATCGTCGAAAGCCGATGCGCGATAATGAAGCACGTTTTATTCTTCATCAACTCTGTCATTGCGTTTTGGATCTGCTGCTCCGTTCGCGAGTCGACGTTCGATGTCGCTTCGTCGAGTATCAATATCGGTGCCTTTGACAAAAATGCACGGGCGATCGTTATCAACTGCTTTTGCCCTTTTGAGATATTTATTCCGTCGTCGGAGAGTATCGTATTATATCCGTCGGGAAGCCCCTCGATATACGAGGCGATCTTTGCCGATCTTGCCGCTTCATACACCTCTTCGGGTGTCGCATCCTCACGTCCGTACACGATATTATCGTATATCGTTCCGTAAAACAACCACGTATCCTGGAGCACCATTGTGAACGCACGTCGGAGCTCTGCACGCTTCAGGTCGTCGGACGGCACTCCGTCGATGAGTATCTCTCCGCTTTGCGGATCGTAGAACCGCATCAAAAGGTTGATTATCGTTGTTTTTCCTGCGCCTGTCGGTCCGACGATGGCAACGGTCTGTCCCTTCTTTGCCGTCACGTTCACGTTTTTCAACACGGTCTTATCTTCGGTATATCCAAACGTCACGTCGTTGATCGATACGTCGCCGACCACCTCGGTGAGCGTTGCCGCGTTTGGCTTGTCTGCCTTTTCGCTTTCCTCGTCAAGTATTGCGAAGACACGCTCTGCGGCAGAAAACGCAGATTGGAATTCGTGTAGGATGTTTGAGAATTCGTTGATCGGTCCTGCGAATTTTCGCGAGTATTGGACGAACTGAGCGATACCGCCGAGCGATATGAAAAACAGCGAGCCTTCGAGAAACGTTCCGTTTTGCGAATACATATATAATATACCGCCGACGACCGCAACGAGCGTTAGCGAGATATTGTTGATCAGGTTTATCGTCGGGAAGAGCAATGCGCTGTGGTATTCCGCACCGTAAAAAGCACTCATCGCCTCGTCGTTGATCTTGTTGAAGCGAGACGAGATGACCTCCTGCCGTCCGTACGCGGATATCGTGCGCGAGCCGGTCAGCATCTCCTCGGCAAATCCGTTCAGCTCACCGTATTTTTTTGCTCTTGCGCGGAAGAGCGGGCGAACTACCTTCGAGCGATAGCGAGTGAACAGGATCGAGACGGGCACCGTGATCGTAAATATAAGGATCATCGGCTTGGAGATGTTCCACATAAATATAAGTGAGCCGATAACGGTATAAAGGCTCGTCATAACTTGTATCAGGTCGTGCGAGAGTGTGCTGTTGATAGTATCGATGTCGTACGATAGGTGGCTGATGATATCTCCCGTTGCGTGAGTATCGAAATATCCGACGGGGAGCGTTGTCAGCTTCTCAAAGACCTGCTTTCTCATTTTATAGATTATGCGTTGACTCAAGTGTATCATCGTCACCGAAAGCACGTATGACAGTATCGCCGAGATGAGATAGCAGCCGAGCATTCGGATGATATTATGCCAGACCGCAACGAAATCGACTCCGCTCTCGAGCTCGATCGCATCGATAGCCGCGCCCGAGTATTTCGGTCCGAGCAGCGAAAGCTGGTTTGCTCCGAGTGTCAGTATCAGCGCAAAAATGAAAAGAGGCCATTGCTCGAGGACGTATTTGCCGAGCCTCAAAAATATACCTTTTTTAAAGCCTGAACTTTTTTTGTTATCAGTCAAGGAAAGCACCTCCCATCTGCGATTCGCTGATCTCTCTGTATTCTGCGCAGGTGTCGAGCAGATGCTCGTGTTTTCCGCATCCGATTATCTCGCCCTCGTCGATAACGAGGATGAGGTCGCAGTTTTTCACCGAGCTGACTCTTTGCGCAACCGTTATGATGGTCGAGTCGGGCAACGAAGCTGAGAGCGCTTTTCGAAGCTCGGCATCCGTTTTGTAGTCGAGCGCGGAAGAGGAGTCGTCAAGTATCAATATCTCGGGCTTTCCCGCGATCGCGCGAGATATCAAAAGCCGTTGACGTTGACCGCCCGAAAGGTTGGTGCCTCCCGTGGAAACTCTATGCTGAAATCCGTCGGGGAACGAGGTGATAAAATCATACGCTTGTGCGATCTTCGTCGCCGCGACGATAGCTTCATCGTCGATATCACGACCGAATCGAATATTTTCCTCGATAGTGTCAGCGTACAGAAAATCGTTCTGAAGCACAAGCCCGAACATCGCGCTCAGCTCGTCGCTCGAATATGAGCGAACGTCTCTTCCACCTATTCGGATCGTTCCGCTGCTTGCATCGTAGAACCGCATCAAAAGTCGAAGCATCGTCGATTTTCCGCTTCCCGTCGCACCGATGATACCGAGTGTCTCACCGCGCTTCAATGAAAACGACACGTTTTTGATATTGTCGCGCTTGCCGAGATATGAAAACGAAACGTTCTCGAACGAAACGTGAGCGTCCGTGCTGATCGCGTTGCTGTTTTCGAGCGGCTTCAGCTCGTTTTCCTCGTCGAGCACTCCCGAAATACGCTTCGCCGATGCGGCACATTTCGTATACATTACAAACATCCTCGAAAGCGACATCATCGCCATCGATATCAACGTGAAGTATTGCATAAATGCGATCACCGTTGTCGCCGACGATCTTCCGCTCGAAACGAGGTATGCACTCACACCAACGACGGCAACGATGCCCAAATTCATAAGCAATGTCATTATCGGGTTGACGACACCCATAATGACTCCCGCCCTCGTTTCGTTTTTCTTCAAGGTCAAATTAGCCTTGTCGTATCTCTCATTTTCGTAATCTACCTTCGAGAGCGCCTTTATAACGCGAATTCCGTTCGCATCCTCGCGAACGACTCTCACCATTCCGTCGACCGAGCGTTGCACCGTCGAATAGAGCGGAACGCCCTTGCGAGAGATACTGTAAACGATCGCGAAGATGAACGGAAGCGTTGCGATCATAACGAGCGCAAGGCTTTTGTCCATTATCAACGTAATAATGCTTCCGCCGATCAACAGCATAGGCGCACGAATTCCCATCCTCTGCATCATACCGATGAAGTTCTGGACGTTGTAGGTGTCCGAGGTTATCCTCGACTCGAGCGACGGGATCGTGAATTTGTCCGTGCTCCGCGCCGAGAGAAAGAGCGTTTTTGAAAAGAGCGTCTCTCTCATCCTCGTTGAAAACAGCATCGTCGTTTTCGCCGCCATTCTGTTGCCGATTATATTGCCGAGACACGCGACGACACCGCAAAACGCCATAATGACACCGAAAAGCACTATCCTTCCCGAATTTTCCGTTTCTATGACGTTGTTGAGTATGTAAGTCAACAAAAAAGGTATCATCAGCTCGGCGACAGTACCGATCGCTTTTATCGTTATGCCGACGGCGATCCGTTTGCCGAGCGGCTTCAAATAATTAAAAACCCACCTCATCTTGCGTCCTCTTGCTTCTCAATGATCTCGCGAGCGCGTTTTTCCATACGGCTCAAAACAGAATGGAATATCTCCAGCTCCGCCTGCGGTATACCGTCGGAAAGAAGCTCCATCCATTCATTCGACACTTTTTTTATCTCGGGCAACACCGCCAAAAGCTTTTCCGTCGGATAAACGGAAACTTGACGCCTGTCGCTTTTTTGAGCCTCTCTCGTAACGTATCCTCTTTCCTCAAGGTAGTTTACGTTTCTCGCGACTGTGCTTTTGTTGACGCAAAGCTCCCGCGCGATATCCTCTTGGGAACGTCCTGCTTCGCGGCAGATCGCCAACGCGAAGGCGTAGTGACACCCTTGAAGATCAGCGGCGGACACCTTGGACTGTCTGTATATCGCTTGTGAGCGGCTGACGTTGTTCAGCATCTTCATAAATCTTGACATATCATTCTCCTAAAATAGTTGCACGCGCAACAGTTTCAAACGCAACTATTATATTCCGCTCGCCGCGATTTGTCAATGGTAAAAATTTAATTTTCTTGTTGTTTTAATAAAGATGTGTTATAATATATTTGATAATAATACAGATTGGGAGAAAATGATATGTTATTCGAAAAGCAGATAGTCGGAACGTATAAAGAAATGATGTATTCAAGGTGTGACGATACTGAGACCGTTTTCTATTTTTCATCAGATGACTTCGACGGAATAAAACGAGAGGAATATCCGTTCAAGGCGTCGGCGGGCCATACTCTTCAGGGCTATATCTATAGCACCGATGCGGCGATAGAGGGCAGACTCGTCGTTTTTGATCATGGATTCGGTGGCGGCCACAGAGCGTATATGAAGGAGATATCCTTGATTTGTTGTCACGGATATACCGTCTTTGCCTATGACCACACGGGGTGTATGGAATCGGGTGGGGAGAGTCCGAACGGACTTGCGCAGTCGCTGAGCGACTTGAACGACTGCATCTGTGCAATAAAGAGTGACGAACGGTTCAAGGATGTGAAGCTCTCCGTAATGGGACATAGCTGGGGAGCGTTTTCAACGCTGAATATTGCGGCGCTTCATCCCGAAATAACACATATCGTTGCGATAAGCGGCTTTGTATCGGTCGAGGAGATGGTAAAAACGTTCTTCTCGGGACTTTTGAAGGGGTATCGCAGTGCAGTGATGAAGCTTGAACGTGAAACGAACCCACGCTTTTGCGAGTTTAACGCTGTTGACTCCTTGCTCCACAGCGATGTGAATGCGCTACTCGTCTATTCGGCAAACGATCCGATGTGTAAGAGACACCATTTTGATATCTTGAAAAAAGGGCTTGAGGAAAAAGAAAACGTCTCGTTTTTGCTTTTGGAAAATAAAGGTCATAATCCGAACTACAGCGACGATGCGTTAAAACTGCTTGACAGCTTCACGAAGGCAAGAGCGAAGCTTTTGAAGAAAAAGACGTTGACGAAGGAACAAAAGGAAGCTTTCGTCGAGTCGTTCGATTGGGTAAAGATGACAGAGCAGGACAACGAGGTGTGGGCGATCATTTTTGACCACCTTGCTTCATAAAAAGACTTATCTATATCCCATTATTACGGCTATTGAAAAAATGATTGAAAAATCAGCTATAATATGCTACAATAGATCAGATATCAGTATAAAAGGAGAAAAATATGCCGATGAAAATGACTTTCCGCTGGTACGGCGAGGGAAACGACCGTATCAAGCTGTCGGATATAAAACAGATTCCCGGTGTTGATGGAATAGTTTGGGCACTCCACCACAAAATGCCCGGCGAGGTGTGGGAGGAAAGCGAGATAGCCGAGGTCAAGCGACAGCTCGACGAATACGGCTTTAATATGGACGTCGTTGAATCGGTCAACGTCCACGACGATATCAAGATCGGACTTCCGAGCCGTGATAAATATATCGAAAATTACAAGACGACGATAAAAAACCTCTCGAAATTCGGGGTGAAGGTCATCTGCTATAACTTTATGCCGATCTTCGATTGGACACGAAGCGACCTCTTTCATCCCGTCGGCGACGGCTCGACCGCACTTTTCTACGAAAAGAATATGATCCAAGAGGATTATAACGCGATGGCGAGATATATCTTGGATTTCACCGAAAAATATAATATGTCATTTCCGGGCTGGGAGCCCGAGCGAATGGCAAAGCTCGACGAGCTGTTCAAGGCGTATGAGGGTGTTGACCACGAAACGCTTTGGGCGAACCTCAAATATTTCCTCGAGGCGATAATGCCTACGTGCCGTGAGTGTGATATCAAGATGGCGATACATATGGACGATCCGCCGTGGGATATCTTCTCGCTTCCGAGACTGCTCGTTGACGAGAAGAGCATTGACAGGTTCTTGAGAATGGTCGACGACGAGTATAACTGCTTGACGCTCTGCTCGGGAAGTCTCAACGCCAACCCCGAGAATAACGTCGCAGAAATAATCAGAAAGCATTGCGACAGGATCGCCTTTGCTCACGTCAGAAACGTGAAGCATTTCGAAAACGGAGATTTCCAAGAGGCGAGCCACCGCGACTGCGACGGTGATACGGGTATTTTGGAGATACTGAAGGCATACCACGACTGTGGCTTTGAGGGATATATTCGTCCCGACCACGGAAGACACCTCTGGGGCGAAACGGCAGGAAACGTTCGTCCGGGCTATGGGCTCTATGACCGCGCGCTCGGCATAATGTATATGCTCGGTGTTTGGGATAGCCTCGAAAGATACGACGGATAACAAGGAGTATGATATGATAAAGCTACCATTAAACGTGGATTACAGAAAAAAGGTCGTCGTAGTGACGGGCGCAGGCGGACTTATCTGCGGTGCGATGGCGAGAGCGTTCGCACAGTCGGGCGCAAGTGTTGCCGCACTCGATCTGAACGAGGATGCCGTGGAAAAGCTCGCTTCCGAGCTGAAAAGCGAAGGATTTGTCTGCAAGGGATATAAAGCGAACGTGCTCGACGTCGGATCGCTCGAGGCGGTGCACGAGGCTGTTTTGCGTGACCTCGGCGAATGTGATATCCTCATCAACGGCGCAGGCGGTAACAACCCGCGAGCAACGACCGACAACGAATATCACCACGAGGCAAAGGAGGGCGGAAAATCATTTTTTGACCTGACACCCGACGGAGTCGATTTCGTGTTCAAGCTCAACTTCCAAGGAACCCTGCTTCCGACACAGGTCTTTGCAAAGGATATGGCGAAAAAGGGAAGCGGAAGTATTCTCAACATCTCCTCGATGAACGCATACACACCCTTGACGAAGATCCCCGCATATTCTGCGGCAAAGGCGGGAATATCGAATTTCACACAATGGCTCGCGACACACTTTGCGGGGACGGGAATACGATGCAACGCGATCGCACCGGGTTTTCTCGTGTCTGCGCAAAATAAAGCACTTCTTTTCAACGAGGACGGAACACCGACACCACGGAGCGAAAAAATACTCCGATCAACTCCGATGGGCAGATTCGTTGATGCAAGCGAGCTGATCGGCGCAACGCTTTTCTTGTGCGACGAGAATTCGGCGTCTGCGATAACGGGAGTAGTGCTTCCGATCGATTGCGGATTTGCATCATATTCGGGAGTATGATCGAAAGGAGAGAGAAAAATGGAAAGATTTATCCCTGTCGTTGTAATAAAGGAAACGAGCGAAACAGATAGAATTTTGAAAGCATTAAAAAATAACGGTATCAATTGCGCGGAGATAACGTTCCGTACCGCTTGTGCCGCAGAGGCGATCGAGTATGCGGTGAAGAATTATCCCGAAATGGAGATCGGCGCAGGCACTGTCATCAACGCCGAGCAATGTGAGGCGGCTTTGAAGGCAGGTGCGACGTTCATCGTTTCGCCCGGTCTTTCACCCTCCGTTGCGAAAATATGCAACGAGAGGGGAGTGTCCTATTACCCCGGTTGCGTAACACCGACGGAGATCATGGCTGCGCTTGAGCTTGGCATCACAACTGTGAAATTTTTCCCTGCGAACGTATATGGCGGGCTCAAGGCACTAAAAGCACTCTCCGCACCGTTCCCGCAGGTGAGATTCATCCCAACGGGCGGCGTTGACAGAAGCAACATCGACGAATTCCTCGCGTTCGACAAGGTCGCCGCGATCGGCGGAAGCTTTTTTGTGAAGGAATCGCTTGAAAAAATGGAGGCAGAAAAATGAAAAGAGTAGTAACCTTCGGCGAGCTTATGCTTCGCCTTGCGCCCAACGGATATTATAGATTCTTCCAAAACGACCAAATGCAAGCCACCTTCGGCGGCGGCGAGGCAAACGTTGCCGTATCGCTCGCTAACTTCGGGCTTGACAGCGCATACGTAACGAAGCTTCCGAAGCACGCGATAGGTCAGGCGGCGGTCGATTCGCTTCGCTATTTCGGTGTGGATACGAAAAGCATCGTTAGAGGCGGCGACAGAGTGGGGATATATTTTCTCGAAAAGGGCGCGTCCCAAAGAGGAAGCGTTTGTATCTATGACAGAGCACATTCAGCTATAGCGGAGTCAGCTCCGAGCGATTTCGATTGGGACAGCATCTTTGACGGCGCAGATTGGTTTCATTTCACAGGTATCACCCCCGCACTCGGCGGAGCTCTCGTCGATATCTGTGTCGAGGCTTGTAAAAAAGCGAAGGAAAAGGGCGTGAAGATATCGTGCGACCTCAACTACCGCGGAAAGCTTTGGACGAGAGCGGAGGCAAGGGAAGCGATGACGAGGCTTTGCGAATACGTTGACGTATGCATCTCCAACGAGGAGGACGCGAAGGACGTTTTCGGAATAGAAGCCGAGAACACCGATATATACGGCGGAAAGCTCGACCACAACGGCTATAAGTCGGTCGCAAAGCAGCTTGCCGACAAGTTTGGGTTTGAAAAGGTTGCAATAACCTTGCGCTCATCCATCTCCGCGAGCGATAACGATTGGGCAGGAATGCTCTATGACGGTAGCGAGTACTATTTCTCGAGATCGTACCACCTCCATATCGTTGACCGTGTCGGCGGCGGTGACAGCTTCGGCGCAGGGCTCATTTATTCGCTAATAAACGAAAAGGACGGTCAGTCCGCGATCGAGTTCGCAGTAGCCGCATCAGCGCTCAAGCATTCGGTCGAGGGCGACTATAACCGCGTCTCCGTTTCCGAGGTTGAAAAACTCGCGCTCGGCGACGGCAGCGGCAGAGTCCAACGGTGATTTTTATTATGAGAAGTTTTTTTGAGGGGGGACTTTTTTTCGAAAAAGTCCCCCCTCAAACTCCCCCCAAAAAACTCAAATTTTGGGGGATGACTTGATTGTATCGAAACTATTACATCACCATAAAATCAAAAGTTTTACTCAATTTTTTTCAAAAAATTGTGCGGGTCAAGGGGCGCATAGCCCCTTGAAAGCGACATCATACTCGAACTGCTTTTGTGTGGCACAAATAACCACCCGCCTTGATACGTTTCTATCTTGATTAAACTAACGATCCGGACGGACGGCTGATGCCGTCCCCTAAAATGCGATAACTCCTTTTTATGAGAACCACTTTTTTTCGAAAAAGTCCCCCCTCAAACTCCCCCCAAAAAACTTAAATTGTGGGGAATGACTTGATAGTATCGAAACAGTTACATCACCATAAAATCAAAAGTTTTACTCAATTTTTTTCAAAAAATTGTGCGGGTCAAGGGGCGCATAGCCCCTTGAAAGCGACATCATACTCGAACTGCTTTTGTGTGGCACAAAAAAACACCCATCTTGATATATTTCTGTCTTGATTAAAGCAACAATACAGTCGTGCGCCTGATGGCGCACCTTAAAATCCGACAAATAAAAAGACGGCAAAGCCGTCTTTTTTAATTCGTGAAATATGGCAATAGCTCTATTTCGTTTGCTTGTAAGGTACTCTTGCCGAAGGAACGACCTTCGATGCAGGCTCGGTGTGAACGCTTTGGTCGTCGAAGAAGATGTTCGCGCCGAACGCCTTCAAAACCTCGCTCTTTTCGATCCCGCCGAGGAAGAATACCTCGTCGATGCGGACGTTCCACGCCCGAAGCGTCCGAACGACTCGCTCGTGTGCAGGTGCGTTTCGCGCCGTAACGAGTGCGGTACGAATGGGCACCTCTTCCTTCGGGAATTTTTGTTGGATGAGCGCGAGCGTTTTCAAAAGCTTCGCAAACGGGCCCTCGGGAAGCGGCTTTCTCGCGTTAGCCTGCTCGTGCTCAGCGAATGCTTGAAGCCCCTTTTCCTTGTAAATGCGCTCCGACTCGTCGGAGAATATCACCGCGTCACCGTCGAACGCGATGCGTATCTGCTCGATATCATCGCTCGGATCGAGAGAGAAACCGTCGTGGCTGCATATTATTCCCGATGCAACGCCCGCGTCGATCGCCTCCTGTACGTCGTCCTCGTTAGCAGACAGAAACAGGTCGGTCTTGAATGCGCCCAAATACGACGATATCGAGGCACCGCCCACGAGTGCGGCACGGCTGATGTCCAATTTATAATGCTCAATGGAGTTGAAGATGCGAAGGCTCGTGTCGGCGCTGTTTTTTGACATAATGATTATCTCGGTCATATCGCTGAGCCTTTGCAACGCCCTCACAAGCGGGAACGCAGTTCCGGGCGAAAGAATGTCCTTTTCGTGCGCTATCTGATAGGCGGAATATTCCTCGAGCCCGCCCTTTTCAAATATCTCGTTTTCTGCCTCAAGATCGAATAAAGCACGGGACGATACCCCAATGACAAGCTTGTCGTCTAACCTGAACGGCATTTTCTTCACCTCGCATTTTCATATATGCTTATTGTATCATAAACCGAGGTATAATACAAGCACGTTCCCGATTGAAAAAATAAAATATGTGTGGTATAATGACACTATAGTAATTACGAAAGAGGTAAAATATGTCGGAATTTTTATCGTCCATCCATCCTGTCGCAGTATGCTTCATCGTTTGTGCGGCAAAGATAGTTGAAATAACGATACAATCATTAAAAACGTGTATGATGGTGAAGGGGCAGCGTGTCAAGGCAGCACTTCTCGGACTTTTGGAATGTACCGTTTGGGGACTCGTCATCTCGACGATAATAAGTACCCTCGGTGACAACCTCGTTCTGCTCGCTTTTTATGCAGTTGGATATGCGGTGGGGCTGTTTGTCGGCTCAACGCTTGAGGGGAAGATCGCGCTCGGTACATCGAATCTTCAGCTTATCGCGAATGATGAGAACACGGAAAAGATTATCGAATATCTTCGCGCGGGTTCGCGAGGATATACCGTGTTCGACGGTCACGGCTCGAAAGATAAAATGAATATGATACTCATCGTGCTTCCGAGACGCGAATGCGGACGAGTATTAAAAGAAATAAGAAAATTGTGCCAAAACAACGTATTCGTTGTCGCTTCCGAGGTCAGCAAATACGCGGGTGGCTACGGAATGGTAAAATGAGGAAAAATGATGAGCTTTGACGTTGATAAATTAAAATGGACTCGTTTTCCGCGAGACTATAGCATCACGCACGATAAAATAGAGATCGTCACCGAGCCTAAAACGGATCTTTGGCAACGAACGTATTATCATTTCAGAAACGATAATGCACCCGTGCTCCAAACAGAGACCGATGAGAAGTACTTCTCGTTTTCCGTGAAAACGGAGTACCAAAGCAGCCATAGGTTCGACCAATGCGGAATAGTTATGTATCTCGATAGCGAGAATTGGCTGAAGGCATCGGTCGAATATGAAAACGAGAGGTTCGGTCACCTCGGAAGCGTCGTGACGAATAACGGATATTCCGATCGAGATATTGCCGAATCTATATTCTTTGTCCGTCTCGAACGTTGCCATCAAACACCATCAAACGTGGGAAAAAGGCAAAAAGACGTTCGATTACGCCACGTTGAAATGCAGAGTGAACTATCGCTTGAACGGAAGAAAAGAAGGAAAAAGATATATTATCGTCACCAGCTACGACGAAAAGGACGGAGTCTTGGATGTCTATGGTGATTATGATAAATATCATTTCACGGAAGCAGGAAACGAATTTATCGAAATTTGCTTCAATTACTACGATAAGCATCCTGTCAGCAAGATAGGAATATCGATAAAAGAGTCATAAAATTGAACACTCAAGGATCGTCTCAGGAGGGAAATGTTGAAAAAGCTATATGATAAAAGCAAGATATGGTTTGCGGTCGCTTGGATAATCGCATATTGTGTTTTGATGTCACTTGGCGACTCGATCTCGTCGATCATAGGAGTCGAAAAATCGATAACTTTGCCGATCGGAGTCGTGCTTTCGATCGTATTAATGGCATTTTTGCGAAAAAACGGACTTTTTGAGGAATACGGCATCTGTCCGTCGAGGGCGTCAATGAGGTCGATGCTCTATTACGTCCCCGTGCTTGTGATGATGACGACTAATCTCTGGTATGGCGTTACGGTGAATTACGGAGCTTTGGAAACGATTCTTTACATACTTTCAATGCTTTGTGTCGGACTTTTGGAGGAGGTCATCTTCCGTGGCTTGCTTTTTGAGGCAATGCGGCCCGATGGCTTCAAGACCGCCGTGATCGTTTCGTCGTTGACCTTCGGGATCGGGCATATCGTCAACCTTATAAACGGCTCGGGCGCAGAGCTCGTTCCAAATCTGCTACAGGTCGTCTACGCCACCTCGGCAGGATTTATGTTCGTGATGATCTATTGCAAAACGAAAAGCCTCGTCGGATGTATCGTCATCCACGGAGTTTTCAATTCGCTTAGCGTTTTTGCCGACGAGAATGGCGCATCGAGTGGGATGCGGGTTCTGTTTTGCTTGATCCTTGCGCTGATAACCGCCGCATATGGAGCATATCTTGCGCTCAGTCTCGCGAAGGAGCGTGAAATGAATAAAACAAACGAAAAAGCAGGACGAAACGATGAAGCTGATATTTAATGCATTAACAAAATATATATTCGGGCTTTTGCTCGTAGGTGTGCTTTTGTTTCTGCCGGCAGGTAGCTTTGGGTATATGAATGGCTGGCTGTTTGTTGGGCTGTTATTTTTGCCGATGCTGTTGCTCGGCGTCGTATTGCTCATAAGGTCGCCGAAGCTTCTCGAAAAACGACTCAACGCAAACGAGACGGAAAAAACGCAAAAGCGTGTCGTCGCCGTGGCGGGACTTTTGTTCGTACTCGGATTTGTCGTCGCCGGACTCGATTTCCGCTTTGGATGGTCGAGAATTCCCTTTTGGGTGGTCGCCGCAGCATCAGTAGTGATGCTCGTGTCATATGGACTTTATGCAGAGGTGATGAGAGAGAACGCCTACCTTTCGCGCACGATAGAGGTGCAGGACGACCAAAAGATCGTCGACACGGGGCTTTACGGGATAGTGCGTCACCCGATGTACGCCGTTACGGTGTGGCTGTTTTTGTCGATACCCGTCGTTCTCGGCTCGTGGTGGTCGTTTCTTTGCTTCTTGCCGTACGTTGCGGTGATCGTCGTAAGGATACAAAACGAGGAAAAGGTGCTCGAAACGGGTCTTTGCGGCTATTCGGAATATAAAAAACGAGTCAAATACAGATTGTTGCCATTGATCTGGTGAAGCAGGACGAGAAAATGACAGACAAAGAAACAGCTTGGGATAAAATCCTGCAAATAAAAACCATCGGGCGCGACGATACAAGCTCCGACGATCATCGTTTTGCATATGAGCCGACGCCGTATTGTGTTTTGGAACGGCTCGAGCAAAGCGGACTTTTCGGAAAGGATAACGTGTTGCTCGATTACGGATGCGGAAAAGGACGAGTCGGGTTCTATCTTTCGAATCGGACGAGACTGAAGGCTATCGGCATCGAGTATGACGAGCGAATATACCGTATGGCGATGGAAAACAAGAAGACCGCGTCACAAAAAACGAACGTCGAGCTTTTGAACGTCAAAGCCGAGGAGTATGAGCCGAGCGAAAACGTCGATCGTATCTATTTTTTCAACCCGTTTTCTCTTGAAATATTGCAAAAGGTGATGCCAAAGCTCATCAACTCATACTATGCTTCTCCGCGAGAGATGCTTTTGTTTTTCTATTATCCATCCGATGAGTATATGTGCTATCTGATGACGCTCGACGAGCTTGATTTTTACGACGAGCTCGACCTCGACGACTTGTTTGATACAAATGACGCCCGAGAGCGAATAATGATCTTCCGCCTCGGAGAATATTGATCATCATACCACAGATGATCACAAATGGAGAAATATGAAACCGTTAAAGAAAAACCGTGCGGCGAGCTTTGTCGTCGTCACGCTTGTCTACATATTCGCCACCGCGATGGGTGTGCTCGTCTACCGTGCGCTCACTCTCGATTGGTGGCTTTCGCTTCTCATCGCAGACGTTGCGGCGACCGTGGCGACCTTTATTTTCAGCTTGATATTCAAAAACGCATCGGTCTACGATCCCTATTGGAGCGTGCAGCCACCCGTGATCCTCGTGGCGTTCGCCGTCGGCAAGAAGCTGACCGCGCTCGGCATTCTTTTGCTTGCAGTGGTGTCCTTCTGGGCGATCCGCTTGACTGCAAACTGGGCGTATACCTTCAAAGACCTCACCCATCAGGATTGGCGTTACACTATGCTCTGCGAAAAGACGGGCGTATTCTATCCCATCATCAATTTCGTTGGCATCCATATGGTGCCGACGCTCGTGGTGTACGGATGTATCCTTCCCGCCGTATGCGCCATCCGCGAAGGACTTTCGGCAAATACCGTAAGCATTATATTTCTTCTTGCTTCGTTCGGCGCGGCTGTGATGCAGGGCGTCGCCGATATCCAGATGCATAAATTCCGCAAGAACAGAACAACGCCGTTCATTCGCGTGGGACTTTGGAAATACTCGCGCCATCCCAACTACCTCGGCGAGATATTGATGTGGTGGGGCGTGGCGATGGCGGTCGTATGTGCCGCTCCGAGCACGTGGTATTTGACGGCAGGAGCCGTGGCAAACACGTTGCTGTTCTTGGTGGTCAGCATCCCGATGGCTGACAAAAGACAGTCCCGCAAGGAAGGCTTTGCCGAGTATAAAAAACAGACTCGAATGTTAATTCCGATAAAAAAATGAGATCTCATAGATTCTTTTGTGAAGAAAAATTTTCAAAAATATTTCTTCAAATAATCACAAAAAAAGAGTATAATCCGCTTTGAAAAAAAGGGTGTTCCATCGCATTTGGAGCACCTTTGTTTTCCTTTTTGGAGGTATTTTGCAATGCAGATACATACTTTTTTTGTCCCGAATTATTATCCGCGGTTTTCTTGTAAAATGGGGAAATGCCGTTCGGCGTGCTGCGAGGGCTGGCCCGTTTCCATCTCAATGAAGAACTATTTTAAGCTTTTGGGCGTGGAATGCAGCGAAGAGCTGCGACACCGTCTTGATTGCGGAGTGCGTGTTGCCGATCATCCCACAGAGGACGAGTATGCGCGCTTTGAACCGCGATATGACGGAACTTGCCCTTTGCATATGCACGATGGCCGTTGTATGCTTCATAAGGAATTGGGTGAAGGCGTCCTTCCCGACGTGTGCCGTCTGTATCCGCGGGGAATACGGCTTGGGGGTGGTATGTATGAATGCTCGTGCTCAAACAGCTGTGAGGCAGTTTTGGAGCTTTTGATGGATCAAGAAGGACCGATCACCTTCGAGCGATGTCAGTTAAGCTTGGATCTGCCACTCGTGGCTGAGCGGCAATTGGTCTTTGAGACCTTGGGTGCTGAGCAAAAAATAAGAGCATATCTGATCTCGATCGTTCAGGACAGAAGGATGCCGCTACCGATGCGGTTGACGTGCCTCGGAGAAGTGCTGGACGAAATGGATCTTGCGTTTGAAAAAAAGGATAAGTCTATGATGGAGCGGATAATGAATGAGCCGCGACAGCTCGAGCAAACAGGTATTGAGACGAATGAGATCAGCGAGGAGCATCTGCGGTTCGGACTTGAGATAGCGGAGCAGATGATCGCAGCGTTGGACGAACGAAGCCAAAGCATACGCGGATGCGGAGAGGCGGCACTTTCTTATTTCGGCAAAGGCAAGGATGCATTGGCAAAATACCAAAGCGCAAGCACTAGCTTTGAAGAGGCAGTGCCGAATTGGGAGCAATTTTACGAGAATATGCTCGTCAACCATATGTTTTTCTCACAGTTTCCGTTCCAAGACAGACCGGAAAGTATGCACAGCGAGTATATAGCGCTTTGCGCAGTATATGCGATAATGCGCTTTCTCGGTGTCGGCAGTATGGCAGAATGCCGAGAAAAAGACGGCTTGATCGATGGAATGGCGGCGGCATTCCGTCTCATCGATCACACAGAATTTGACCGACTCGCCTCCCATATGCTCCAACGACTGAATTGCACCTCGCGCGAACAGATACGTGACCTCATCAGCCTGTGACACCGCCGTGTCATCGCACGTCATAAAATGAATTGAAAAAAGATCCCTGCGGAGCAAAAGCGTCCGAGGGACTAAGTTCACTCCTCACAAACGGCAAAAACCGTCGGTGAGGAGTTTTTTGTTTGTGTAGCTCCGAAAAGAAGCTTGTTGAAGCATTGGCGACAGGGAACGATGACAAAAAATAGAATATCTAAAAAAGTGAATAGGATATTTATAGTGTACGCGCGAACAAACTGCTATAATAAACGTATGAATGAGATATGCCCGACCATAGCAGAGACGTTAATAAACTGTGTGCGGTCAGCATCGTACCGACTTTGTCGGATCAATATTTCCTGAAAGGCTTTAAGAAGGTGAACAATATGAAAAAAAGCGTTTTTATTACAGGCGCAGTTGTAAATACAGGCTTTGGAATAGCGGAAAGATTTGCCAAGGAGGGTTACACTGTTTTTATCGGTAGCAGAGACCAAGGCAGAGCTGATAAAGCAGCGGAGAAGATCACAGAAAAATATGGTGTATATTCGAAAGGCTATCGAGCAGATCCTGCTATGTGCGAGGAAGAATTAAGGATAGTTTTTGATGAAATAAAAGCAGAAGGATACTTGCTTGATTGTCTTGTGTTGAATGCGGCAAATCTTGGCATCAAACAAGAATTTTTAACCGTGTCTGTGGAAGAATTTTCAGATGTTATTTATACAAATATGATTTGGAATTTTATTATAGCCCGTCTTGCCGCATTACATATGATGGAAAAAGGTAAGGGGAGTATTGTTTTTGTCAATTCCAACACAGCTTACCGTTGTATTCCGGACCGTATCGCATACAGCGCATCTAAGGGTGGTGCACTTTCTATGATGCGCGCAATGGCTTTTGACCTTGGAAAATATAATATTCGAGTAAATGCAGTTCTACCCGGTATGATCAAGACAGACAGATGGGAAAACAATTACAACGATTGCCGTGCTGCATTATCTAACTATACCCCTCTTGGAGATATTGCTACCTTTGAGGATATTGCCAATGCGGTATATTACTTTGGCAGCGATGAGTCACGTAACACCACCGGCGCGGAGATGGTGGTCGATGGCGGTAATATGATCCAGTTGTACCCGATCATACCCGATGAAAAATAAGCAGATCGGTTTTTGCGGTGAAAGTGCGGATCTGCACTTTTTCGGTGGAGCAATATTTTGCGGTGAATGGCATCAACACGGTGTTTTGTCAAGGAAGGAGCTTCGAAACTCCTTTGGGCTGATGCCGAAATGCCTATTAAAGCAGTCGCTGAAATAGGCTTGGGAATTAAATCCGCTCTTGGACGCTATCTCGGACATTGGCATCGAGGTGGTCGTCAGCAATGATTTAGCTGCTGCCAGTCGGACATCAAGCAAATACTTGCTCGGCGTCGTATGTACTGTTTCCACAAAGATCTTGTGAAGGTAAGAGACGCTGACACAGCTGTGCTTTGCAATGTCGTTTACTGTTATAGCTTCCGTATAGGTGCGTTTTATGTAGTCGATCGCTTCGCTGATAACGGAGTATTTGTGAGAATTCTGATTTGGATCGGACACGGTGTTACATTCTTGCTTGACGCTGCAAAGAAACGAAATTAATTTGGCTGCAGCATAAATGCTGCTGTCCTGCTCGAATTGGAGCGCTGTGTTACAGATGTCGCTGAATATGGGTTCCCATTTTTCATAGTCTAACCCGTAATGGAATCCGCTGACGGAATGGATCAGATCTCTGATCGCTTTATCACCGGTTCCGAAATGCAGAAATAGGGCGGAAAAATGGAGCGTGCTCCGACGTTTATCCCCCGGCTCCACGATCAGCAGCGCGCCCTTTTTTATAGGATAGCTTTTGCCGTTTATATGGGAGATCCCGCCATCCTTGGAAAACAACTCTATCTCAAAATCAATTACCGTACGAAGCTTTGTAACGTATGAATCGGGATATTTGTCAGGATCGGAAAACTTATTACACGAATGAAATTGTCCTGCGGAAAAGATGATCGGAAGGTGTGTTTCCATGATGATCTCCTTTGTAATGAAATGGTCATTAGAATAGAAATTCTAAAAAACAATATAGAATTTTTAAAGTAATATCATATTGAGTATGCTATTATAATTATAGCAAAACAGTGAATAATATTCAATTTGTTTTTGAATATTTTTTTGAAAAATGAAGGGTCTGAAGAGAAGGATCTGATAATTTGCGTAAGCCGAGTGTCGTTGCGGACATACCGCTGTTAGCGGGGATCGTGAAAGGAGAATATCTAAATGGTTTTAGAATATGGTATTGCAGACGGAGCAGTGCTTCAAAGAACGGAAAACGAAGTGTCGGAGACCTTTATGAAAGCTGAGTTTACGGGTACGCCCCATAGCTCTATAGGGACTTTATCTCGGGTGTCGGATACGATCTGGAAGCTTTCGGGAATCGCCACGGGTGGCCCCTATACTATCGAGATCGGAGATGAAAAATCAACACAACGCTTTGCCGATATTTACGTTGGTGACGTTTGGCTTTTGGCAGGTCAATCCAATATGGAGGGCGCGGGTCTTATGACTGCGGAGGATGATTCATATGAGAAAATGCCTTCGGATAAGCTTCGGGCATTTTATATGGACAGAGTGTGGAGATCGGCGTTGCCTCAGCTGCATCAGATCTGGCTTTCCGAAGATCCTGCCCACGTTGAATGGTATCAGACTGTGATGAGCAAGAGAACGAATCAAAAAGCTCCGAACGAAAACGATAATCCTGCACCGCAGCGAAAGGGCGTTGGACCTGGTCTGTTTTTTGCCAAGGAGCTCTATCGGCTGACAAGCGGTGTTCCCCAAGGCTTGATCCCAACAGCTGTGGGCGGTGCGCCCATGGAAGCTTGGACACCTCCGAATGATGATGGGTATAATTATTATACCGCTGCCGTAAAAAGATTGGCGGAATGCGGCGGACGAATCAGAGGGCTCTTCTGGTATCAGGGTGAGAACGCTTTCGGAAATGAGATCTACGCTCGTAATTTCCGCAGAATGAGAGAAGGCTTTCGCGATTTTTATGGCAGAGAAGGCGCTCTGCCGACGGTGCAGATGCAGATATGCCACCATTCTCTTCCCGGTTATAACACCGTGGGTAACGGAGAGGCGTGGAGCAGTATGAGAACTTTACAGGCAAGAATGGCTCATACCGATCCCGAGCTCGTTACGGTAGCTACCATAGATCTGGACAGAGATGATTGTATTCATCTTTCCTCCGCCTCACAGAAGAAGGTCGGTGTACGAGCCGCAAACGCGATGTATCATCTGCTGACGGGAGAAGGGATGGGACAACCTGAGCTTTTGGACGTGACAGTATGCCCTCATAACTATAACGAAAGCTTCGGGTCGGTTTGTGTGCGCTTTCAAAACGTGATGGGTGCCTTGAGCTCGTTGGGAGTACCTTCAGGCTTCGGTATGAGGGAGCGCGGGGTTATGGAAAAGCCTTCCATGGAGAAGATCCAGCGTATCGAATTGGAAGGGGATCGCGCGATACTGCACACAGAATATACACCGCAGGAGCTGAGAACCAAGGAAATATGGTACGGCTGGGGTAATGAAGCCTATTGTAATATAACGGACAAAGCTGACAGATCGATCTTGGCATTTGGACCGATTAGCATAGAACAAGCAGAATATGAAGGAGACAATTAATGATGAAAACGGTAAAATTTGAAAAAGGAATTGCTTTTGAGAGCAATACAACATATGTGGCTACGGAAAAACGGTATGATTTTTATTGGAATGAGATCCCCGAGGTAGAAGAGAAGGAGGCGTACAGCAGCTGTAAGCTGGCGTCCGATCATTCCAGAATTGCCTTCCGCCTGATCGGATTGGAGAACGTAGTGCTCGATTTTGGCGGGGCAACGCTTATGTTTCACGGAAGAGTTGCGCCCTTTGTGCTAAAGAGATGCAAAAATATTACGTTAAAAAATTTCAAGATCGATTATGACCGTCCTTTTTATACGCAAATGGAGGTCCTGTCAGTTGCTGACGGGGTAATGGAGGTAAAGGTATGCGACGGATTTGATTATTACGTCAAAGACAACGATCTGCACGTCATCGGTGACGGTTGGGACAAGAACCTTAATGCCCCGTGTCAGTTGCTTTGGATGTATGATAAGACGAGGACAAAGCAATATCCCTTTATACAGGGCTGTATAGGAGACGTGATATATCCAATGGAGAACCCCGCCGTACCGATACGTCATATCAAGGTAGAGGAAAAAGGAGACCGACTGCTTTTAAAAGGACCGTTTCCGCAACAATGGGATACAAACGACGGAAACAATTTGCTGATAATAACTCACGAGCTTCGTGACAAGCATACTGTTGCTTACGTCAGCTGCGAAAACGTTCATTTTGAAAACATTACGATCATCCACAGCCCTTCGCTCGTATTGGTCGGATACGGTTCAACGAACATCGAGGTGGACGGTTTGAGGCTATATAAAAATTATAACGGAAACGGCAGATACGTTACCAGCAATGCAGACTCGATACTGACCTTCAACTGCGGCGGAGATATCACCGTACGTAATTGCCATTTGGAAGGAATGATGGATGATGCTCTGAATTTCCACGGAAATTATCTCAGAATAGACGAGGCGGTCGGAAACCAACTCACCCTTCGCTTCCCCGGTCAAGGACGAACGATCCATTGTCCTATGGTCTATGATGGACAGACTATTGCGGTTTATCGTCAACAGACCATAGAGAAAAAGGCGCAATATCAGGTGCTTCAGGTAATTCAAGACGAGGCTGAGAATTGTTATCGTTTGAAGGTAGATGGCGACGTGTCTGAGCTTTGCGTGGGTGATTTTGTTGAAAATCTATCCGCACAGCCCAAAGTTTTGGTAGAGGATTGCTTTATCGGAGAATATAGAGGCATTATGCGCTTCTCAAACCGCGAAAAGACCGTTTTGCAAAACTGTATTTTCGATAACGTCGGATCGTGTATTCTTCTTCACGGTGATACTACGTATTGGTACGAATCGGGTCCTGTTGAGGATCTTACCATAAGAAACTGCAGATTTCTCCATTCAAACAGACTCGTTTTGAACGCTATGGGAGAAGTGCAGTTCACGGAAAAAGAGCCTTATTTCCACAAGAATATAACAGTGGAGAATTGTAGCTTTGAGGGATGTGGCTCGCAGGGTGCGGTCATAGCAAGGCTGAACCACGTCGACAACGTAGTTTTTCGGAATAATAAAAGCGATGGTCCGACACAGATACGAGCTGTGGCAAGCGGAAGCATTGAAGCGGAAGGAATCACGGTCATCAGAGATCAAGTATAGAACAGCAAGCCTGCTTTGATGTTTGCTCCATACGTCAAAACGGAATAAACTGTGGTAAAAAATGCTCCTCACAAACGGCAAAAACCGTCGGTGAGGAGCTTTTTGTTTATGTCAGCTCCGAAAAAAGAGGGTTCGGAAGCATTTGCGAAAAATGTTGATATTCTTTTATGTTTGTGATAGAATAAAGTCGAAAGAGGAAACGACGGAGTGCCTTCCGCTCGCACGAAAAGAATATGAATCAGTATCTAAAGAACATAAACAAGATCGAATTCGTCATAACCTATGCTTGCACGGGGCGGTGTAAGCATTGCTCCGAGGGAGAGCATACCCCTTGCGGTGAACATATCGATCCGCAAATAGCCGCAGACGCGGTGCGCAAGATCGCACGGGAGTACGATATCAAAACCGTGATGACTTTCGGCGGTGAGCCGCTTTTGCACACGGATGCGGTCTATGAAATTATGAACGCCGCAAAGGAACTGAGTATACCAAAACGACAAGTCATCACCAACGGCTATTTTTCAAAGAATGCCGATCAGATCCGCGAGGTCGCTGTGCGCCTTGCTAAATGCGGTGTCAACGATCTGCTTCTTTCCGTGGATGCCTTTCATCAGGAAACCATACCGCTTGAAACGGTTAGAGCTTTTGCTACAGAAGCAAAGAAAAACGGCATCCCAATCCGCCTTCAGCCTGCGTGGCTGGTTGGCCCGACGAATGATAACCCATACAATCGCAAAACGAGAGAAATACTTAACAGCTTCTCCGATTTGGAAATCCCCGAAAATGACGGGAACGTTATTTTCCCCGAGGGAAATGCGCTGAAATATCTCGCCGAGTATTTCACGGACGAGCTTCCCGATAATCCGTATATCGAAGACCCGCGCGACGTGCGTTGCGTTTCATTCTCACCAAACGGCGACGTTCTCGGCGGGAACGTGTATGAGCGCGATATTATGGAAATTATAAAGGATTATGCTCCGTAAAGGAAAAATAGTTTTGGAGTAAGAATATGAAAGAAAACGATTGGACAAAAAGTATTTGTGGGTTGTTACAACAACAAGGATTGGGTGACAATATTCACATCGATGTGTTGAAAAAGATCCCTTACGCATTTGAGATTTCCTCGTTCAATGAAGAATGGGGAGTTGATGCTGACAGTTTTGATGAAACATCCTTTGAAACTGACATGGTTATTTATGAGAAAGTAGACGAGAAAATCATTCCGCGAGTTATTGTCGAATCCAAGGTTGGAACGGTGACTACGCATGATGCTATTACATACAGTCATAAAGCGATGTATCACAAAAATGTAATTCCTTTTGTCAGATACGGAATTATGCTTGGCGCAAGAGAAACCTATCCTTTGCCGGGTAGACTATTTAGACATGGAACAAACTTTGATTTCCTTTTTAGTTTTGTAGATTACGAGCCTTCTGAAAAAGAAGTTACAACTTTTGTTGATATGTTGAAAAAGGAGATTACATATTCTCGTCAAATAGAAGAGATTCTGTCTAATAGCAGATCACGAGGAAGAAAACGCTACTATATGTTGCAGAAAGAATTTCACCTTGAAGAAATGGATTGAGCGAGTTGAAAAAGATTATAGTCATCGGCTGTCCCGGAAGCGGCAAAAGCACGGTTTCGCGGGCGTTACATAACAAAACAGGCATTCCGCTGTATCATCTCGATATGATGTATTGGAATGCGGACAAGACTACTGTAGAAAAGAGTGTGTTCCTTGAACGCTTGTCTGCTGTGCTCGAGAAAGACGAGTGGATCATTGACGGCAATTACGGCTCTACGATGGCGCTACGAATGGCGGCGTGCGATACGGTGATTTTCCTCGATTATCCGCTTGACGTTTGCCTTGACGGCATCAAAGAGCGACGCGGAAAGCCACGCAGCGATATGCCTTGGATTGAAACCGAAGAGGATTCGGAATTTGTCGAGTTTATCAAAAACTACAACGAGCAGCAAAGACCGAAAGTGTTTGAGTTGCTTGAAAAATACAGGGATAAAAACATTGTCATTTGCAAGAGCAGAGAACAAGCGGATGCGTTCTTGAATGGAGAAGACCTATGAAATTGCAAGAAAAAGATGTCATAGATGTTGACTTTGATTTCACTACCGACACAAGCGATTTTTGGACAAATTTCTGGGATAACGACCCATACTTAGGATGTATGGGAAACGACCCCGATGCGTGTAGTAAAACATTAAAAAGATATCACCAATTATTATGGAGCAAAACATTGCCTAATGGGGAAAAGATGCTTTTAGACTCCAAGAATAATAATCAATATTTAGTGTGGAACGACTTTTCGTTTGGTAGCGATTCGATTCTTGTAACATTTAGATACAAGAGGAATCGTGATTTGCTCCAAAAGGTTAGCGAAACAATCCCGAATTATCATGAATTTATAGAAACCACATTACGAAAGTTTTATACTATAGGCGGTTCCATCATTTTTCCAAAACATAAAAACAGTATTAATCAAGTGCGCGGTTGCAATACCAAGATTTGTGATCGATGGGATTTGACGCTTGAATGTATTCGTAAATTTTATAATAGCGAGGAAAGTCCTTTATATAACGCGTTATGTGCGGATAAAGCGTTTTTCGATTTATTTGTTGATTTTAAGGGATATGTTGATTTCTTTTATTTAAACGATTGTGTTTCTGCGGATTACAAAAAAGTAAATATATGGCTTGACAACAATGATTTTACTGTTTCGCCATTACCGGAATCGGTTGAAGATTATCTGATGTTAATAGATAAACAACTTTCGTTTTTGCAAGCACGAAACGAGAGAATACGTAGAGCAATACAAGAGGGAAACTATGATTTTAGAAACAAACCGCCTTATCCTTCGCCCGTGGTGCGAGGATGATGCAGAGGATCTATACATATACGCAAGCGACCCCGAGGTAGGACCACCCGCAGGATGGCCACCTCATACGAGCGTGGAAAACAGCCTCGAAATCATCCGCACAGTACTGTCAGCTCCCGAAACCTATGCCGTCTGTTTAAAAGAGAGCGGCAAGCCTATCGGAAGCATTGGGCTTCACCGCAAGGACCTTGCCGAAGCGAACGATGAATACGAGCTTGGTTATTGGATCGGCAAGCCATATTGGGGGCAGGGACTCATTCCCGAAGCCTCCCGTGAGATGCTCCGCTATGCGTTTGAGGATCTCGGTATGAACCGCATCTGGTGCGGATATTACGACGGCAACGAGAAATCCCGTCGCGTGCAAGAAAAGCTCGGATTCGTCTATCAGCGCAAGACCGAGGGCATCGAAGTGTCGCTGCTCGGTGAGATCCGCACGGGGCACTCGAGTCTTATGACCAAGGAGCGTTGGCAGAAGGTCGGGCTGTTCCGTCAACAGAAGAAGTTGCTTGATACCTTCCTGCAAAATGGCGCGATTTCTCAGGTGCAGTATGACAAGAGCTTCGGAGATCTGCGGGATCTGATGGAGATGCAGGGAGTAGAATAGAACAAATAGGTGCAAAAATGAAGATCGAAAACAACATCCTGAAGCACTATCTGAAAAACGTATATTTCATCACAGGGACTGCCTACGCGGGCAAGTCTACCACCGTGAAGATGCTTGCCGAGCGTTATGATATGATTTGTTGCGGCGAAAACTATCATATGGCGGTATCCGAGATCGTAGCGACGCACGAAACGCACCCCGACCTCTGCTACAACCGAAGCCTCACGGATTGGAAAGAGTTCGTTACCCGCACGCCGGAGGAGTATGAACGTTGGCTCTATGCCGTCGGTCGCGAGGCAGCAGAGTTTGAGGTCGCCGAGCTGATCGCCATATCGCAAGATAAGAAGGTGATTGTGGACACCTGTATTCCCATCGATATACTGAAAGAAATCACAGATTACGATCACGTTGCGGTGATGCTTTCACCTCAATCTATGAGCGTCGAGCGCTTCTTCGACCGAAGTGATCCGGAAAAGCAGTTTCTCTTAAATGTGATCGATAGTTGCGACGATCCTGCGGCAGTAATGGAAAACTATCGCCAAGGCCTTGCCCGAATCAACAGCAAGGAGCACTATGACGAATACGCAAACAGCGGATTCTTTACGGTTGTGCGTGAGGATAATGGTTTGGATACGAGAGAACAGGTTTGCGATATGATCGCCAAGCATTTTGGACTTGTGGAGTGAAATGATATGATCAAAGAACTGATGCACGGCTTTGATATTATGCAAAAGGCAAAGACCACAAAATCGGCACTTGCGGCGAGAATTGAATTTATGAAAATGTATTTTGAGGCAGAAAACTAATATTTGACGGAGGTAAACATAATGAAAAAACTATTGATAATCACATTAGCGTTTCTTTGTGTGTTGGGTATGGTCGGATGCAGTAAACAACCTCAACAAGTGCAGGGCAACCAATTATTGGCAGAAGGCAATGTAATCAAGATTGACGTATCTTCTCTCCCCGAGGGATACAATTATTCGTTTGACGGGGAAGATGCAAAAGAGATCATAGACTATCTTTCCAACTTGAAGTTGCAGAGCAATTTCGAAGAAGATCCTAATGAATACACAGGAATGACGTGGGTCATATTTCTGGAATATGACAATGGCGATGGATTAACTGTGTATCACTTCGGTAATATGTTTATCTGTGCCGAAAAAGGCTCTTGGTATAAAATGACATACGACGAAGCAAAACGCTTTGATACCTTGTTAGATGAACTAAATAACTGACAAATTCCAATTTGCCGCGCAGAAAGCAACAGACAGTTGCTTGTTTATGATCGTGAAACGCAGTATAATAAACACGAGGTGATAATTTATGGAAACAAAAGATATTATTCTTGAACTCAGAACAAAGCACGGACTCTCCCAAGAGGAGCTTGCCGAAAAGGTATTCGTCACACGTCAGGCGGTCAGCCGTTGGGAAAACGGCGAAACAGTACCCAACACCGAAACGCTCAAGCTTCTCTCAAAGCTTTTTGACGTTTCGATCAACACGCTTCTCGGCTCTCCAAGAGAATTGATCTGTCAATGCTGTGGTATGCCTCTGGAGGATAGCAGTATCAGCAAAGAGAAAGACGGGATCTTCAACGAAGATTATTGCAAGTGGTGCTATGCCGACGGTGAATATATGTATCACGATATGGACGAACTGATCGAGGTATGTGTCACGAATATGGCAAGCGAAGCCTTTCCCTCGGAGCAGGCTCGCGCGTATTTGAAGGAAATGCTCCCCAAGCTCGACTATTGGAAGAATTATAAAAGCCTCGACGACGGCGGAAAATTTGAGGAATTCAAGCGTAAGCTGATCGACGAGATCAACGCCCTTGGTGTTGAAGGAATGCCGAAGCTCGAAAAGCTCAATGCACTCGTGGGCGGTTACGTTAATCTTGAATACCGTCTCCCAAACGGTAAAACCGTCAAATTCCTCGATGATAACGCAACCTACCTCGGAAATCAGTTGGAGTGCGAATTCGGAGGTGACCGATGCTTCGGCGTAGTCGCCAATATGGACTTCATCCTCGTTTGTACCTATGAAGAAAACGGAGAAAATCCCGAGCTTGTTATTTATAAAAAGAGATAAAAATTGCCGATGAGGAATCAACCGAAACCTCATCGGCTTTTCTTTTTGATATTGAAGGCGGTTGAAATTAATGGTGATAAATGATATAATATAACAAATTCATTTAAACGGAGTTTCTATGGGATTGTTTGATTTTATTAAGAAAATACCAACAGCGAATGAAATTAAAGGCAGTTTTGGCGAATGGTTGGCAAAGGTATATGTAAAAACAACGCCCGGTGCCCTCGTTTTGCACGATGTATTAATCGACGGTGCAGACGGATATACTTCTCAAATAGATTTGCTTATTGTCGGGAATAAAGGTATTTATGTTATCGAAGCGAAAATGTTTGCTGATGCGAAAATTTACGGTGATACGAAAAAATCAAAATGGAATTATTATAAGCATGGTAAAAAATACGAAATTTACAGTCCGCTAAAGCAAAATAAAAAACATGTCGAATATTTAAAAGTATTCCTTAAGGATTATGGCGACATTCCTTGTTTTTCAATCGTTGCAATGATTTGCGATGATTTAATAAGTGGGGAAATTAATGATGGCGATAATTTGAATACCGCAATTTGTTCGTCCCTGCCCGCAATGGAAGATGCTATATATAAAATCGCAGAACATAAGGCGACTGTATTTGACGATACCAAAAAACAGGATGTTTTCGAATACATAAAAAACAATCAACGTGTTGGAAAAGATGCACGTTTAGAACATAAACAGAACGTAATTGCATATAAAGAAAGTTTGGAAGAACTTCGAAAGCATAGAATTTGTCCTTATTGCAAATCCGAACTAATTTTGCGAAATGGAAAAAATGGGAAGTTTTATGGATGCAGCAACTTTCCAAAGTGTAGATATACAGCGAGTATTGAAAACGAAACATAATAGAACAGCCGCTGAGATGGATCTCTCCACCTCAGCGGCTTTGCTATATAAACCCCGCAGTAGACAAAGAAAAGGCAAGGTGACGGATCGTGTCGTGACTTAACAGAGATTATATGTTATAATGAATTGATAAAATCAAGGAGGCAAAAAAGTGACTTTTGGTGAAAAATTAAAAAAGTTAAGAACCGACGGCGGATTGACACAAGACGAGCTTGCGGAAAAGATCTACGTAACGCGCACGGCGATCTCAAAATGGGAATCGGACAGAGGATATCCTAACATAGATTCTTTAAAAGCAATTTCAAAATTCTTTTCGGTATCCATCGATTTGCTTCTCTCATCCGACGAGGTGCTCACAATAGCCGAGGAGGATCATAAGCAAAAAGAAAAACGTTTTAAGGATCTGATTTACGCTTTGCTTGATCTCTGTATTGCAATGCTTCTTTTTCTGCCGTTCTTTGCCGAGAATAACGAAGGCGTGATCCGAAGCGTCTCTCTTATCGCACTTGAGGGTGTTCAACCCTATTTGAAGGCGGCGTATTTTATTGTTGTGATCGGTACGTTTTTCGCGGGCGTTCTTGCGCTTGCCTTGCAAAATTGTCAAAAAGCATTTTGGACGAAAAGCAAAACCAATACTTCATTGATGCTCGGCACGGTATCGGTACTTCTATTTGTAATAAGCTCACAGCCGTATGCCGCGGTGTTTGCGTTCGTGTTATTACTGGTCAAGGTTTTTATCCTCATAAAACTCCGATGATACGAAGCGTACCGCCTTTGTGACGAGCCGTTTCTTGCTTATCCTTCTATCTTCCTCTAAACTGTATTCGGGCGAAAGCCAATACACAAAAGGAAGGTAAGAAGATTATGAAAAAAAGAAAGATGCTTTGGATGGGGACGGGCTTGATTGCAGTATTCGTATTGTGGACGGTTCTTGTAAGTGTTGTTGATGTCCGCGCAATCGGTCCAAACGGTTCGTCGGTTGGCTTTGCTACGCTGAACGGATACGTTCACGATCTCACGGGAGTGAATATGTTCCTATACACGATCACCGATTGGCTCGGTCTTGTGCCAATTGGAGTAGCATTTGGATTTGCCGTTCTCGGTCTTGTGCAATGGGTGGGGAGAAAAAGCCTATTCAAAGTGGATCGAAGTATACTCGCACTCGGTGGATTTTACATCATTGTGCTGGCGATGTACATTTTCTTTGAAATAGTTGTTATCAATTACAGACCCGTGTTGATCGACGGTTATCTTGAAGCTTCTTATCCGTCGT
>JAFSCS010000019.1 GCA_017436675.1 Clostridia bacterium | reverse complement strand
TCTTTGGAATCTTTCAAAGATTTTTTAATTATTTTTTTGATGAGGGACTCCCGATAATTTTTCGGGAGCTCTTTTTTTGTGCGTTTTTGGAGTCCCGCATCAAAAAAATGGTTAGAAAAGATGCTTGAGAGGCTCTAAAGAAATACTTCTATAAAGAGTTGCTCTTTAATCGTCAAAGGTATACAAACAAGCAACACGAAAACAAAAGTTTTGATCGAACTTTTTCAAAAGTTCGCGGGATGGAAGGGCAGAGCCCTTCCAAAAAAGTAAGAAAACGGCAGAGGGACTCCCCTCTGCCGAAAATTTTACATTTGATTATTTCTTTTTCTTCTTGCCGAGGACGATCGCAACCACTGCCGCAATTACTGCCAAAGCTGCACCGCCTGCAACGTAGTACCACGGAAATCTATTCGAGCCGCCTCCGTTTTCGCTGTTTGAGTTATCGCTTTGGATGGGAAGCTTCGCGTTACCGCCTGCCATAATTTTCAGCGTTTCGGAAACTGCATTTTCGGTATTCGATCTCGAGGTGATGATGAATATCTTATTGACGTCCTCGCTCGCGATATCGAGCTTGATCCTGCCTTTATCGGTATATTCGAACTCAACTGTTTTCTCGCCGATGAACTGACGGTCGTAGATCTGACCGCTGATGACGGTCACGTCGGCCCAATCGATCGCCGTTTGGTATGCGAACGCACCCTCGGCTTGCGGAAGCACGATGAGGGACTTCGAGCTTTCGATATCGAGTCCGTCGAGCGTCATTATTACCGCGAGACAATCGTTATCGACGAGCATTTTTCCGTTTCTTTCGACCATACCGTTATACATCAACGCCGTGACGCCTCCGTCTGCGTTTGCACGGATATAGCCTGCCGCGTTACCCAACACGCTGAACGAATACTCGTTTTCACCGATAGTCTGCTCTGCGCGAACGGGTTGGTCCGACGTATTGATGATCTCGTGGAAAGCACCGCCATCCTCAAGGCAAAGCTTGAAGTATTTCAACACGTCTGCCTTATTCGGCTTGATCTGCTCCGTCTTGACTCCTGCGAGCTCAAGCACCGATCTATAGAGTGCTACGTCTGCGCTCATCGTCTCATCGCTGCAATTGATCTCTATCGGGTCTGCACTATAGATAACGTAGCCCTCGCCGAGCTTATTCTTCGTTATAACGGCTTCTCCGGACGAGGTCGAATAGAGTGCCTCTGCACCCGAAAGCTCCAAGCTTACGTTGGGGTTTCCGCTTCTGTTGATCGTGCCGTTGGAATATTGCTTTGTCGCACCTGCAACATCCGTGCCCTTGAAGTTGACCTTCGTCACCTTTACACCTGCAAGTGCCGTGAGTCGTTCCTCGTTCGTTCTCTCACGAGTATTGACGTCATACGAGAAGTCGCCCGAGATATAGAGCACGCCGCCCTTTTCTACCCATTCGGTCAGCTTCGTATATACGTCGTCGGGCATCGTGTAGCTCAACGGATAGTATATTACCTTTACTCCCTCGGGGATCGAGAAGTTACATTCGTTTAGTGTCAAGATACCGCTGACAAGCATACGTTGAGCGATATCGAAGGAATTGAGTGCGCTATAGTGGTTGGCGTAATCGCCTTGCGAGCCGCCGAGACGTGTGGAGTCGGGTGTTATCACCGCGATCTCGGGCGTTTTATAAACGGGAGTTCCCGTTTTCGTCACGAAGTTCGCGTTTCTCATCCAATAGAAGAGGTCTCTCGGCGCATGCTCTCCACCCGTATTCATACCCCACGAGAACGTATATTTCGACTCGTCGTTGAAGCACCAAAGCTGATAGTGGTTACCGCCCATCGCATACGTCGTATAATACGTTGTGAAGAAATATGCACGGCTCTCCTCATACGTCGCCGAGGCATAATATGAAGCCGTCGTATTATAGCCGGGGTGAGTACGTTTATTCGTTTCGCCGATGCCGAACGATTTTCCCTGCCAACGTTGGTCGACGTTCGCAAGCGTTTGCGCAAATTTCTCTACTGCATCGAAAAATCCGATGTTTGAATAACCAAGGTCGCCGATCACGTGCGCAACGTCAACGCTCGAATACGGATACGCCCAATATTCGCAAAGCACGAGCCTTTCTCCGCCTGTTTTAGCATCAATAGACGCCTTCAAAGCCGTTGACCATTTTTTGACAAGCTCAGCTCTGAACAGGTTTTGGTCATAAGCCTTCACGTCTGTCCATCCGTTTCCGCCGAAGCTGTAAAGTGTATCGTATCTAACGGTATCAAGCGTATAGCTTGTGTTTTTCCAAGCATTTTTGAACGCCTCGTCCGTTTTATATTTGTTTTTGAGGAACTCTCTGAACTGCGCGTTTGCGGTTTGAGACGGCTCACAAACGAGGTCGCCGTTGAGATAATAGATTATACCGCCAACGTCCTTATATCGCTCGGCAAACTCCGAAACGTATTCGCACATTTTATCGAGCTCCTCGACCTTCGCGGTGTTAGCACCGATGGCAAGCCCCATCATATAGATCTGTCCGTATCGTTGCGATAGATACACGACGGTGTCAACGGTTCTGAGATGCTTCTCCCATTGAGTTCCGTTGTCGAACAAGAACGCGAAGTCGCCGTATGCGGGAGATTGCTGGAGGTTTTCATATATATACATACCCGTATCAACTCTGCGCTCGAACGATTCGAGCCAAGCGAGAGGCGTTTGGTCCTCGTTGATAAACAGGTTCGCACCGTCGTCAACGCCCGATGCGAAAACGGACGTTTCCGTTCCGTCGGGGTTCTTTATATTGATATAGTTATCCTTATAAGTATAATGCGGGCCATTCTTGATGACATCATCGTTCCAAACGACAAATCCGCTGTTCATTTTGTCGAGGATTTTACCATCTTCATCCTTCAAAACTGCTTCAACGTAGTAGAAATCGTCACTAAATTCGCCTGCATCATTCCAAACGACTGCACCCGCACGTCTGCCGTTTCCGCTGACCTTGACCTCTTTCGTTCCGCTGAACACCACTTCTCCCGTGTCCTCGCTTCTGATGGTCACCTCAACGTTATTTTTCACCGATCTGTTCGACGTATTTTCAACCGAAACGATCACTCTCGGCTCTTCGCCTTGACGGTAGCAATCGTAATAGTTCTCAACTCCCGAAATGTACGTCGGGCTGCAAAGCGTTTCAACGAGGTTTACAAGTCCGTCACGCAAGCTTTTGTTATTCTCAGCAAAGAGATCGTGGCTATTGACGCCGAAAAATCCGATCGACGTGCCCTCGTACCCCTTCCAAGTATTTATCATACCGAGCGCACCGAGGTTCGACGGCTGAACGAACACGCGGAATATCGCGCCGACCGTTCCGACACGTTGTCCGATATCGTCGTATGCATAGATGAGCGGTTGCCATCTTCCGCGATAGTTACCCGTTACGGTTATCGCAGAATAGCCTTTTATTCGCTCGTCGCCCGAAACGGTCATCAGGTCGCCCTCGGCGAACACGCTTTGACCTTCTGCAGAGGTCAATCTGACTGCATCGTCATATTTCGTTTCGATATCGAAAAGCGGTACTGCATAATCGGGATAGAGCAAAAGGTCGCCCGTATAGTTTGGCTCCATCGTCGAAAGACCGACAGACTTATTCTTCACCTTTTCGATAGATACGTAATTGGCACCGCTAATATCTATTTTTGCATTATCGAGACTGCCGTCGTTTTCAAAAACGATATTTCCGTCAATGCTGATCTCTATGTTATCAAAATATGCTTTTCCGTTTTTATTAACGCTGAGCTCAAACTCTATTGAATCAAATTGATATTCGGTCAGATCGATCTTAATATGACGGGAAAACGCACTTGTGCCAAGTGTATCATCATATTTACTAACGGGGATCGAAACGACCTCGCTTCCGTTCTTTTTGAGAACGATAGCAGAGTGTCCCACCTTATCCTCAAAGCAAGATTCGATTCGGACGTCAAGCTCATTTCCTGATGCTTTGTCGAGCGCAAAAGTTATTTTCGCCTTTTCCGATAAGTTTTGGTTCACTATCGCGATCACTTGGTCGCCGCCGACATTGATACCGACCCCCTCGGATACGGCAGAGCTGCTGCCCGAGATCATTGACCAATTTTTCGTTCCGTCCTCAAAATCGTCGGAGAACACGACCTTTCCGCTTGATGATTTGATAGTCAGATTATCGTATAAGGTCTGTCCTTTAGCTTGGAAAAATCCGAGGTTTACTCTTGTTTCAACCACACCCGACGGCACGGTGAACTCATAGCTGACGTTCATCCAATCACTCTCGCCCTCAGTCAAGGTCATAAAGTCCTTCCAAGAAGCAAGGCTGTTACCCGAGCCGTAAAAATACAATGAAGCGTGCGCCAAACCGCCCGATACCTCGATATCGCTGTATTTCACGTCAAAATCTATCGTATATTTTTCGCCGGGGACTAAAACGTCCTTTCCGAATTTATGCGTTACGGAATGGGTATCGCCGACCGACGGGCTTGTTATACAAAGTGCCTTACCGCCCTCGGCAGAAACGGTGCTTCCGCCCGAATAGACTGTATTTTTAAATGCATAGCCGCCCGAGGTGATGAGCTTGCCGCCGTCAACAAGAAATTTTTTGAAATTTGCTTCCGCCTTCGCGGGAAACGCTTCGCCCGTCGGGATCATCAAGACGTCGCATAGCTTTGCATTGAAATCATCGACACAAGCGAGCTCCTTTGCGTTTATCACCTTTACAACGTACCCTGCACCTTCAAAGAGCGACTTCAACGAGTTCACGTCGTAGGGTGCACTGTTTTCATCCTTCAGGCTCTCGTCATCGAGTATAAACACTCTGGTCGGTCCGGTGTATTCACCGTCGTCCGCAAAAGCGGGGAGCAACAAGCCGGTTGCCGCAAACAAGCCGACGAATATCGATGCGAGAATAGTTTTGACAGTTCGTTTCATTATCAGCCTAACCTTTCTTAATTAAACCTTTATGAAGAAAGAACGATATATTATATCGTTCTTTCAATGCTATAAGTATATTATACAAGAAATCTCATCCAAAAGCAACAGATAGATCACTACAAAATATGAGGAAAACAATTATTTCTCAATTTCTTTCGGTTCGCTTCTTCTTTTCCTGGGTGGCTCCTTGCGAGTAAGCTTATCCTTTTTGAAAAGCTCCTCGGTCGCGAAGTGAAGCTTCGTCACGATATTATCGTGGTTTTGAGGATAAAGGAAATATGTATCCTCGAGATTACAAAGCTCAACGGCATCTCCGCGTTTTTGGAAGTTATATTCAATGTGGCACGAATACATGGAGTTGACGGGACGGTTGAGATAAAGCTCGCCTTCGTTGGTCATTCCCGAAAGCGTAAATCCGTTTTCGTCGTGAGTGAGCTTGAGCTGACCGATATTGCGATATTTCTCGCCCTTGCTGTGCAATCTTTCGACGCGCACCTCGTCCTCGAAGCGATACGTTCCGTTCATGACCGCCTCACGAACGTTCTCGCGCTCCCAATTATACCAATCGGGCACGTGGTTGAAGATATCCTCGCCGTTGATACAATGGAGCTGACCGTATTCGTCCATCTCCCACTTCTTTCCGCATTCCTCGCACCAGACTGACGTATTCTCGCTCTTCATCGAGAACTCCTTTTTACAATGCGGACATTGGTAAAGGATCTTGTGGATGTTGTGGGCACGTTTTTTTGATTTTATCTTTATTTTGTTTTCAAATTGCCATCTGTAATCGTCGTAAACGAACGCTTCCTCGATCCTCTTTTGGATCTCATCGGCTGAAAGCGAGAGCGCTTCCTCTCTCGTGACTATCTGCGAATAGGTCGCTCTCACGGGGACGCGGCGATACGGGTGCTTGCACCATTGGGGAGAACGAAGGAAGTTTCCGTTAATATTCAAAACGACAACGGGACATTTTGCCGCCTTAACGAGCATTCCGAGTCCGTCGTCGAGCTGTTCGTTGACGCCTGCGAGCGAAAATCTCGCCTCGGGATAGATCGTACAGATACCCTTATGCTTCTTCAAAACGGTGAGTATATGGCGAACAACGGTAACGTCGGTCGTAAATTTACGTTTATAGATACCGCCGACACGACGCATCAGCCAATCGAAGCCACACATGATCTCCAACGTGATGAGCCAATTGCAACGCTTCGGGAACGTCGCCCTCACTGCTACCGCAAAATCAACGAACGAGGCGTGGGTAGACAAAACTATAAACGGTGCTTCCAAGCCCTCACAATTACTTTTCGTAACACGTGCTCTGGCACCGAGCAACAACGGGGCAGAGCCTATCCATTCAACAGGCATCAACCATCTGCGTGGTCTATAGGGCTTTATAGAGGTATCGAATTTTGTGCTATCAGTCATATCGGTACAAGTCCTCCGTTTTCTTTATATAATCACAAACCGCAAATAACAAACACAAAGAAATTATAACATATTTTTGTCCCCGTGTCAACAAAAACATCCATTTGGGCAAAATTTCACAATTTAAAAGCAGATCAATACAAATTTTTGCCCGAGCGATACTGTGCTCGGGCAAAATGATCATTCCACTTTTTCGCCGTCGATATATACGGCTTCAATATTAAATTCGCTGTCAAGGATCACGATATCTCCGTGCTTCGACACCTCGAGAGTGCCGTACTCAGCGTCGATGCCAACTGCTTTTGCGGGGTTTTGTGACGTCATTTTCGCAAGCGAGCAAATATCAACTCCCGACAAAAACAGGTTTCTTGCACCGTCGTAGAGCGTTTTACAGCTTCCCGCGATCGTGCCGTCGGCAAGTCGGCATTCGCCGTTTTTGACGAATCTATCCTTGCCTGCGATGTGATAAACTCCGTCGGGATACCCGCTCATAACACCCGAGTCACTGATGACGCAGATCCTTTCCGTGCCCTTGCACCTGAGGATGAGCTCGATCGTTTCTCTCGAAAGATGGACGAGGTCGCATATCATCTCGCAAACGACTCTGTCGTCGGTCAACACCGCGCCGAGCACTCCGACGTCACGGTGACGGAACGGGCGCATCGCATTGAAGGTGTGTGTCGCTCTGCGCGCACCTGCATCGATCGCTCGATATGCTTGTTCTGCCGTTGCATTCGTATGCGCTATCGAAGCGGATACTCCGTTTTTTGTCAAATATTCAATTACCTCGATCGCTCCGTCTCTTTCGGGCGCAAGAGAAACAAGCTTGACGTTTCCCTCGCCTGCCTCCAAAAGCTCACGTGTCAGCTCGACCGTCGGCTCAAAAATGGTGCTTTTGTCGAGTGAGCCGCTCACCTCGGGCGAGACGAACGGACCTTCGAGGTGGATGCCGTGGATCCTCGCACCCTTCCGTTTTGCTTTTTTCTCGCGGACGATATTTTTTATCGCCGAGACGAGCACCTTCTTCTCGAGGCATCGTGTTGTCGGTACTACACCCGTAACACCGACGCGAGCTTCCATCAAAAGACCGCTCTCAAAATTTTGCTCGACCGAGGAAAACTCCGTCCCGCAAAAGCCATGGGTATGTGTGTCGATCATTCCGGGAAAAAGATATTTCCCCTCGAGGTCGATCTCTCTGTCGCATTTTTCGTCGCTGACACCGACCGACGTTATGATGCCGTCCGTGACGATAATGTCCGCCCTGATCGGCGAATCACCGACAACTACGTACCCGCCGCAAAACCTTGTTTTCATTTAGAGCACCACTTCTTTTCCGAGCTTCGCAGAATCATAGATGCCTTGGAGTATCTGTTGGAGCTGTACTGCTTGCTCGATCGGGAATTTAGTTTCTTTATCTTCTCTGATACAATCGCAGAAATGCGCTATCTCGTTATAAGTCGGAGAATGAGGCTGTTCGACCTTGATCTCCTCCGTCTTGAGATAGCCCTCCTCGTTCTCGCCGTAGAACGTAAGCGGCTCGAGGATCACACCACCCTTGCTTCCGCAAACCTGAGTATCCTGATGATCGGGACCGTTTATTGCCCAGCTTGCTTCGAAAATAAGCACTGCGCCGTTTTCGAAATGGATCGCACCTGCGCCCATATCCTCCGTATCAAATTGGTTGTCGGGACAAGGTGTTCCCTGCCATTTGCTGACGCCGAGCGTTTGGTAATCGCCGATCTTATACGACGTTGCCGCGCTGACTCTCGTCGGCTTCGGACATCCCATAATATACCAAGCAGCGTCAATCCTATGTACTCCGATATCAACAACAGGTCCGCCGCCCGAGGTCTTTTGGTCGGTGAACCAGCCCGTCGGCGTTCCTCTTCTTCTGATGTATGCAGTCTTGCCGTAATATACGTCACCAAACGCACCCTCTTCGTAAAGCTCGCGAGCCTTCATATTCTCTGCTCTGAATCTTCCCGGAACGGCAAGAAGAAATCTCACTCCGCTTTGCTTGATCGCTTTCTCCATCTCGATAGCGTGCTCGAGATTCATTGCGAGCGGCTTTTCGCACATAACGTGCTTTCCTCTCTTTGCCGCCTCGATAGCAACGGGCGCGTGACCATTGTTCCAAACGCAGATGTCGACCGCTTCGATATCCTCGTTATCGAGCATCGCTTCAACCGAGGTGTAATATTTCGGGATACCGAATTTTTCGGCAGCCGCCTTCGCTCTCTCCTCGCTGATATCGGCGATCGCAACGACCTCCGCTCCGTCGTATTCCGCATATGCGGGAAGATGCGCAGAAGTCGAGATATTACCTGCTCCAACAACGCCTATTCTTATTTTTCTCATATCGTTTACCTCACAAATTTATATTTCAAGGGGATCTGACCCTTATTTATTCTCCAGCTTTTTCCATTCCTCTTCCGTTTTCTCGAGGAAATATATCCACATATCACCCGTATCACGCTCGAACGTTTGCGTTTTTGAATTCCAGCGCATCTGCATCGGGCAATTCTTTTTGTCTCTTGCAAAATCATAGTGTTGCTTTATCGAGCTCATATCAAGATCGTATTTGACCATCAAATGCGCCGTCAGCTTCGCCGCGTTGTCGAGTGCCGCCTTGAACTGAACGAGCCAATTCTCATACGCCGCGCCCGAATACACCTCGGGGAATCCGTTGACACAGATCTCGATACCGATCCCGTAATAGTTTCCGTTTCCGAAGTTTCCGTCGCTCGCGTGCCAAGCGTTCTCGTTGTCGGGAATATGGTAATACACTACCTTATCGTCCACAGTATAATGCCACGACGCCTCCCTCGGACTCGAGGATGCCGCTTGGTTATGGAGATACAACGCGTGCAACGCCGCATCGCTGTCCTTCGCATAGTTTCCTGTGTTATGGATAACGATATATTTTTTATCGTTATTGACGTAACCGGGGCGGATGAGCGCCTCGATCGGAATGAAATCCTCGATTATTACAAGCTCTTTATCATTGTTTACAGCAACCATTACTCTGCCCTTCCATTCTTTTTCGTTAAATTCTATCATCGCTCCATCGTCGCCGACGGAATAGATCACGTCGTTTTCATACCCGACGATAGGCCATATCGTTCCGTCCTCCGTTATTGCGCTGACGAGTGATCCGAACTCGATCGCGAACTTGAGCGTATTTTTGTCATATTGATCGAAGAACACCAAAACGTCTCGCTTTTTCATCGCTCCGATAAGCTCGCAGACGCTCGAAAACGTATCACCGCTGACAACACCCAAAAGCTTCGATTCGATGAGCGCATACGCACGAGCGAGCATATCCTTGCCGTTGACAATGAAACCGAATTCATTCTCCTTGAATGAAAAGCCCTCGCTTTTCTCGGGAGCTTTTCCGCTTGAAGCCGCTTCACCGACGATAAGGTTGATCCCGAAAAGCTCGTCGTCGCCCTCCAACAACACGGCGATCTTCACTCGTTCGATCGTTTTTTTGTTCTTTGCGACCGCTTTTCCGAGAGAAACGGTCACCTTTTCATCGTCGACAAGGCTCGACATCTTCAAAAAATCGGTATACTCACCCTCGATCAAAAACGAGCAATATATCTCGCCGTCACCAAACGGTGCAACGGTAACGCTTTCCTTGCCGACGATGCGGTCGAAAAGCGCAACGCCCGAGGTCACCCGATCGACGTTGTCGAGCACGTTCTTCACAACGAGAGAGCTTCCGCTCATCTTCAGGTTATAGGTCGTTTTCGTGAGCTTATCAACTGTAATGATGCTGCTCGACTCCAAAAGCTCGTCGCGATAGAATTCGCTCGTTTCCTCGGTCGACTGCTCGGGAAAGATCAAGGTCACACGTTCGTTTTTTTCGGCTATCTCCGAGAAAACGCTCGGGGTCATATTTTTGAATATATTCTTCTCATAAAACAGCTCGCATTCACCGATCATTCTGATTATCTGCTTCGATCTCGGCAAGCAGCTGCTTGTTGAGGCATACGTTTTATCGCTGTTATTAAAGATCTGGTCGTTTCCGTTTCGTGCCTTTATATAGATATGATCGCCATCTACGAACGAGCCGCGATGCGCATCTCCGAGCGTGATATATGCAACGCCCATATCACCGCCGCGCAATGCAGAGTCTCCGTAAACGAGCATATTCTCGTCGCTCATACCCAAAATATCCATCACCGTCGGGAATATGTCATATATCGACGAGATCGTCTCCTTGACGCTCGGCTTTATCGACGGGATCCTGATTCCCATCGGAGCTTCATATGTCTCATATCCGCCAATCGACCTGCCGCAAAAGCTTCCGTAGCTCGATAGCGAGCCGCGTTTGTGGATCGAAAGCTCCGTCGCCGTTCCGAAAACGACGATCACAGTTTTTTCGTACCCGCCCTCTTTTTTCATTTTTTCGACAAATTCCCCGAAAAGTCGGTCTGCTTCAACGAGCGAATCGATCATCGAATCTATTTCCGTCTTGCATTTCGTATCGACGTGATTCGGGCTGACGTAGGGGCGAGCCGAGGTCGACAGCACGGCATATTGAAAAGTTTTAACTCTGCCCGACGTGCTTTGGACGATATTTTGAAGCGTTTCGCTATCGCTTGCCGTTTTCTCAACTCTGTCAAATCCAAGCGAGCGCAACAACGCGCCTCGGTTATGCGTTCCGTCGTCAAAGCCCGAGAGCTCTTCGGTGCTATATCCGTTTCGCGAGAGCACGTTTGAGAGCGAATTGAACGTATTTTGGTGGTATTTTGCGATAGTATTATCAAGCGTCGGGAAAAGCGAGTTGAGGGTGGCAAATTGGATGTCGATGCTTCCGTCATACGTTTCGGTATAGAAGCTTTCGAAATACAAGGTCTCCTCAAAAAAGCTCTTGAAGTTCGGCAAAAGCGGTTCTCCGTCGATCTCCGTCTCCAGCACCGCATCGCAAAGCGACGGGACCTCGAGGATAACGACGTGCTTCCCCTCGCCCGAGCCGAAATACTCGCTTTTGGTATATCCGTTCTTTGCATACACGGTCTCTGCCGTATTCTCAAACGTTGTTTGCACGTCCGCTTTTTCGCGGATGTTCCAAATAACGACAAAGCTGATGAAAAAAGCGAAAATAAACACACTCGCTTCAACGATATGTCTCTTTTTCAACTCCGAAATAAGCTTTTCACCGAAAAAGGTGAGGTATGCGAACAGCGGAAGGTCAACGAGATACATTAGCGTCACCGTGCGAAAGGTCATCAGCTCAAGCTCTCCGACAGCGAACATATTCTCGCAGACCATACATAGAACGGACAAAACAGAAAACACTATAAACGAAGCCGTCTTCCCTTTTTTGAACGATACCGTCATATGTGCTCCCAAAAAGGCAAGCACAGAAAAAGTCAACGTGGAGATTATCGCCACGAGACTTTCATCGCTGAATATATCGAAAAGCATTATCCCGCACTTCAGCGAGATCGATGCAGCAAAGAAATACAAAACGTTCATAGTGTTTTACCTGATTTAAATTATAATCCTCAAAAAAATCACAATTTTCGACCAAGCACGGGGAGATACTCCGCCTTGAACTCGTCGAACCTATTCTCCTCTATCGCCTCGCGGATACGCATCATCAAGGTGTTGTAGAAATAGAGGTTGTGGAGAACGCAAAGACGCATCCCGAGAAGCTCTCTTGCCTTGAACAGATGGCGGATATACGCTCTCGTATACGTTTTACAAACGGGACAGTCGCAATCGGGATCGAGCGGTTGCTCGTCGAGGATATATTTGTTGTTGTTGAGGTTCACGAGTCCCTTCCAAGTGAAAAGGTTTCCGTGACGTGCGTTTCTCGAAGGCATTACGCAATCGAAAAAGTCAACTCCGCGGTCGACCGCCTCGATGATATTGAGCGGTGTTCCGACACCCATAAGATATCTCGGCTTATCCTTCGGCATATGCGGCTCGACACAGTCGATGATGCGGTACATCTCCTCCGCGCTCTCACCAACGGCAAGTCCGCCGATAGCATATCCGTCGAGGTCAAGCTCGGCGATCTCCTTCATATGCTTTATTCGAAGATCCTCATACGTTCCGCCCTGATTGATGCCGAAAAGAAGCTGATCTTTATTTATCGTGTCGGGAAGCGAATTGAGCCTCTCCATTTCCGCCTTGCAGCGATAGAGCCAACGTGTCGTTCTGTCGCACGAGTCTTTAACATAGTTATACGGAGCGGGGTTTTCGATACACTCGTCGAACGCCATCGCGATGGTCGACGCGAGGTTCGATTGGATCTGCATACTCACCTCGGGCGACATAAATATCCTTGCACCGTCAAAATGCGATGCGAAGGTAACACCCTCCTCCGTTATATTGCGCAATTTTGCGAGAGAAAATACCTGGAATCCGCCGCTATCGGTCAAAACGGGCTTATCCCAATTGAAAAATTTGTGGATGCCGCCGAGCTTTTTGATTATCTCGCTCCCCGGTCTCACGTGGAGATGGTACGTGTTCGAGAGCTCGACTTGACAACGGATGTTCTTCAGATCGCCCGTTGAGATACCGCCCTTGATCGCCGCACTCGTGCCGACGTTCATAAACACGGGTGTTTGGATCGTTCCGTGAACTGTTTCAAACGTGCCGCGACGCGCACGGCCATCTTGGTTTAATAACGTAAATTTAGCCATTTGTTTCCTCTATAATTATGACCTTTTCAGTCTCTTTCTTTTTTAACATTCCCTTTTCCTTGTCGCAAAGCACGATTATCATCATAACGATAAACAACAGCATTCCGCAAAGATATACCACGATCGGCACGAATTCACCAAAACACGAAAAATCGAACGAGCCGAAGAAATTCGCAAAGATGTGGAAAAGGATACATCCCCAAAGATCCTCGTATTTTGCTCTGAAATAGCCGAAGACGAGCCCGACGAGAAATGCATAGCTGCTTTGGATCAGGTTCATATGAACGAGCCCAAACGCAAGTGCCGTTAAAAATATCGTCATTCTCGGAGAGAACACTCTCGAGAGCCGCTCAAACATAAATCCGCGGAAGATAAACTCCTCGACCACCGGCGCAACGGCTACCGTTGCGACCATCGCCCAAAGCGGCGATGCCATCGAGATCATCTCGGAGGTACTGTCGGTGACGCCGAGATCGAAGTTTTGATATATCAGATTCAAGACTAAAACGATCGTCGTCATCGAGCCGATGCCGAGAAGCGAGCCGAATATCGCACTCTTCGGCTTGAGGTCGCTGATACCGAGCGACGGATAGGTTATCTTTTTCTTTTTTCTGTAGTAAAAGACCATATAAACGGTCATCAATATTCCCGAAAGTGCCGTCAACACCATTGCCGCATTAACGATCGCGGGCGAGGAATACAGCTTGTAGACGTGCGCTCCGAAATCAAATTGAAGCGGATTGCTCTCCTTCATCATCGTTGAAAGTGCGGAAACCGTTAACGGCAATATGATCAGAAAGGACGTCACAAGCTGAAGAAGCATATACACGGTAGGTGTCCAAAGACTTTTCAGTAGCGCGGTCCACTTTTCTTTTGCGGTAGCTTTCATCAAAATTCCTCCCTTTTATCTGTCAAAAAATTTGTCGATCTCTCGTTTTTCGATCCTTCTCATTATCGGTCTGCCGTGGGGACAATATCTGATGCCCTCATCGGTCATAACACGGCGCACTACCCATTCGGTATGCGCGATATGGTTGCTTATCCCCGCCTTCAGCGCCGCCTTACAGGCAACGGTGAACAACGCTCGGTCCGTCCGCTCCTCAATGGGAAGAGTGTCTCCGTCGACGAGCTTTGATGCGAGTGATTCGATATACTGTCTAACGTCGCTTTTGCTTTGCAAAAGTGTGTCGGGGATCGCCTGAAGCAATACCTCCGTTCCGTTTATTTCATATATAAACCCATACCTTGCAAGCATTTCCTTATTTTCGTCCAAGGCATCGCACAGCTCGGTCGCAAGATCTACGGGCATCGGCTCAAAAAGCTGTTGCGCATATTTGCTGTTCTGCTTTTTCAACTGCTCGTATAATATCCGCTCGTGTGCGGCGTGCTTGTCGATAAAATATATTCCGTCCTTCTTCTCGACGATCGCGTATGCATCATACACCTCGCCGACGATCCGATAATCGTCGCTCGTGCTCTCCTTGATGCTCGTCTCCTCCGTCGCCTCGTCGTAGCTCAGGAAAAGCTGTCCCTTTAGCTCCTCGTCCTCCTTCGGCGGTTCTGAGCTTGGTGTCTCCTCCCTCGGTGTCGGAGCGACCATTATCGTTTTTTCAAACGTCGGGATACGATATGCGGGTGGCTCTTCTCTGTGCTTTTCGGTAGGTTTGTCTTCGGGAATAGGCGCCATCTCCTCCTTTTGAGGCTCCGTCTCCTCCTCGCCCTTGAAGCGTATCGGTGTTTTCAACAGCTCAACTATCTTCGGATCGAGCGGCGGAAGGTCGTTTTCCTCCTTCTTCTCGATCTCTCGCGCAGAAAGATGGCTCTTTACACCGTAATATACGAGGTCGAATATCCGTTTTTCCTCCGAAAACTTGACCTCGAGCTTTGCGGGGTGGACGTTAACGTCGATCTGCTTCGGGTTGATCGAAACGTGGATACAGCACGCGGGGAATTTTCCGCGAGGGATATAGGACGAGAACGCCTCCTCGAGCGCCGCCATCATCGTTTTCGATCTGACGAATCGTTTATTAACGAAGAAATTCTGTGCGCTTCTGCTTCCTCTCGGTGAATCGGGGCGGGAAACGTAGCCGAAGAGTATCATATCTCCGTCCGTATATTCGACCTTCTCAAGTGTCGAGCCAAACGCCCTGCCTTGTATCGCATAAATAGTGCTGATGAGCTTTCCGTCGCCCGAGGTAATAAACTTCGTCTCGCCGTCACAAATATAGCGGAACGCTATCTCGGGGTGGCTGAGCGCCATCTTTTCGACAACACTCGACACCGATGCCGCTTCTGTAGCATCGCGCTTCAAAAATTTTCGTCTTGCGGGTACGTTATAGAACAAGTCCTTGACGATAACGGTCGTGCCGACGGGGCACCCCACGTCGCTGATCACGATACCGACCTCGTCGTTCGACACGAGCGTCCTTCCGATCTTGTCACCCTCCTGCTTCGAAAGTATCTGCATTCTCGATACTGAGCTGATCGCCGCCAACGCCTCGCCTCTGAACCCGAGCGTCGAGATGCCGTCGAGATCGTCACCGCAGCGTATCTTGCTCGTCGCATGGCGAAGTATCGTTTTCGGAAGGTCGTCGTCGGAGATCCCCTTTCCGTCGTCCGTAACCCTTATATACGTGTTACCGCCGTTCTTTATCTCAACGGTAACGTTTTTTGCTCCTGCATCAACGGAATTTTCGCAAAGCTCCTTTATCGCCGACGATGGACGCTCAACGACCTCACCCGCGGCGATGAGGTTGGCTGTTTGTATATCAAGCAAATTGATTATTCCCATAAATTCCGTTTTCTCCTTTATTTCTTAACTGCCCAGCGTTTTTTTGTACTCATAAAGAAGCGATATCGCCTCAAACGGAGTCAACATATTAACGTCGAGCGCCTTTATTTTTTCGATAACGTCGTTTTTCGAGATATCCTCGAACGAAACGTTTACATCATCGTCGTTTTTCTTCACGTTCAAAACTCGGCTCGGCTGTTGCTCGTTGATCTCCTTCAAGATCTCTCTTGCTCTTGTGACGACTGCCTTCGGCACGCCCGCAAGCTTCGCGACCTCGATCCCGTAGCTTTCATCCGTTCCGCCCTTCACGATCTTTCTGAGGAACACGATCTCCTCGCCGCGCTTTTTCGCCGCCACGTTGTAATTAACAACTCCGTCGACCGTATTCTCAAGCTCGGTCAGCTCGTGATAATGCGTTGCGAAGAGCGTTTTCGCACCGATCTTCTTCGCGGTATATTCAACGACTGCCTTCGCGATGCTCATTCCGTCGAACGTAGACGTTCCTCTTCCGATCTCATCATAGACGATGAGGCTGTTTTTCGTTGCGTTTTCAAGTATCGACGCCACCTCGACCATCTCGAGCATAAACGTCGATTGACCGCTCGCAAGGTCGTCCGATGCACCGACACGGGTAAATATACGATCGACAATACCGATCCTCGCCTCGCGTGCGGGAATGAACGAGCCGATCTGTGCAAGAAGCACGAGTGCGGCTACCTGACGCATATACGTCGATTTGCCCGCCATATTCGGTCCCGTGATTATCATCACCTTATTATTCGTGCAATCGAGAAGCGTATCGTTCGGAACAAAATATCCGCCGTCAAGACACATTTCGATAACGGGATGTCTTCCGTCCTTTATCGCGATAACGTCCGAATCATCGACCTCGGGACAAACGTAATTGTTTTCGAGCGCAAGTGAGGCAAACGATATATATACGTCGAGCTTTGCAAGTGACGTTGAAACGTGGCGCAGCGAAAGCTGACGGCTTACCACACGCTCCTTCACCATATCCAAAAACATCAGCTCGATCGCCTTTGCCTTTTCCTCGGCGGTCACCATATCGCGCTCCCACTCCTTCATCTCGCCGATGACGTAGCGTTCGCAGTTTGTGAGCGTCTGTATTCTTCTGTATTCGGCGGGGACTTGGGATACTGCGCCCTTCGACACCTCGATGTAATAGCCATACACCTTGTTGTACCCGAGCTTGAGCGTTTTGATACCCGTCGCTCTTCTTTGGTCCTCCTCGAGCTTTTTGAGCATCTCGCTTCCGTTATTCAAAAGTCCGCGATAATAATCAAGCTCGGGATCATATCCTTTTCTGATAAATCCTCCGTCGCGCGCAAGTGCGGGCGGATCCTCTATCATCATATTTTCGATATATTCGGCAAGATCGGTGAAGTCGTCGATCGTCGACGAGATCGCCGAAAGCTCTGTTCCGCTGTATATCGAAAGCTGTTCCTTGATATACGGTATCTTCTTCAAGGTCGCCGCAAGTGAAACAAGGTCGCGCGGAGATACCGTATTATAGACGACCTTCGTCAAGAGCCTTTCGATATCGATGATCGAGCGAAGCTCCTCGGAGATATTCGTTCTCGTCACGGTGTCGCCCATCAATTCGCGGACTGCGTCCTGACGCGCTCTGATAGCACGGCAATCGACCAACGGACGTTCAAGCCACATCCGAAGCATTCGCGCACCCATCGAGGTCTTCGTTTTGTCGATCACCCAAAGAAGACTTCCCTTCTTTTCCTTTGAGCGCATCGTTTCGGTCAGCTCGAGATTGCGGCGCGAGAAATAGTCGAGCTGCAAAACTCTGTTTTCCGTATAATACGTCAGTGCTTGGATATAGCTGACGTCTGTTTTTTGTGTTTCCTCTATGTACAGGAGAAGCGCACCCGCGCTGATAGCGGACGGGTCGTTCGCAAGAAATCCGTATTTATCGCGGAAAAACTCGCCGTATTGCTTTTTCATCATCGCGATCGTGACGTCAAAGGAAAAATAATCTCCCTCCTTTTCGGTCAACAACGCGCCGAGCTTCTCACGGCAAAAGCTCTTTGCCTCCGCAGGTACGGTCTCATCGCAAAGCACCTCGCTCGGATGATATGCCGCAAGCTCCGCAAAAAGCTCGGGATACGAGCCGTCTGCAAGAAATCTCGCAAACATCTCGCCCGTCGACACGTCGCAAAAAGCAACTCCGATCCCCTCTTCGCCGATATGAAGCGATGCAAAAAAGTTGTTGCGCTCCTCCGAAAGATACGTTCCCTCGGTCACCGTTCCGGGCGAGATCGTGCGAGTCACCTCTCGCTTCACGATCCCCTTCGCAAGTGACGGGTCCTCCATCTGCTCGCATATAGCAACGCGATAACCTTTTGATACTAATTTTGTAATATACCCCTCGGCAGCATGAAACGGAACACCGCACATCGGAGCACGTTCGCCCTCGCCACAGGCTCTGCCCGTCAAAACGAGGTCAAGCTCCTTCGACACGATCTTCGCATCGTCAAAGAACATTTCATAAAAGTCACCGAGTCGATAGAACAATATACAATCCTTATATTGCTCCTTTACCTCAAGGTATTGCAACATCATCGGCGTCAAAGCCATACTTCTCTCTCCTTAAATTTCAGGATTAATTAATGCTCGTGAAAATCAGTGGCATCCGCCGCAGCTCGTGCAGTTACCGCTGCAGCCCGATTCACCCGTTACTGCGCCCATAAGCGTTCCGTTGATGAAGTTGAGAAGCTCGTTGAGAGCATCCTCCGCATCGGAAAGTGCTTTGTGCTTTTCGTTTTCAACGACCTCGCCGAAAAGTGTTTGGAGTCTTTTGTCGAGGAGCATCAATGCTTCGTCGTTGTGCTCTTCGCGAGCCGCCTCGGTCTCGTATGCCGTTTTAACGTTATTGTATTCCTGAACCTTTTTCAAAAGATCCATATCTGTGAAATAATCGTTTCTTGCCTCGTGATATTTGAGGACAGCCTCGTCATTTTTGAGTGCTTCTGCCAATGCTTCAACAAGTACCTTTACGTTTTCTGTCATTTTTTCTTACCATTCCTTTTATATGATTTATTTTAATTTATTTTTTTACCCAAGATAGAATATGCCTGCGCCTCGGTGACCTCGACGTTGCAAAAGTCCCCCACAGAAATACCCTCTCCCGAGAAATTAACTATTTTATTTTGTCCGCTCCTGCCCGTATATATACCGTTTTCGACGCCGTCGACGAGCACGCGCTGAACCGTTCCGACGAGTCTCTCGTTGTTCGCCCTTGCGATCTCGTTTTGGATATTGCTGAGGTATTTGAACCGCTCGACCTTTACCTCGTGAGGTATCTGGTCGTCCATCACCGCCGCTCTCGTTCCGACTCTCGGCGAATAGAGGAAGATATAGGACATATCGAATCCGACCTTCTTCACGACGTCGACCGTGTCAAGAAAATCCTTTTCGGTCTCGGTCGGGAATCCGATGATGATATCCGTCGTCAACGCGACGTTCGGGATCGTTTCCTTCAGCATCATCGCCTTTTCGAGATACTTTTCCTTGTCATATCTTCTGTTCATCAGCTCGAGGATGCGACTGCTTCCCGATTGGAACGGAAGGTGGAAGTGGTTCGCCATCTTTTCGTTTTTGAACGTTTCGGCGAGACGCTTCGTGCAATCCTTCGGGTGCGAGGTCATAAAGCGCACTCTGAAATCACCCTCAAGTGCCGTTATATGCTCCAAAAGTGTCGGAAAATCGACTCCGTTCTCGCTTCTGTAGCTGTTGACGTTTTGTCCGAGCAGGGTTATATCCTTGACTCCGCTTGAAAGCAGCTCGCGAAATTCGCGGATGACGTCCTCCTCGTTTCTGCTTCGTTCTCTTCCTCTGACGTAGGGGACGATACAATACGAGCAGAAATTGTTACAGCCGTACATTACGGACACCCAGCCGGAGACCTTGCTCTCGCGCTTCACGGGGAGTCCCTCTGCGATAACGCCAAGCTCGTTGTGGGGCAGATCGTTGACCGCCCAAACTCGTTTTTTTCCGTACGCCGCCCTCTCGACGACACTCGGAAGCATATGTATCATATCCGTGCCCAAAAGGAAATCGACGTAGGGATAGCTCTTTTTGAGCTGGTCGCGGCGATGCTTCTCTTGTGCCATACATCCGCAGATGCCGATCAAAAGCGACGGATCCTTCTCCTTCAAGCGCTTTAGCTGACCTGTGTTCGACAACGCCTTCAGCTCGGCGTGCTCACGTATTGCACAGGTGTTGATGATGATGAGCGACGCCTCCGTTTTATCGTCCGTCTTCTCATATCCCATCAGCTCGCAAATACCCGACATTCGTTCGCTGTCCGCCTCGTTCTGCTGACAGCCGTAGCATTCCATAAAAAATTTCCTGCCCTTCGGGGACTTTTCTCTATATTCTTCCGCGATCCTCAGCTGTTCTTCAACGATCTCGCGGCTAACCTTAACTTCTCTCATCTTTTATTCCGTTTTGAGCGTATATACGCCCGTGATACCTTCTGTTTTTAATCTGTCGCCGAGTCTTTCGATCGAAACTCTGCCGTTTCCGCCTGCGGTGGCGTGGATAAAATCAAGTCCGCCGAGGCTTATCGCAACGTGACCGGGGAAAAAGATCAGATCCCCCGCCTTTATCTTGTCGAGCGTCATTTCGCGAAGCATCGTCATTTTATCCGTGTCCGCATCGCGCCATATCACCTCTCCGTTGAGATAATAGGACATAAACGCGAGTCCCGAGCAATCGATCCCCGAAAAGCTCTTTCCGCCCCAACGATATATCGCTCCGAGGTATTCCTTCGCCGTCTTGACGACGCGGTCTCCGAACTCACCCTCACCAAAGTCGCAATATTTTTTCAAGCTGCTTTTTCTGACGTATCCGAGCTCGCCGTCCGGTAGCTCCACCTTGAAAAATCTTCCGTGATCCTCTGCCTCGCAAACGACGACTCTCGCGCCCTTGGAGATCGACAGGATCGGTGCATATTGATATTCGGGAGCAGGCAGAACGTCGGTATGGTGTGTGCAAACGACGTATTCTCCGACCTCGCCGTCGCCGACGCTGTCGGACGTGACGTAGCCCTCATAGCCGTAAAACGTACGTACCTTCATCCACCTTCCGCATTCCTCGAGAACGGTCGCTTCCGTTCCGAATACTGTCTCATCCGTATATTGACTGTCAAAGCACGGCTTCTCATATATCGCGCCGTTGCTCGTTTTGAAAATTTTCATAAAGATCGGTTCCTTTTTTGAAAATAATACAAGGTTTATTTATTCCAAAACTCCAAAAAATAATACTGAAAAAATTGAAAGGAGAAATAAATTTGTTAAAAAAACGTTTTTTGTCTGCTTTGATCGCCGTTTTACTTTGTCTCGTTCCGTTCAGCGTCTTCGCCGATAATGCGAAAAACTGGTATTTCAAAAGTGCGAAGGACCACGCTCAGCCAAAGGTGATGGGCGGAATGGACCTGAGCAGCCACAACGTGCTGTCCATCGGCTCGCCAAACGACAAGGTCGTCTACCTGACCTTCGATGCGGGATATGAAAACGGAAACGTCGAGAAAACGCTTGACGTTTTGAAAAAGCACGATGCTTGCGGTGCGTTTTTCGTTTTGCCTGCAATAATAAAAAGCAACACGGAGCTTATAAAGCGAATGGCAAACGAGGGACATACCGTTTGCAACCACACCTATTCCCACAAAAGCATAGCATATATGTCAAAGGATAAGCTATCCGAGGAGCTGAAGAAGCTCGAGGACGTATATCGCGAATATACGGGGCAGGAGATGACGAAATATTTTCGTCCGCCCGAGGGAAGCTTTTCCGTTGATGCACTGAAATATCTGAATGAGCTCGGCTATACGACTGTTTTCTGGTCGTTTGCATACGCCGATTGGGACAACAAAGCCCAAAAGGATCATTCTTGGGCGAAAAAGAAGATACTCGACAACGTCCACAACGGGATGGTGCTTCTTTTACACCCGACCTCATCGACCAACGCCGCAATACTCGACGACGTGTTGACCGAGATCGAAAAAATGGGGTACCGCTTCGGCTCGCTCGACGAGTTGAAGAGCTACGCCGACTCGATCAAGGGGAAGACCGAGCTGACAGCCTCGAAGCTGCTTGATGAATACAAGGAGATGGGGATCGTTTATACCGAAAACGAAAGCGCGAAAAAATACGTTGCGCTGACGTTTGACGACGGTCCGCACGAGTCTCTGACTCGCGAGATACTCGATATCCTCGACGAAAACGACGTCAAGGCGACCTTCTTCCCTATCGGCAAGAACGTAAACGAGCACCCCGACGTGATGAAGGCGGTGATAGACCGCGGTCACGAGGTCGGAAACCACACCTATTCCCACGCGAACGTATCCAAGCTGTCTCCCGACAAGCTGCGCGAGGAGATAACGAAGACCGAATCGCTCTTGAGGGAGCTTGGGGCAGACCCAACGCTGTTTCGTCCGCCCGGCGGTGCATATTCAAGATCTGCACTCGACACGGTCGACGAGATGGGATACAAATATATTCTTTGGTCGTGGCGGCTCGACACTCGCGATTGGTCAAGTCCGCCGGCAGATCAGGTGATCAACACGGTTAAGCAAAACGTTTCCGACGGAAGCATAATACTGTTCCACGACTACGTTGCAAAGCAAAGCCCGACTCCGAGTGCGCTTCGTGAATTGATCCCCTATCTCAAAGCCGAGGGCTACACCTTCGTTACCGTCAGCGAGCTGATCGCCTTCTAAAATCTATATTCCTTGATGAACTCGGCGACCGAGCCCGTCTTGTTTTCCTTCAAGATCACCGATGCGAACTTTTTGACCTCATCGGTGGAGTTGGACGGACACACGGGAAGGCTCGCCGTCTTCATCATCGAAACGTCGTTGCCGTCGTTACCGAAGGCTACGACCGTGTCAAATCCGTATTTTTTCTCGATATACTCGAGAGCCGCCGACTTCGTCGCCTCGAGCTCATTCGCCTCGATGAGTCCGTATCCGTTCGTTCCGATCGAATAGAACGAATTGATGCCGCAGATATTTTTGATCAGGTCATACTCACGCTTCACGCGGTTTGATCGGCAGATGACCGAAAAATGAACTACGTTTTCAAGCTTCAAGCCGAAAAGCGAATCGACCTTTTTGAAGGTCTTATATTCATTCTCGCGTTCAGCGATAAATTCGTCAAAATAATCTCCGCTCGAGCTCTCGTAATATGCAACGAGCTTGTTTTCCTCAAGCGTATATATGATCGCGCCTGCCATACCCGAGGCCGCCTTCTTCAACGCCTCAACACGATCGGTCTTCATCGCGATCACGTTATGGTAGGTTTTTGTTTCAAGATCGAATATTGCCGATCCGTTCATAACGACAACGGGCAGCTTGACGTTGATGCCCTTGAGCTTGGTAACGACGGTCGCGGGTGTTCTCGCTGTAGCGACGGCGATATTCTTGCCGCTTGCGATCGCATCATTGAGCTTCGAACGTACCGCAGCGGTCATATCACCGCTGATATCCATCAACGTGCCGTCGAGATCAACTGCAAAAAGCGTCTTTTTCTTCGTTCTTCTGCGTGATAACACGATGTACGCCGTCATCAAAACGACTCCGATGACGTTTATCGCTCTGCTTATATGCTGAACAGTCGTGCCTGTGTATTCGAACGTGACCGTTCCCTCCGCACGTCCGTCGAGAATAACGCGAACGCGGTTATAGAAGCCATATCCGCACTCGAGCTTCGTTCCGTCGTCGAGCGTTGCGGAATATCCCTTATACATAACGAGCGGAACGTCGAGATATGCGCCGTCCTTTTTGTTTTTGCTGAAATGGACGATCAGCTTTCCGTCCTCACGAGTCATACTTGCGTGGAGTCCGCCGTCCGAATATATTTTTTCTGCATTTTTTATTATTGCATTTCTGTATTTTGAGTTATAGCTGCTGTTTCTCTCATACTCATCGGTGGTCGGGAGATATTCCGCCGCACCGATATTATCCTTGTAGGAATACTCCAAGACCGTTCCGTTTTGCTGATATTTTGAATATCTCTCAAAATACGGTACTGCGGAGCAGAAATAGGAGAACATCGAGAAGCACATAACGACCGTCATCAGCGACGTCGAAAAACGCTTCGTTTCGGTCTTTCCGAAATAGATCGCCGCCGCAAGAGCGATGAAGAACGTCGGGAAAACGAGAAATCTCCACGGGAACTGGATAACTCCGACGAAATCCTGTACCTCATTCCACGGAAACAGCTTCGTCGTCAAAAAGAGGATGACTGCGCTGACTCCGAGAAGCCTCGGGACGAGCTTGTCCTTATCCTTGCGAGCAAAGGCGAAATATATCACCGTCAATACCACGCCCGCAAGTCCCACTCCGTTTGGTATCCAAGCGGTATCGCTTTCGGGAGAGCCGACGTTGAAATCTCCGAACGGAGACCACCAATACGGCAACGCTCTCGAAAGAAGTGTGCCCCATTTTTTCGCCGCATAGCCGTCGGTAGCCAAAAACGTCGTTGACGCCATCTGCTCGAGCGACGGGAACAGAAAATCCGCACCCAAAACGCCGAAAGCAAAGACGCTGACGAAAAGATATGCGATCCGCTTCGGCTTTTCAAGAAGCTTGTTCGCCGAAACGATAAACATCAAAAGCAGCGCGACGACCGTCATTACCGCCGAAAGCGTATGGCATCTCAGCATCGCCGCAAGTCCGATCGGGAGAAAATACCATTTTCTCATCTCGCCGAACATAATATGGTAAAAGCCCAAAAACACAACGGGCAAAAAGATGAACGCCTGTGCTTCACCGAGTGCGCAACGATGTATCAGATCGGTACAAAGGTATGAGCTGAGTCCATACATTATCGAGCCGCAGAACGCCGCCTTTTCGCTTTTTGTGATCGAATAGGTACACAAATACATACTGACCACGGTGAACACGAACACGAGCGCGATGAACAGCGCGAACGAATCGGTGATACTGACACCGCACCACCCGAAAAGGAATGCGGGTATCGTCAAGAACAGATCGCCGTAAAACATCGGGGATGCATATCCGTTGCCCTCGAGCAAGGTCGTATATATTCTCGGAAAAAAGTTTCCGAGCTTCATTTCCGCCGCAAGTGCCTCGATACGTTGAAGGTGGAACGGTGAATCGTGCCCCTTCGTCGTCGCCATCATCGCAAGCGGAATGAGGCAAAATATCGCCAAAAGCGCGATGGTCAACAGAAAATATCTGTTATCAAAAACTATATCAAATAAGGTCTTCTTTTTCTTGTCGATCAATTTCTTTCTCCCATCCCGAAAGACTCCGCGATCATACTAAGTCTTCCGAGTTCTTTTATTCCGAGTCCCGCGTCCTCGTCTCTCAACGAAACGACTCCGTTCTCAAACGACACGTTCGACAAAACGGGATCATATTCGAGCAAGCAAGGAACGTCGAGGTCAACGCCGACGCAATTGTCGCAGGCGAGTGCAAAATGTGCCGCCGCCGCGGTCGCTATCGGGTTTTCGAGCATACATCCGACGAGACATTTCCCGCCGTGTCGCTTCGCCGCTTCATTTATCTTCAAGGACGGATATATTCCGCCGCTTTTTGCCAATTTTATATTTACGATATCAGCCTCTCCACCCGAAAGCACCGTTTCCGCATCCTCGGGCGAGAACACGCTTTCATCAGCCATTATCGGTATTGAAACGCACTTTTTCAAAATACTGCCGTTTATTCTGTCGCTGAAATGAAACGGCTGCTCTACGAGTGTGATCCGTGCATTTTTGCAGCTGCCGAGCACTCTTTTCGCCTCGTCGAGCGTCCACGACTGATTGGGATCGAGCCTCAGCTCAACGCTCGGCACAGCGTCAGATACCGCATTTATACGCTCATCGTCACGTCCGTCGCCGACAAGCTTCAGCTTCAGCGCACCGACTCCCGTTGCCGCAGCCTCGACCGCATCGTGCGCCATTCGTTCGGGACTTCCGATGCTGATGGTGAGGTCGTTCACAAAGCTTCGCTTAACACCGCCGAGATAACGGAAAAGCGGAAGCCCTGCCGCCTTCGACAATGCATCGTATATCGCGATATCGAGCGCACTCTTCGCGCCCGAATTATGAAGCAGACCGACGCCGACCGTCCCGAGCAGGTCGCACTTCAGCTCTTTGCCGACTATCGACGGCAAAAGCATCTTGTCGAGCGCATACGCGATCGAGCCGAGCGTATCGCCCGTGATCGCCGCCGTCGGCGATGCTGCGCCGTATCCGACGATGCCGTCCGTACAGATAAGCTCGACAACGATGCTCTCCGCCGATTCGACTCGTCTCAACGCCGTTATGAACGGCTTTTTCAATGGTATATTCGAATAATATAGGTTATATCGCTCAACTCTGATCAAAGCAATTCTCCAAAATATCTATTTTTTGCCGTTTTTTACGATATCCCAATATGACTTCGCCGCCTGCTCCGTCTTATTGTTACCGAAGGTATAATATTTTTTGTCCTTTATCTCATCGGGCAAATACTGTTGCTTCACGTATGAGTTCGGATACGGATGCGGATAGATATAGTCGCCCTCGTTTCCGCTTTGGAGATAATACGGCATCGCATATCCCTTTTCAACGTCCCCTGCCGCCAGATCATACGCTACGTAGGCGCTGTTCGATTTCGGTGCGGTGGCAAGAAGCACGACCGCCTGTGAAAGCGGTATTCTCGCCTCGGGGAGTCCGAGCTGGAGCGCGCTGTCGACACAGCTCTTCACGATCACCGCCGCCATCGGATATGCAAGTCCGATATCCTCACTTGCGATAACGAGAAGCCGTCTGCAAGGCGAGAGCAGGTCGCCGCCGTGTAACAGCTTCGCGAGATAATAGAGTGCGGCGTTCTCGTCCGAGCCTCGAATTGATTTTTGGAGTCCGCTGAGCAGGTCGTAATGCTCGTTTCCGTCTCGGTCGAACCGCATTCCCGCACCCGACGTCAACGTTTTTGCGCTCTCAACGTCGAGCACCTCGCCCGATGCAAAATATACGTTTTCGAAGCAGCCGAGTGCCTTTCTGACGTCGCCGCCCGACCTTGATGCCACAAGCTCGAAAACTCCGTCCTCCGCCGTCTTTTCAAGCCCCGTTTTTTCGTTGAGATAGGCGAGCGCACGAGAAAGCGGCTTTTCGATCTCCTTCGGCTCCACGGGCTTCACCTCGAACGTGCTCGAGCGTGAAAGAAGCGCACCGTAGATCGCAAAATACGGGTTCTCCGTCGTCGAGCAGATGAGCGTCACCCGTCCGTCCTCGACGTATTCGAGAAGGCTTTGCTGTTGCTTTTTATTGAAATATTGTATCTCATCGATATAAAGGAGCATCCCGCCGATGCCATAGAGCGATGCGCTCTCCTCAAGTGCGTGATGCACGTCGGAAAGCGACGCCACGGTCGCGTTCAGCCTCACGAAATGCTTTCCCGTCATTCGAGCGACGATATCGGCGATAGTCGTCTTTCCCGTGCCCGACGGTCCGTGAAGCACGATGCTCGGCAGATGTCCGCTTTCGATCATACGGCGAAACGGAGCACCTGCACCGACGAGGTGCTTTTGCCCCACTATCTCATCAAAATTTTTCGGTCGTAATTCGTCTGCTAACGGCATCTTCCACCTCGAAGTAATAGTTTTCCATATCTCATTACATATTATCATATATACGCCGTTTTGTCAATAAAAATAGCCCCATTCCACCTTGAAAATGACCTCATCCTCCGCTCTCGTTTTTGCCGCACGCACACAAAAAAAGCTCCCGAGCACACTCGCTCGGGAGAGATGGGTATATATCGTTATATCAGCCGTTGAACGCGGCGACAAGCTCGGCTTCTCCGTTCTTTGTTATCGAAACGAGGATCGCGTTTCCTCTGATACGGTCGCTCGACTTATAGTTCTCAATGAGCGAGATGAGTGTATTTCCGCCAGCGTCATTGAATATCACGTCAACGTCACCGCTCTTTTCAAGCTCGATGACCGCACCGATGGATGTCGTTTCGACTCCCATATCCACGGCAAGTGTCTTTTTGAAATAATGGACGGTATGCTTTACGCCGAGCTTATCCAGCTCACGAGATATCGTCGTGATCAGCTCCTCCTCGCCGACGGGGAAATAATATGTATACCCCGCGTTCTGCATTCCGCGGCGAACGCTCTCAAATCCTCCGCCACAGCTGACGAGAGTCAACGCAAGTATCGTTATTGCCAAAACCAAACAAAGCTTTTTCATTAAAAGTTCTCCAATCCTTATCATAAAATATCGCCGATCAGGTCGACTCCGAAAAGCAGCAACACGTTTCGAACGACGAAATAGATGCCCCAAAGCACCAAAAACACATAAAGCGGCTTCGTCCCGAAGAACAGACCTCGTTCGTCACGCTTTATCAGATGCTTTATCATAAACGCCTCATAAAGAACGAACCCGATCGCAAAAACGAGAACTATCGGGTTATAGCGTATCGACTCGAAAAGCTCGAGCCTCAAGAGAGAAACGAGAGCACGAGTGCCTCCGCACGCAGGACAATAGATCCCCGCAAGGTCGACGAGCGCACAGTCGCCGATCGGAAACAGCCGCGCAAGTGCGAGATAAAACGGAAACAACGCCACTCCGATCAGCACGGCACCGTTAACACAGCAAAATATTATCCACTGATTTTTCCGTGATATCCGCATACACTTCACCCGCTCGTTTTTGATGATATAAGTATACCACATCAAAATTCATAATTCAACAATATTTTTTCAAAAAACCGCAAAGCCCTTGCATTCATTAACGTAATATGTTAAAATGTTACCATCAAAAACAGGAGGACATACGTATGGATGACAAAAACGTTCAAAACGACGGCTTGATCACGTCCGAGCCGACCGTCGATGAAATACCCACAGTCGAGGAAGCACCCGTTGCCGCGGAAGCACCCGAGGCAGAGGATATACCTGCAACAGAGGAATCACCCGAGGCGGAGGATATACCTGCAACAGAGGAAGCACCCGAGGCAGAGGATATACCTGCAACAGAGGAAACACCCGAGGCAGAGGATATACCTGCAACAGAGGAAACACCCCAAATGGCTGCTGCGGAAGTGATCGACGCGACGGTGATGCCGAAGACCGAATTTGTCGGCTATACACCCGAGCCGACGGCAACCACAGTCACGAAGGAAAAGAAGAACAACGGTCTTGCGATAGCATCGATGGTGTGCGGTATCGTAGGTGCGGTATTCGCGATCTTCGGGCTTTGCGGTCTTTGCTGCTGTTGGCCGCTCACGATTCCCGCAAGCATCTGCGCGGTAGTTTTTGCGTTCGTTGACAGATCGAAAAAGAAGGCGTTCAACGGAATGACGATCGCAGGTCTTATTTGCGGTATTATCGGTATAGTTACCCCGTTTGCGTTCCTCGTCTTTGATTATATAATCAACTACGACGGTGACTTTTCAAAGCTTCAAGAAGAGTTTTGGGAAGAATTTTACAAAAACTATAATGAATTTGAATAAAAAACAGGCAAGGTGAAGAATATGAAAAAATTTCCGATCGCGCTCCAGCTCTATTCCGTTCGCGACGAGCTGGCGGCAGATTTTGACGGCACGCTTAAGGCAGTGAAGGAGATGGGCTACGACGGAGTCGAGTTCGCCGGACTTTGCGGTCTTGCGGCGGATGAGGTTCGTGCGCTTTGCGAAAAGCACGGGCTCGATCCGATATCGGCACACGTTCCCTACGCTGATATGGTAGCGGACGCCGACGGCGTCATCGCAACTTATAAGGAGATAGGCTGTAAGTATATCGTTATCCCCTATCTCACACCCGAGTACAGACCGGGCGAGCCGCTTTTCAACGAGGTCATCGAAACAGCGAAAAGCTTCGGCGCAAAGGCGGCAGAAAACGGCTTGACGCTCCTTTATCACAACCACGACTTCGAGTTCGTTAAGCTCGACGGCGAATATGCGCTCGATATCCTCTACAACGAGGTCCCCGCAACCGCGCTCCAAACAGAGCTCGATATGTGTTGGGTAAACGTCGGCGGCGAGAAGCCCGACGATTATCTGCGCAAATATGCGGGTCGTGCACCCGTCGTTCATCTCAAGGACTTCGTCGGCGGTAAGACCGAGAATATGTATGCGCTCATCGGTATCGACGAGGGCGAAAAAAAGGAAACAGGCGGAAAATTCGAGTTCCGTCCCTGCGGAAGCGGTGTCCAAGACTTCGGCGCGATTCTCGAGGCGGCTGAATTTTCGGGCGCTGAATGGGTAGTAGTAGAGCAGGATAACCCGAGCATGGGCAAAACTCCGCTCGAATGTGCAAAAATGAGCATCGAGCACGTTTCTTCCTTGATGGCATAAATTTTATAAAGTTCAAACTAAAAGACGGCTTTGCCGTCTTTTTATTTATCGGATTTTAGGGTGCGCCATCAGGCGCACGACTGTACTGAAGCACCAATCAAGTGGTTTGCATATCAGCGCCGTTGCTTTTCGGGGGCGCCGCCCCACGTCCCCGCGAGCTTTTGGAAAAGCTCGACCAAAACTTTTAATTCTATGGTGACGAATACGTTTCAGTATCGAAAAAGCTTCACGGAATACGGCGCTGCCGCCGGCAGAAAAGCTCGACCAAAACTTTTAATTCTATAGTGATGAAACCGTTTCGATACCGAAAAAGCCTCACGAAACACTGAGTTTTTTGTGGAAGCTTGTCCTACATATTTTTCAAATATTGTGCTCTTATTTTGAGTACCCCCTTTTCGAAAAAAGGGGGTACTTTTTATTAGTTGAGATATTTGGCAGCGAGTTCTTCGTAACGAGCCTTATACTCGGGGTCATCCTCTTTCATCTTACGAAGCGATTCGTGAAGGTTCATATTGTGACGATGCGTGTCGATAACGCATCCCGCAATATTCGAGCAGTGGTCGGACGTACGCTCAAGGTTGGTGAGTATATCGGACCAAACAAATCCCGTCTCGATGCTGCATTGAGACTGCTGAACTCGTTCTGTGTGGCTCATTCTCATCATAAACTTCAATCTGTCGATGATCTGCTCAAGCGGTTCAACGCTCATCGCCTTTTCGAGATCGTTGTCGATAAACGCATCATACGAAAGGTCGAGGATCTCGATGGTCGCTTCAGCAAGGTTTTTCAATTCGGCTATTGCGGCATCGGAAAACTTCAGTTTTTTCTCCTTCATTTCCTCTGCGGATTCAACGAGGTTAACCGCGTGGTCGGAAATACGTTCATAGTCGCCGATAGCGTGCAAAAGCTTTGCGGCATAACGGCTCTCGCGGTTGCTTATCTGCAATGCGCTCAGCTTAACGAGATACGTTCCGATTATATCTTCATAGTGGTCCGTCTTATCCTCCGCCTCGCGAACCTCTGCGGCAAGCTCGGGGGAATAGCTGACGAGACATTTTATCGAGTTTTTAAGCGATTCAACGGCGAGCCCCGCCATATCGATAGCAAACGAATTACAACGCTCAAGCGCAACTGCCGGAGTGGCGAGGAGACGTTCGTCGAGCTCTGCGATCTTTTCGGGAGCATCCGTTTCGGGAATAAATTTATATGCAAGCTTCTCGAGAAGCGACGCCATCGGGAACAAGAGGAGCGTACAAGCAACCTTGAACATCGTATGAACGACGGCGATCCCAAGATGTGTTGCCGCTGTGTCAAGAAACGCGGGAGCGAATATCATATCGAACACCGAGAAAACGGTGAGCCATACGATCGTACCGATAACGTTGAAGAAAAGGTGGATGAGTGCCGCACGCTTCGCATTACGGTTCGTTCCGACGGACGAAAGCATTGCGGTAACACAAGTACCGATGTTTTGACCCATAATGATCGGAACAGCCGCACCAAAGGTGACCGCACCCGTGCTTGAAAGCGCTTGAAGGATACCGACGGACGCCGAGCTCGATTGGATGATCGCTGTCAGCACCGCACCGACGATAACGCCGAGGATCGGATTTTGGAACGCAAGAAAGATCTTTTGGAATTCGGGAACGTTGGCAAGCCCCGAAACAGCGTCGCTCATCGTATCCATACCGTACATCAAGACGGCAAACCCGAGCAATATCGTACCCGTGTCCTTCTTTTTGTTACCCTTCGCAAACATAAAATATATAATTCCGATAAGAGCAAGAACAGGGGTGAACGAAGAAGGCTTCAACAGCTTCAAAAACGTACTTGCGCCGTTGATCCCGCCAAGGCTGAGTATCCACGCCGTAATAGTCGTACCGACGTTGGCACCCATAATAACACCCGTTGCCTGCTTCAAGGTCATAAGACCGGAGTTGACGAAGCCGACGACCATTACCGTCGTTGCAGACGAGCTTTGGATGACCGCTGTTATCGCCATACCCGTTAAAAATCCGACGAAACGGTTAGAGGTCAATCTGCTGAGCAGATCCTGAAGCTTCGAGCCTGCTCTGCGCTCAAGCGCCATTCCCATCAGGTTCATACCAAACAGGAACAAACAAAGACCGCCCAAAAGCGTCAATATATCGAAAATATCCATATTCTTCTCCTCGAAGAGTAATATTGGCAAGGAAAGCTGCAAGATCACCATCCTATGCCGCTTACATTATAACATATTGTTCGACAATATTTCAACATTATTTTTTGTTTTTTGGCAAAAATTAGACACTTACTCCATTCTGTAACCTACGCCCAATTCGTTTTTGATATAATTATTCTCGCCCGGTCTCGAGCCGAGCTTTTTTCGGATGTTTGCCATATTGACTTGGAGCTTTTTGATGCTCGTTTCGTGGGCTGTGTCGCCCCAAACGGTCTTGATTATCGCTGAATAAGTCATCATCTTTCCGAGATGCTCCGAAAGAAGCGCAACGATATTATATTCCGTCTGGGTAAATTTGATCTCCTCATCTGCGAGGAACACGCGGCGCGCACCATAATCGATCGTAAGATCGCGCAAAGCGAATCTTCCGTCGGGCAAACAGCCTTCGAGGTTGGTGCGACGGTTAAACCTGAGCGACGTACGAACTCGTGCAACGAGCTCTGCCGAGCCGAACGGCTTCGTAACGTAATCGTTTGCCCCCGCATCGAGCGCCATCACCTTGTCCTTTTCGTCCGTTCTTGCGGAAAGCACGATGATCGGGACGAGCGAATCTCGTCGAATAAAATCCAAAAGCACCATTCCGTCCTCGTCGGGCAACCCGAGATCGAGGATGACGAGATCGGGGACGTAGGATGAAAACATCGTTTTCGCGAATGAACACGATTCTGCATGAATGACCTGGTATCCTGCGTTTCCGAGAACTGTCGAAACGAGAGAGCTGATGCTCGGCTCGTCCTCGACGAGAAGTATTTTATATTTGTTGTTCATCTATATCCTCCTCTGTGGCAAGCGTAAAGCGAAAGACTGCACCGCCCTCCTTCGCGTTTTCCGCCTTTATATCACCGCCGTGCGCCTTTATTATCGTAGCACAAACGGAAAGCCCGATCCCCGCATTCCTTTTTTTGCTGTCCGCAGGGGTGGGGGTGGTATCAAAATAGCCGCCGAACAGCTTCGGCAATATCTCGTTTCGTATTCCGCAACCGTTGTCAGCGATCTCAAAGATCGCCGTTTTCCCGAGAGTAAAGACCTTCAGCCTCAGCTCCGTCATCCCCTCGGCGTGTCTCACGGCGTTTTCAAGTATATTTACGAGCACCTGCTCGATCAATATCGCATCCATCGGTATCATAACGAGCGACTCGGGAATATCGAGCGTCACCGGCTGTGTCGGATATCTTTTTTTAAACTTCACTATCACCGAATCGATCAGCTCGTCGAGTGCGGTCGGCGTTTTAATTATTTTCACCTCGCCGCTGTCTATCTTCGTTACGGAGAGCAGATTCTCTACCATACGTATCAGCCAATCGGAATCATTTTTGATGTCGACAAGCATTTTTGAGCGTTGCTCCTCGGTGAGCATACTCTCGTCATCGATGAGCGTTGTTACCGAGCCGTATATCGTCGTCAACGGAGTTCGAAGATCGTGGCTGACCGCTCTCAAAAGATTGGCTCTCATATGCTCCTTTTCCGTCTCCGTCTTCAACGCCTCGTGCTTCTTGATCTGTGCCGTCAGCATACACGTCAGCATTGCGACCGTTATCATAACTATCGCGGAGATAATATTCTCGTGGATGGTAAAATTTATTGCAAAATAAGGGAAAGTGAAAGCATAATTGACGGCGGTCGTTCCGAGAACCGACGCTATCAGTCCATAAGTATATCCGTCTGTCAAAAGCGAAACGAGAAAAACCGCAAAAACGAATATTGCGGTGACCTGCTCACCGATCTCGAATACCTCGCGCAAGATCAAGCAAAACACAAATGTTAAAACGAGGATCGATACAGTCAAGCTGATATCCTTTAAAACAGTCTTTTTCATACCCACCTCCAAAGTATTTTTTCTATTATAGCATATTTCCCGCAAAGATACAGTATAAAAAATAAAAAATATGCTTCTCCAATCAAAAGAGAAGCATATTGCGTTTTTATGTGTTTATAAAATTATTACATTCAGGTGGCTTTGAAGAAAAACTGCTTTTTTCGTTCTTCTCAAATCATACCATTCGTTTTTTCAACGGTGTTTTCGAAAGCTCATATACCTCGTCGCACATCTTCGCCACCTCGGGAGAATGGCTGACAAGAATGACGCATTTCCCCTTTTCGGTAAGATTTCGGAAGATTTCCATTATTTCGCTTTGTGTTTCTCTGTCAAGGTTGCCCGTCGGCTCATCCGCAAGTATAATGTCGGGGTCATAGGAAAGCGCACGAGCGATCGCCACGCGCTGTTGCTGTCCCCCCGACAGCTTCAAAACACGTCTGTTCGCCTCGTCCTCGTCAAGTCCGACGCTTTCGAGCAATTCCAATGCGCGTTTCTTTTTGCTTTCGCATTTATACCCCGCAACGTCCATCGAAAGCACTACGTTTTCGAGTGCAGTATATTTCGTCAACAGATTAAAGCTTTGGAAAACTACACCTATATATTTTGAACGGAAGGTATATTTATCTATCTTCGCGATATCATCACCGTTATAGCTGATCTCACCGCTGTCGGGTGTTGCCAAGCCCGATAGAAGCGACAGAAGAGTTGTTTTTCCTGCTCCCGACCGTCCAATTATACAATACATTTTCCCTATTTCAAATTCATAGGATATATCCTTTAATACAGGTGTCTTTCCATACGAAAAGCATATATTGTTTAAAGCTAAAATTGACATCTCGTTTTCCTCCCTCTAATCTCTGTTAGCAAGTATCTTCAACGGATCGTATCTCATAATAAACAATACCGATGCCGCACTTGCGATAAGAGTCAAAACCAAACCTATTCCGACCATTTCCAAAACGACCGTCAGATCCATCGCGGAGTTTACTTCGCTGACGTAATTTGCCGCGCCGCCGAACATATCGCCGAAGAAATCTTTTCCGCCGCCTATATTGCCCGGAAGATCGCTCGGCATACCCGAAGGAAAGCCGCCCATTCCGCCGCCGATATTATCGGGACGACCGAAATTCTCCTCGAATCTATCACCTCGTGAGCTTTGGTTTGATATTTGGTTTTCAAGAAGTGCATTTGTAACGGGGACGGAGCTTACCGCGCCGATAAGCGCGCCGAGCAATATTGCCACCATCGTAACCACAAGTATCTCGCACACAAACTGACAAGCGACCTTTGATTTTTTCATTCCCATCGCGGTCAGAACACCAACCTCATATTTTCTTTCTCTGACGTTGAAAATATTGAGAACAACGAGTATTACCGAGCCGATGAGCAATATCACGAGCAAAAACCAACCCGCCATCGTGCCGAGTGTATTGAGAGGAACGATGCTGTTTTCAAAAGCGGTCAAGTCTGTCGAAGAAACCGTATATGAGTCGTCGAGCCCGAGCGTTCTTACCTCTTTCTCAAAAGCATAATAACCATCTGTGTCATCAAAAACATACGTTGCCGAAAGGGTGCTTGAAAGCGCGCTTTCTTGTTCTCTGCCTGTATCTTCATCGGTAATTGTCGTCGAGTTCGCCTCGGAATTATCAATAATGAGCGAGAGCGCATTTGAACTCATATATATTTTATTTGCGGGGTCTTGACCGCCGCCGAACATCATCGACGAAAAATCGTTTGTTTCGCTGCTCGAATAAATACCCGTAACAGTCAACTCATAAATTTCCGTTTCCAAAAGCGGATTGACAAGCGTGAAAACGTCACCGACCGATATCTCATTATAAAGCGCAAGCTCCTCGCTGATAACACAGCTATATTCACTCGTGCCTTCCTCGAACATCTGTCCACCGTCGAGGATCGTTGCAACCCCGTTTATAAACTCGGTCATCGCATTATCTCCGCTATAGCCGACTATGGTGAAATCTCCCGAGCTGAACGACATTCCGCCGCCCATCATATTGCCCGGAAAGCCGGGGAATCTACCCGAATTGTCATTCGAGGAATCGCTGCTGTCTGTCGTTACGGGCGAAAAATCGTCATTACCGTTAAGATATGCCGTTAGGGTGTAGTAGAAATCGTCGACCGACTCTGCTTCGGCATATTTTTTATATTCATCAAGTGTGAGCGATGACGCACCGCCCATCATATTTTGGAATTGATCGCGGTCGAATTTTCCGCCGCCCATCATTCCGTTCATCATCGACTGACGATCATAGGATATTGTCGCCGTGACCGACATACTATCGAGCGCACTCTCACGCGCGCTGTCCGAAGCTTGACGTATCGACAAGCCAAGGCAAGCAGACACAGCTATTACAAGTGCTATGGTCCCAATTAAAACATTTCTTCCTTTTGAACGGCTGATACTTCTCAGCGCATTTTTTAAAATGTACATAACATTGTCCTTTCGATTTGGGGTTATTTACAATTATAACTTCCAAATTGACGATTTATTAACAATAATGTGTTCAAAATGTGGAATGTTTTATTTGTTTTTGTGTAATACCTATCCCAGCAATTCACGCAGCTTCGCGACGATCTTTTTTTCTTGGCGCGAGATCTTGACCTGTGTTGAGCCGAGCGCCGAGGCGACCTGCGATTGTGTCATATTTTTGAAAAAGCGCAATCTGACGATCGTTTGCTCCTCTCGTTCGAGCTTTTTTATCGCTTGGTGGAGCGCGATCCGTTCGACCGCCTCGCCGATGTTGTCGGTGCCGATCAGGTTTTCGAGCGTGATGTCTCCGTATTGCGCGTCAAACGACAATATCGGGCTCGACGCCTCAAGCGCGCTCAGCGTTTCCTCATCCGTCAAGCCTGCCGCCGCTGAAAGCTCCGACAACGTCGGCTCGCGCCCGAGCTCCGTGCTCAGCTGATCTCTTTTTTTGCTGACGAGCTGCGCGTTTCGTTTTATCGTTCTGCTGACCTTTACGATCCCGTCGTCGCGCAGATATTTCTTTATCTCGCCCATAATAAGCGGCACCGCATAGGTCGAAAACACCGTTCCGTAGGAAGCGTCGTATCCTCGGATCGCCTTTATCAACCCGATCGTTCCGATCTGCATCAGATCCTCAAGCTCAACTCCTCTTTCTCGGAATGCTCCCGCTACCGTGCGCACAAGCCCCATATTGTTTTCGCATAACACTCTCACCACTTCCGCATCTCCGCTTTTCGCCTCCTCCAAAAGTGCGATATTTTTTTCGGAATCATACATTCTTTCGTTCCTCCCAACGTTAATATGTAATCAACCGCCAAACACCTTCTTTTCGATGGTGACCGTCGTGCCCTTTCCGACGTCGCTCGACACCTTCAGCTTGTCCGACAGCCCCGCGATCACCGTGAAGCCCATTCCGCTGCGCTCGTCGCTCGGGCTCGTCGTATACAGCGGCTCCATCGCTTGTTTAATATCGTCGATGCCGCAGCCCTTGTCCTTGACCGTGATACTGACCGTTCCGTCGGGGAAATACACTCCCGAAAGATAGACTCTCGCGTTTTTGTATTTTTCTCTGTCGCGATATGCGTGGACGATGCAATTCGTCACCGCCTCCGACACCGCCGTCTTCAGATCGGTCATATCTGCCACAGTCGGATCGAGCTGACTGACGAACGCCGACACGAGAAGCCGCGCAAAGCTCTCGTTGATGCTCTTCGCATCGAACGAACACTCGAAGCTGTTTACACCCGTTATCATTTTTGGTTTCTTCAAAACTGCAACGCTTTTCATTTTGTTACCGATTCCTTTCTGATTATCTTTATAAATTTATCAATACCTGCCATATTGATCATCCGCTCGACCGCTCTGTTCGGGTTGACGAGCATCATCGTGCCCTCGTTCTTCTGCATCTTGCGAAGACGTCCCATAATAAACCCAAGTCCACTGCTATCCATAAACACCATATTCGTCAGCTCAAGCAAGAGCTCCTTCGGTTTTTCTCGTTTTATTCGTGCATCGACCTCAACTCTCAAAAGCGAGGCATAATGGTGGTCGAGCTCACCGTACAGATGGACCGTCAGCGTCTTCCCTTCCGTTTCATAATTAACGTACATTTCTACGTCCTCCGTTTCCTTGTAAAATAAAAAAATGATTGGTAAATGCAAGAAGCATTATACCAATCATCAGTTAAAATATTTAGCGTATTTTTGTTGCAAGAACAAAACTATTTATTGCTTTTTTGTTTTTTATCAAAGATTATTGATGGCGTTTGTAATACTTTCGAGAAGTTTGGTGTATTTTTCCTTCTTCTCAAGCTCAGCATCAACGATCTTCTTCGGCGCTTTGCTCATAAATTCGGCGTTGGAAAGCTTTCCTTCGAGACGAGCGAGCTCCTTTAGTGCCGTTTCGCGTTCCTTCTCGAGACGAGCACGTTCAGCGGCTGTGTCGACCATCTCAGCCATCGGGATGAGCACTACTGCGCTATTGCAAATAAGCTTGACTGATTTTTCGGTCTCCTCGGGTACGCTGTCCATATAGATGACCTCGTTCGCACCTGCGAGCTTTTCAAGGTATCCGACCGCGCCCTCGGTGAACACACCGCTCTCGCTCGGGCAAATGATGAGCTTCGTCTTTCTTGACGGAGGCACGTTCATTTCCGCGCGTCTGTTACGAACCGCTCTGATGACCTCGATGATACCCTCCATCGCAGCTGCCTCAGCTTCGAAATTCAACGCCTCGTCATACGACGGATAGCTCGAGATCATAATACTGTCGCCGCTGTGCGGTAAGGTCTGCCAGATCTCCTCAGTGATAAACGGCATAAACGGGTGAAGAAGCTTCAAGGTGTTTGAGAGAACGTAGGTGAGAACGCGTTGTGCGCTCTTGTTGCGAGCAGTTCCCTTTTCGCTGAGTCTCGGCTTTACGAGCTCGATATACCAATCGCAGAATACGTCCCAAATAAAGTCGTAGAGTGCGCTGACCGCAACGCCAAGCTCAAAGTTGTCGAGGTTGTCTGTGACCTCCTTGACAACGGCGTTATATTTTGTGAGCAACCACTTATCCTCGACCTCGAGATCGCTCGTGTCGATGCTGTCGGGGATCGTTTCGGTGTCAAGATTCATCAACACGAAACGAGCGGCGTTCCAGATCTTGTTCGCGAAGTTTCTCGATGCTTCAACACGCTCCATATAGAAGCGCATATCGTTTCCGGGGCTGTTGCCCGTTGCAAGCGTAAATCTGAGTGCGTCTGCGCCGTATTTTTCGATTATCTCAAGCGGATCGATTCCGTTTCCGAGTGATTTCGACATTTTTCTTCCTTGGGAGTCGCGAACGAGTCCGTGGAAAAGAACCGTATCAAACGGCTTTTTGCCTGTGTGCTCAAGTCCCGAGAATATCATTCTCGATACCCAGAAGAAGATTATATCATATCCCGTAACGAGAACGCTCGTCGGGTAGAAGTAGTCAAGCTCCTCGGTCTTTTCGGGCCAGCCGAGTGTTGAGAAGGGCCAAAGTGCCGATGAGAACCAAGTGTCGAGAACGTCGTCCTCCTGACGCATCTTGGCACCGCATTTCGGGCAAACGTGAACGTCTTCCTTCGAGACTACCATCTCACCGCAACAATCGCAATAGAACGCAGGAATGCGGTGTCCCCACCAAAGCTGACGCGAGATACACCAATCGTGTACGTTTTCCATCCAGTTGAGATATACCTTCAAAAGACGCTCGGGCTTCATTGTTATCTCGCCGCTCTTTACTACTTCGATAGCGGGGCGAGCAAGCTCTTCCATCTTAACGAACCATTGGTTCGACGTGATAGGCTCAACAGTCGTTCCGCAACGATAGCATTCGCCAACGTTATGGGTATGGTTTTCAACCTTAACGAGATATCCGCCTTCTTCGAGGTCTTTTACGATCTCCTTACGAGCGACATATCTGTCCATTCCCGCATATTTTCCGCAGTCCTTCGTCATCGTTGCATCGTCGTTCATAACGCGAAGCTCGGGAAGACCGTGGCGTTTTCCTACCTCGAAGTCGTTGGGGTCGTGGCAAGGCGTGATCTTAACGCATCCCGTTCCAAAGTCTTTATCAACGTATTCATCGGCGATAACGGGGATCTCTCTTCCAACGAGCGGAAGGATGAGCGTTTTGCCGACGATATCCTTATATCTTTCGTCATCGGGGTTAACGGCAACAGCACTGTCACCGAGCATAGTCTCGGGACGAGTCGTTGCTATCTCAACGTACCCGCTTCCGTCCTTGAGCGGATATCTGACGTGCCAGAAATGTCCCGCTTGCTCGCTATACGATACCTCGGCATCGGAAAGCGCAGTTATACAATGCGGACACCAGTTGATTATCTTGTTGCCTCTATAGATAAGTCCTTTATTATAGAGGTTAACGAACACCTCGCGAACAGCCTTCGAGCAACCCTCGTCCATCGTAAAACGCTCTCTCGTCCAGTCACAAGAAGAACCGAGCTTTTTGAGTTGGTTGATGATACGGCTGCCGTATTGGTGCTTCCAATCCCAAACTCTTTCCAAAAACTTCTCTCTTCCGAGGTCGTAACGTGTGAGGTTTTCGTTCTTTCTGAGGCTTTCCTCAACCTTTATTTGAGTTGCGATACCCGCGTGATCCGTTCCGGGAACCCAAAGCGTTGAAAATCCTTGCATACGTTTATATCTGATGAGGATATCCTGAAGTGTTTCGTCGAGCGCGTGGCCCATATGGAGCTGACCCGTAACGTTGGGTGGCGGAATAACTATCGTAAACGGTTTTTTCGATCTGTCGATGGTGGGAGTAAAATATCCGTTCTCGCACCAAAATGAATATAATCGATCTTCAACGGACGAAGGATCGTATTTTTTATCTAATTCTTTAATCATTTTCTTTATTCGGAAGGAATAACCTTTCTTTATATTTTCAATTACTTGCGTTTGAGGTCGTTGATGGTAAGACCTGTAACAGGCTTCGGATGGAAATAAGTCGATTTTTGCGGCATTTTTTCGCCTGCGAGAGATACGTCCTTTATCTCGTGGATCTTCGTCGGATTGAGAAGGAAGACGAATCTTGCGCTTCCGTTTTCCGCATTCTCAATAGCTTCCGCGAGGTCTCTCGTGTATGTAAGACTCTTTCCGCCTGCCATATTCTCTTTGTCGATACCGAGGATATCGCCGAGTATCAAGGTGTGGAGCACCGATACGTCGAGCCCTCTGTACGCGTCGCTCATATCGGATATTTTTTCCTTCATTATATCCTTGTTTTTGAGCACGAGGAGATATTTTTTCTCACCCTCACAAAGAACGAATGACGAGGTATGTTTATTATTTTCCAAAGCGACCTCGGGATCTGTTCCCGTGATCTCTTCAACCGTGAAATGCTCCGAGATGCGTTCGAGAAGTGCGCTCGTTTCGATCTCTTCGGGCGGATTTACCATACGATGTGTCGGGAATACGACGAGTCCTTCGTTTTCCATATCAACGAGAAGCATCATTTGGTATGCCGCGTCTGTCGATTCGAGTTCACCCTTTTCGGCGAGATGCTTTTTGAATCTGAGCGCCGTTTCATATCTGTGGTGACCATCGGCGATAAAGAGTTGTTTTTCCTTCATCGCTGAAACGATGGATGCAACGACCGCCTCATCTTCGATCTTCCAAAGGCGGTGCAAAACGTCCTTTTCGTCCTTGAAGCAGCGCTTGGGCTCTTCTTCCATCGCCTTCGCCAATATGCTCGGAACTACTCTCTCGGCGTCTGAATAAAGCGCATATATGGGACTGATGTTACTGTAAGTCGTACACATAAGGTCGAATCTGTCCTGCTTCGCTTTCGTCAACGTCTCTTCGTGAGGGAGTATCACTCGTTCGGAAAAATCATAGAGTCTGACTCTGCATATCATACCGTAAACGGTATATTCCTTGCCCTTGACGTCAAAGGTCTCGGAATAAACGTATATTCCGTCGTTTCCGTCGTGAGCGAGTATCTCTTCGTTCTTGAAGCGTTCAAGAAGCCTTGCCGCCTCGTTATATCTGTCCTCTCCGATCGGAAGCTCAAGCCCGATGACGTTATATTCGCTTCTTTCAACGAGCGCTTCTCTTTCACGAGGAGAAATTATATCATAGGGCGGGGACACGTTTTTGAGGATATCTCCGCTTTTCTTTGTATACACCAACGGTGCAAAAGGCTTTATCTCAGCCATAACAATCGTTCCTTTCAGTTTATATTATTCCGCACTCTCGAGCTTTGCGAGATTGCCCATTAATTTACGTTTTCCGTGTGTTTCAAAATCTATCGTATACAATACGTCGCCGCCCATCGGCTCAGCCTCGATAACTATACCCACGCCGAACACTCTGTGGTTGACCTTCGAGCCTGCCTCAAAAAGCTTCGCCGTCTGCTTCGGTGTCGGTGTATACGTATATTCGTACTGCTTCGTCGTGTTTTTCGCGAACGAATTGAGCGAACGGTTATAGCTCTGCTTCGATTCGGCGGGTCTGATGTTGCCGAGCGTGCGCGTTACCTCCTCAACGTCGAGGAACTCGCTCGGTATCTCGTCAACGAATCGGCTCCTTCTGTTTGCGGACGTGCGTCCGTAGAGAAGACGGGTATTTGTGTGGAGGATATAGAGCTCCTTTCTCGCTCTCGTCATCGCAACGTAGCAAAGTCTTCTTTCTTCCTCAAGGTTATTCTCATCAAGCGAGCGCTGCGACGGGAAAAGACCTTCCTCAAATCCGGGCAAGAACACCACGGGGAACTCAAGTCCCTTCGAGCTGTGCATCGTCATCATCGCGACCGCATCGGCGTCGTTGTCATAATTATCGATGTCGCTGACGAGCGCGACCTGCTCCAAGAACGACTCGAGGCTCTTTACCTCGCTCTCCTGCTCGTAGAGGACAGCCGTAGACACAAGCTCATCGATAAGTCCGACCTTATCACGAGTCAGCTCATCCTCAAGCAGCATATCGCGGTATCCTGTTTCACGGATAACCATTTGGAAAAGATCTTCGAGAGTAGTGTTGTTCGCCGCAACGCGAAACCTCTCGATCATATCGCAAAACAGCCTGAGGTTTCCTGCCGCCTTCGAGATCTCCTTGTAATTGACCGCATTTTTGAAGACCTCAAAAAGACTGATGCCCTCTCGTGCCGCTATCTCCGCGGCGTTGTTTACGGTGGTGTTACCGATGCCGCGCTTCGGCACGTTGACTATACGTCTGAGTCTGATCTCGTCGCGCGGATTGTTGATGACGTTCATATACGCCATAATATCCTTTATCTCCTTGCGGTCGTAAAACCGCGTTCCGCCGAAGATACGGTATGGCACCTTGCTCTTGCTGAAAATAAGCTCGAGCGCGTTGGCTTGCTCGTTAGTTCTGTATAATATCGCAAAATCCGAATATTTCGCACCGTCGTAAACGACACGGTGACGAATTATATTCATCAAATACGTCGCTTCCTCGCTTTGAGTATAGTGCTTTTTGACGATGACCTTCGTTCCCTCGTCTCCGCCCGTCCAAAGCGTTTTACCTTTTCGTCCGACGTTGTTGGCGATAACGGCGTTCGCCGCTCCGAGAATGTTTTTCGTTGAACGGTAGTTTTGTTCAAGTCGGATAGTTTTTACTCCGTCGAAATTGTTGTCGAAATCGAGGATGTTCTCGACGTTCGCGCCGCGGAACGAATAGATAGATTGGTCGTCGTCACCAACGACGCATATATTTCCTCTGTCAGCACCTATCATCTCAATGAGAAGGCTTTGGCTTCTGTTCGTATCCTGATACTCATCTGCAAGTATGTATTTGAATTGCTCCTTATACTTCAAAAGCACCTCGGGGCGCGTTGAGAATAGGATTATCGTTTGCAATATCAGATCGTCAAAGTCGAGCGCGTCGGCTTTTTTGAGTCCTTGCTGATATTTTTCATAAATCTGGTGGACGAGCTTCTTGCGATAATCAAATCCGACCGTCGCGCCGTACGTGTCGGGAAGCATAAAGCTCTCCTTCGCACGACTGATCTCGTTTCTTACGAATTTGACGTTCAAAGTCTCGTCGTCTATCTTCAATTCCTTCATACACTCGTTTATGAGCTTTTTGGAATCATCATCGTCATAAATAGCAAACCCCGAGGCGTAGCCGATCTTGTCGATCTCTCTGCGCAAAATTCGAACGCAGATGGAGTGGAACGTTCCCGCCCAGATATCTCCCGCACTCTCGCCGAGGAGCTTTTCGAGACGCTCCTTGAATTCCTTCGCCGCCTTGTTCGTAAAGGTCAGACAAAGTATGTTATACGGTCTCGGCACGGAAACGGCGAATTTTTTCAAATACTCGCGTATCTCCTCCGTCGTGCCGCTTTTCAAAAGACGCTCCATCTCGGGCATCTCGCCGAGCCATTCGGGCTTGACGTTATTATCGTTATATGCATCGCCGTAAAGCAGTATTTGCGCGATCCTGTTGACGAGCACGGTGGTCTTACCGCTTCCCGCTCCCGCCAAAACGAGCAGGTTTCCGTTCACCGAAAACACAGCGTCTCGCTGCGGATCGTTCAAAAACGAATACAGCTTTTCAAAAAGTCTTTTTTTGAGGCTCAAAAAAGCTTCATTCTTCATCATAGTTGACATACACCTCATCATCGTATCTCTTCTTTGCTTCCTTCTCGAACTCCTCGTCGCTGAGCTTGTTCTTCTTTGAGAAGGATATCTTTCTTTCACGTCCGCGATAGAGTCTCTTCAAATTCTCGCGATGCATCAATATCACCATAAAGCCGATTATTATCGAGCAGATAAGTATGAACGGCGTAGTGAGTGAAGCGAGACCGAGCTTGAATCTGTAGAAGACCACTGCGGGATAGATAAATCCGCAAATGATCGAGCCGAGAGAAACGTATCTCGAGATAAGCACCACAACGGCGAACACAACGACCAGCACCGCAAATATCACGGGGTCAACGAAAAGTATCAACGTAGCCGCACAAACGACGCCCTTTCCGCCCTTGAACTTGAAATAGCACGGGAAGATATGACCGAGCATACAAAACATTCCCGCAATATACGCGCCCGTTTCACCGATGAGAAGTCTTCCGACGAGCACCGATGCGGCACACTTCGCCATATCGCAAAGGAAGGTGAGCCCTGCGGCACCCTTTCCGAACGTGCGGAGCATATTCGTCGCTCCTGCGTTTCCGCTTCCGAAGGTGCGGATATCCTTTCCGTATTTTTTCGTTGATATCAATATCGCCGAGCTGATGCTGCCGAGCATATAGCCCGCAACAGCGGTCACAACGAGAAAGAGCGCGAACACCAAAAGCTGCATCTCCTCGTTCATCGACTTTGCTATATCGGCAATAATACCGTTGAGGTATATTTTTTTAATAATTTCCATAATAAACACCTTGCGTCGTACTAACAACGACATAAATCAAACTATGCAGCGTGTGTACTGAGTTTCAATAATATCAAAAGCTACTCACGCTACCTCGAACCTTGCTTGGAATTTAAATGTGTTCGCTTTGCGAACAAAAATGGGTCGGGTCCCATTTTTAATTTAAATTCGCGTAGCGTGTGTACTCGGTTGCGATAATATCAAAAGCTTCTCACGCTACTCTCGCTACTCGCCTTTTTGACGGATAACGAGCTTTATCGGTGTTCCCTCGAAGCCGAAGGTCGAGCGGAGCACGTTTTCGATGTAACGCTGATAGGAGAAATGGAACAGCTCCGCATCGTTGCAGAATAAAACGAACGTCGGAGGAGTAACCCCCGCCTGAGTCATATAATAGATCTTCAAGCGTCTGCCCTTGTCAGTCGGCGGCTGAACACGAGCCATCGCATCGTTGAGCAGATCGTTGAGCGTACCTGTCGAAACACGCATAACGCTTTGACCTCTGACAAAGGTGATGAGCTCATAAAGCCTTTCTATACGTTGCCCCGTTTTCGCCGAGACGAACAATATCGGAGCGTAGGTCATATATGACAACGCCTCGTAGACGTCTTTTCTGTAATTGTTGACCGAGTCGTTGTCCTTTTCGATGGTATCCCATTTATTGACAACGATGATGCATCCCTTTCCCGCGTTGTGCGCTATACCTGCGATCCTCTCGTCCTGCGCGGTAACACCCTCGTTCGCATCGACCATAATGAGACATACGTCCGCACGTTCAACAGCCATCTTCGCACGAAGCACACTGTATTTTTCGACGTTATCCTCGATCTTTGCGTTGCGCCTGATACCCGCCGTGTCGATAAACATAAATTTGCCGTGGCTGTTCTCGATATACGTATCGATCGCATCACGCGTCGTTCCCGCAATGTCGGAAACGATGAGACGCTCCTCACCGAGAAGCTTGTTGATGATCGAGCTCTTTCCTGCGTTCGGCTTTCCGATAACGGCGACCTTGATCATATCGTCGTCGCTCTCCTCCTCGTGCTGTTCGGGGAGATATTCGAGCACCTTGTCGAGTATATCGCCGCTTCCCGTTCCGTGTATCGCGGAAAGCGCATAGGGCTCGCCGAGTCCGAGCGAATAGAATTCATAAAACTCGGGCGGAAGCGCACCGATGGTATCGACCTTGTTGACGGCAAGGATGATCGGCTTTCTCGATCTCATCAGCATTCTTGCAATATCCTCGTCCGCCGCAGTAACGCCCGTCTTCAGCTCCGTCATAAAAATGATGACGTCGGCGTGGGAGATCGCGATCTCCGCTTGGGTGCGCATCTGCTTCAAAATGAGGTCGTCGGTAACGGGCTCGATACCGCCGGTATCGACGATCATAAACCTTCTTCCCGACCATTCTGTTTCAAAATATATTCTGTCTCTTGTAACACCCGGGGTGTCCTCAACGATCGCAATACGATGACCGCTGAGCTTATTGAAAAGCGTGCTTTTCCCAACGTTGGGACGCCCCACTATTGCTACTACGGGTAAACTCATAATCATTCACGACCGATCGCTCGGTCTCCTTTCTTTTGTGCATAAAACACCATCTACATATTACCACACAATAAAGAAAAAATCAACCCAAATTTGCGACTTTGTGAGAACAACAAAACCATTTATCTCGGAAGAAATGAATGTAAAATCGTTGACATTGATGTTATATTGGTGTATAATATTATGGACTATATGGGGAAGTTTGGAATCTTGCCCGTAAGAAAAGGAGAAATGATAAATGCACGAGCTCTCGATGGTATTTGCAAACTACAAGCAGGAAGAAAAGTGGCTCTGCTCACTTGCAAAAAAGGGACTCATCCTCGCCGACAGGACGTTCGGACGCTATTGCTTCGTCGAATCCGACGGAAGCGAAACGGTCAGCGTTGTGAAATTCAAGAACCCGACGGGTAACGGCGAAAGCGATGAGGAGATCAAAAAGATCGAGTCGCTCGGACAGACCTATATTTGCGGTTACAGATGCTGGGGATATTTCCGAGGAAAAACGAAATACGCCTCGGAGCGCAGAAAAGAGAACGCCGTTCACTATTTCAACGTTGCGCTCATCTGGTTGACGGCGTTTTTGTTCGCGATCGGTGTATTCTCCTATCAACTCAACTTTTTCGTGTTCCAAAAGCTCGGTGAAACGGGCTTCTACGATAAACCGAAGCTGGTATGTGTCGCTTTTGCGGTATTGAGCTTCATACTTGCCGTATTGACGGTATACTATGCTACGATAGCAACGACCTGCTTCCTCGATAGCAAGTCCAAGAAAGAGGAAAAGAAAAAATGAATGATAAAAAATTGATCTACGTTGACAACGGCGCGACGACACGAGTGCTTCCCGAGGTCGTCGAGGCGATGACAAGCGTATATAACGAAACGTTCGGCAACCCGTCGAGCCTCTATTCGCTCGGCAGAAACGCCAAGACAACGCTCGAGGAGGCGCGTGAAAGGATCGCGTCCTTGATCGGATGCGACCCCAAGGAGCTCTATTTCACCTCCTGCGGTACGGAAAGCGACAACTGGGCAATAAAAGGTATTGCCGCGAACGCATTGAAATACAACAAAGGAAAGCATATCATAACCTCAAAGATCGAGCACCACGCCGTCGACCATACGTTGAAGGCTCTTGAAAAGCAAGGCTTTGAGGTGACGTATCTCGACGTTTATGAAAACGGCATCGTTCGTCCCGAGGATCTCGAAAAAGCGATCCGCGAGGACACCATTCTCGTCACCGTGATGTACGTCAACAACGAGATCGGAACGATCCAACCGATAAAAGAGCTCGCCGCAATAGCAAAGAGCCACAAGATCCCGTTCTTCACCGACGCCGTTCAAGCAGTCGGAAAGCTCGACGTCAAGGTCAAGGAGCTCGGCGTTGATATGCTCTCGATGTCAGCCCACAAATTCAACGGTCCGAAGGGCGTCGGCGCGCTTTACGTCAGACGCGGACTCCTCCCCGCCAATCTCATCGAGGGCGGCGGTCAGGAAAAGGGCAAAAGATCGGGAACGGAAAACGTTGCCGGCATCGTCGGAATGGCGAAGGCTCTCGAGCTTGCGTATGCAAGAATGGGCGAAAGAGCAAAAATAAAGGAGATGCGCGACTATCTTGCAAAGAAGCTTCTCGCGATCCCATACACGAGACTCAACGGAGACAAGGATATCCGCATCGATGAGAACGTCAACGTGTCGTTCGAGTTCATCGAGGGAGAAAGCCTTCTTTTGCTCCTCGATATGTACGGCATCTGCGCTTCAACAGGCAGTGCGTGTTCTTCGAACTCGCTCGATCCGTCCCACGTGCTTTTGGCGATCGGTCTCCCCCACGAGATCGCTCACGGCTCACTTCGTATAACGATCAGCGAGGATAACACGTTTGAGGATATGGACTATATAGCAAAGACCGTCGAAAGCGTCGTTTCAAGACTTCGCGAGATGTCTCCGCTTTACGATGCGTTCTTGAGATCAAAGGAATAAAGGAGATAGGGTGTGTATAACGAAAAAGTAATGGACCACTTCATGAACCCGCGTAACGTCGGCGAAATGAAGGACGCAACGTGTGTCGGTGAGGTCGGCAACGCGAAATGCGGAGATATAATGAGAATGTACCTCAAAATAGAGAACGACGTAATAACGGATGCGATGTTCAAGACCTTCGGCTGTGCGGCTGCGATCGCAACGTCCTCGATGGCAACCGAGCTCATCAAGGGTAAAACGATCGACGAAGCGTTGACGTTCACGAACAAAGCGGTCGTCGAGGAGCTCGGCGGACTTCCCCCGGCAAAGATACACTGCTCCGTGCTCGCAGAAGAGGCGATAAAGACCGCGCTCGTTGAATATTTCAAGGAGATCGGAAGAGATTATGCTGAGCTTGAGGCTCAGATCCACAGCTGCGAGGATTGCGAGAGCTGTTCTCATGGATAAAGAAAAAATAGTCGTCGGTATCTCGGGCGGTCTCGACAGTGCGCACACTGCGAAGCTGCTGCTTGACGAGGGGTATGACGTCGTCGGAGTATATCTTTCGATGCACGATGCGCACCCCGAAGCGTATGAAAACGCAAAGGCGGTCGCAAGTGAACTTGGGATAGAGCTCGTTTACCGAGACGCTTCGGCTCGGTTCGAGGAGATCGTCGTCGGCGATTTTCTGAACGAATACTTGAACGGCAGAACACCGAACCCCTGCGTCGTTTGTAACCGACACGTGAAGGTGAAGGAGCTTTGCGACGTTGCAAGGGAGCTTGGTGCGAAAAAGGTCGCAACAGGTCACTATGCGAAGATCGAGCTTTCTCCGTCGGGCAGATATACGGTCGCTCGCGCAGAGGACAAAAGAAAGGACCAAAGCTATATGCTCTGGGGCTTGACGCAGGAGATGATCTCGATGCTGATGCTTCCGATGTGCGACAAAACGAAAGCCGTTTTGAAGGAAAGGGACGAGTTCTCAGTCTCGAAGAACAAGGAGAGCCAAGAGATCTGCTTCGTCCCGAACGATGATTATATCAGCTTCATAGAATCCCGCATCCCGAAGGATAAGCTCCCGAAGGAAGGCAATTATATTAACGAAAACGGAGACGTGCTCGGTCGTCACAAGGGTATCCACCGATATACGATCGGACAACGCCGCCGCCTCGGTATCGCGCTCGGACAACGATGCTTTATCACGCGCATCGATCCCGCGACCGACACAATAACGCTCGGATTCGGCGGTGACGAGTTTGGCGATCGGTTCGAGATAAGAGATATAAACGTCGTCGGCGGTATAGACGGCGATGAATATATGGTAAAAACACGTTACCGCGCAGAGCCCGTCGGCTGTCGCGTCGAGCTTCTCGACGGTGGCAGAGCGATCGTTATTCCGAACGAGCGCGTTCGTGCGGTCACCTCGGGGCAATCGGCGGTATTCTACAAAAACGAGCAGGTCGCCTTCGGCGGCATCATTGCTTGAATCACAAATTAGTTTGCAGGTCGCATCGGCGACGGCTTGGAGATTGTTATGGATCAACAGATTTATTCCGTAAAAATACTGAACATAAAAAAGGAGCTCTCGCTCACCGCGGTGTTTGAGCCCGATGATATCGCATCGCGGCTCGTCATCCGAAAGGACGTCAGCCGTCCGGGGCTTCCGTTTGCGGGGTTTTTCGACCACTTCGAAAGCGGACGTATCCAGATCATCGGCAATATGGAGCATACCTTTTTGGCACATATGAGCCACGAGGAAAGATGCCGTTCGCTCGAAACGTTTCTCAGCTACGGCGTCGTGATGATCATCTTGACGTCAGACCTCGAGGTGTTCGACGAGCTCAGAGAGCTTTGCAAAAAATATAACACACCGCTCTATCGCACCGACAGGCTCACGTCGAGCTTCACGGCGGCACTCATCGGTTATCTCAACGTACAGCTCGCCGAGCGTATCACTCGCCACGGCGTTTTGGTCGAGGTATTCGGCGAAGGCGTGCTTATGCTCGGTGACAGCGGCATCGGTAAGAGCGAGACCGCTATCGAGCTCGTAAAAAGAGGTCACCGTCTCATCGCGGACGATGCGGTCGAGATAAAAAGAACGTCCGACAAAACGCTCGTCGGTACTGCGCCCGAGCTTATCCGTCACTACGTGGAGCTTCGCGGCATCGGACTCGTCGACGTCAGACGTATCTTCGGTATGGGTGCTGTCAAGCTTGCCGAAAAGATCGACCTGATAATCAATATGGAGATCTGGCAGCAAGACAAAATGTATGAGCGGCTCGGACTCGACGAGGAATACACCGAGCTTCTCGGGATCAACATCCCGTCGATAACCGTTCCGATCAGACCGGGACGTAACCTTGCGGTAATAATCGAGATCGCCGCAATGAACAACCGCCAAAAGAAGATGGGCTACAACACGGCGGTGGAATTCAACAAAAGATATATGCAGCTGCTTGAAGAAGGCAACGAAAACTAAAAACAAAATTAACGTCATACGACGCATGGAGGATCATTATGTATTATATTGGAATCGATCTTGGCGGAACGAACATCGCAGCAGGTATTACCGATGAAACAGGTAAAATACTCGTAAAGGGCTCTGTTCCGACTTTGGCACACAGAGAAAGCGACGAGATAACGAAGGATATGGCTGATCTTTGCCTTTCTTTGATCGAAAAGCTCGGAATTACCGTGGCTGACGTAAAATATATCGGTGTTGCAACACCCGGTATCGCAAACAGAGCGAAAGGAACGGTCGACTACGCTTGCTCACTTCCCTTCGTAAACTATCCGCTTTGCAAAAAGCTTTCAACGCTTACAGGCATTAAAAAGGTATACATCGAAAACGACGCCAACGCGGCAGCACTCGGCGAGGCTGTTCAAGGCGCGGCAAAAAATTGCGACAACTCCGTAATGATCACACTCGGAACGGGTGTTGGCGGCGGATGTATCATCGATCGCAAGGTATATAGCGGCTTCAACTTCTGCGGTCCGGAGCTCGGTCATATCGTTATCGTGCACGGCGGAAGACAATGCTCTTGCGGAAGAAAGGGCTGTTGGGAGGCATACTCCAGCGCAACAGGTCTTATCAATATGACAAAAGAAAAAATGGAAACCGCGAAAGACTCGAAGATGTGGGAGCTTTGCGACGGCGACATCAATAAGGTCAGCGGCAGAACTGCGTTCTCGGCTGCAAAAGCAGGCGACGCGGCAGGTAAAGAGGTCGTTGACGAATACGTTGCATACCTCGCTGACGGTCTTGTAAACATCATCAACATATTCCAACCCGAGGTGCTCTGCATCGGCGGTGGAGTTTCGGGAGAGGGCGACTACCTTCTCAAGCCCGTGAAGGCTATCGTAGACAAGGAAGACTATGCTCGTGATAGCATCTCAAGAACGAAAATAAAGATCGCTGAGCTCGGTAATGATGCGGGCATTATCGGCGCGGCAATGTTAGGAAAATAAATAATGCAAAAAAACAAACCAGGCATATATATGCTCGACGCTGTCTCGCTTGACAACGTCGTCGTATATCCGAATATAACGACCACCTTCGAGCTGAAGGACCGCATCGCGCTCGCTGCGCTGAAGGCGGCTCACGCAAAAAACGAGATGGTCTTTCTCGTGACGGAATATGAGTCCGACGACGGAACGGGAAACGTTTCGCTTTATAACGTCGGCGTCGTTTCGAGGATCGAAAAGTTCATTAAATTGTCGGAATCAAAATTTCAAGTCGTTGCCGAGGGACTTTTCCGCGCAAGGATAGTTTCGCTCGACAGCAGCGACGGACTTATCGCAACCGTCGAAAAGATCGACGTCAAAGCGGTGAACAAAACCGACGACGTCACCTCGCTGAGATTTCGTGCGCTTGTTGCATACAAAAAATACCTCCAATTCGTGCCGCATCCCTCCGAGGAGCTTATGAGTGCGATCAGTCAAACGGAGGATATCGGCTATCTTGCCGATGCGCTCGCATCAACGATGATCGTTCGTGTTCAAACGAAGCAAAAGATACTCGAGATCAGCGATCCGATCGAAAGGCTCACAGCGGTTTGTGACGAGCTCGACAACGAAAGCACTCTTTTCGAGATGGAGGTCGAGATAACGTCAAAGGTGAAGCAAAAATTTGCGAAAACTCAACGTGAAGCGTTCCTTCGTGAGCAGCTCTCCGTAATAAAGAGCGAGCTCGGAATGGACGACGATGACGAGGAGGACGACGTCATCGACGACGACAGCGAATACAAATCACTCATCAAAAATGCGCGTCTGCCCGACGAGGTACGCGAAAAGCTTCGCAAGGAAGCGTCAAAGCTTTCAAAAATGATGTTCGGCTCATCCGAGGCATCCGTTATTCGCTCATACCTCGATACCTGCCTCGAGCTTCCGTGGATGGAGCTCAGCGAGGACAGAAGCGACATCGAAAAAGCAAAGCAGATACTTGAGGACGACCACGACGGTCTCGAAAAGGTGAAGACTCGCATCCTCGAATATCTTGCAGTAAGAAATATGACAAACGATTCATATAGCCAGATACTTTGCCTCGTCGGCCCTCCCGGCGTCGGCAAAACGTCGATCGCCAAGTCGATCGCTACGGCTATGAACAGAAAATACGTTCGCATCGCACTCGGCGGTGTTCGTGACGAGGCGGAGATCCGCGGTCACCGACGTACCTACGTCGGCTCGATGCCGGGACGCATCATCACGGGCATCAAGCAAGCGGGAACGAGAAATCCGCTCATCCTTCTCGACGAGATCGACAAGCTCACGAAGGATAACCACGGAGATCCCTCGTCTGCGCTTCTCGAGGTGCTCGACAGCGACCAAAACAAAGCTTTCCGCGACAATTTCATCGAGCTTCCGTTCGACCTCTCGAAATGTATGTTTATCGCAACGGCAAACACGACCGAGACCATCCCTCCTGCGCTTCTCGACAGAATGGAGATCATCGAGATGAACGGCTATACCGACGAGGAAAAGCTCTCCATCGCGAAGAACCACCTCATCCCGAAGCAGCTGAAGGCTCACGGACTTGCCAAAAAGATGCTCAAATTTACCGATGAAGCTATCTTGAAGATAATGAATTCATATACTCACGAGTCGGGCGTTCGTAATCTCGAGCGTGAGATCGGCAACGTCTGCCGTAAATTTGCAAAAATGTACGTTGACGGCACGAAAAGATCGATGACCGTAACGCCAAAGAACATCAAAGACCTGCTCGGTGCTGAAATATTCGACGAGGAAAAGCGTTATGGCTGCGACGAGGTCGGCGTTGTTAACGGACTTGCTTGGACACAGCTTGGCGGCGACCTTTTACATATCGAGACGTTATCGATGCAAGGCACGGGCAAGATCGAGCTGACGGGAAGCCTCGGCGACGTTATGAAGGAAAGCGCGCATGCGGCGATCAGCTATCTTCGCAAGCACAGCGGCGAATACGGCATCGACGAGAATTTCTACAAGGAACGCGATATCCACATCCACGTGCCCGAGGGTGCGATCCCGAAGGACGGACCGAGTGCGGGTATCACGATGACGACGGCGATCCTTTCCGAGCTTTCGGGCAAAAAGGTAAAGCAAAGCGTCGCGATGACGGGCGAGATAACGCTGACGGGCAGAGTGCTTCGTATTGGCGGACTCAAGGAGAAGGCGTTTGCGGCATATAAGGCAGGCGTTGACACCGTTATCATCCCGAAGGATAACGTGCGTGACATCCCCGAGCTTGACAAGATAGTTCGCGACACGATCACTTTCATCCCCGTAGAAAACTACTCGGAAGTACCGAAGGTCGCGCTCGTAAACGAATAAAGAATTCCCCAAGGCGTTTTCTCCTTGGGGAAATTTAAAATTTTTGAAAGGTTCAAAGAAAACTTTTTATAAAAAGTTTTCTTTGATATAAAACAGGTAATAACTATGGAAATGTCAATAGGTGGGTTGAACCTACACAACGTTGAGCTACACCACGTTGCAGGTGCGGTATCACAGCACATAAAAAACGGCAACGTTCAAATAGCGTTCTCCGGCAGAAGTAACGTCGGTAAATCCTCGCTCGTGAACAACCTTATGGGCAGAAAAAAGCTCGCACGAGTCAGCAGCGAGCCGGGAAAAACGATAACGGTCAACTACTACCTCGTTGACAAAAAGCTTTATCTCGTTGACCTCCCCGGTTACGGCTTCGCTCGTCGTCCGAAGCAGGACCAAGAGCGTTGGTCGAGGATGACACAATCATATTTCGACGATAACGAGGCGCTGACGCTCGTGCTCCAGCTCATTGACATCAAGGTCGGCGTAACAAGCGACGATATGATGATGCTCGACTTTATGGATCATTACGAGATCCCATATATCATCGTTGCAACAAAATGCGATAAGCTGAACAAAACTCAGCTTACCGCAGCAGTAAACGATCTCTTGGCTTCGGGCGTATTGCGTCCCGGCACGGAGATAATCCTCTATTCGTCAACTAAAGGCATCGGCAGAGGCGAGCTTTGGAAGCGCATCGCAGGTGCTTATCAAAACAAACTCAAAAACTCGGGCTCCGATGAATAAAAGGTACGTCCGTTCAAATAATCAAGATGTGTCGGCTCTCCAACAAATTTGAAGGTGAGCTTGTAGGCAGAAAGCGCTTGGGATGAATATCCCGCCTTTCTGTCTTTTTTGTTTACGGCATACTTTCCGTCACCGAGAAGCGGGTGTCCCGCATCGGCGAGTTGCGAGCGTATCTGATGGGTGCGCCCCGTGATCAGCTCGACCTCGAGAAGCGAAAGATCTCTCGCCTTGTTCACCGCGACGACCTTATATTTCGTAACCGACTCCTTCGCGTTTTTCGTTTGTCGCGTATGAACGACGACTCGGTTCTCCTCCGAGATCTTCTCGAGAAAGCCGCGAAGCGTCGCTTCTCTCCTCTTCGGAACGCCGTGAACGGCGCAAAGGTATATCTTATCGAGCTCACGTGCCTTTATCTTCTCGTTCATCACCTTCAGTGTGATGGCATTTTTAGCCGCGATAACGAGTCCCGACGTGTTTCGGTCGATACGGTTGCAAAGCGCGGGAGCGAACGAATTCTCCTCGCTCGGAACGTATTCACCTTTTTCATAAAGATAGAGCTTTATGTGGTTGATGAGCGTATTCAGCTCCTCGTTCTCGTCGGAATGGACGATCAAGCCCGAGGGCTTGTCGGCGATGAGTATATTCTCGTCCTCATATACGACAACGAGCCGCGACTCCTTGAGCTTCGTGAACTTCAGCTCCTCGTTCGTCTTGTCGCCGAAAAATTCGCTGTCGATATAGAACGTCAAAACGTCGCCTTCTTCAAGGATCGTGTCCTCCTTGACACGCTTTCCGTTGAGCTTTATTCTTTTGGTACGGATATATTTATACATCAACGATTTCGGCATCGTTTTGAAGCATTTCGACAAAAATTTATCGAGCCTGATGCCACCGTCGTTTTTCCCTACCGTAATGGTCTCCATCTATTTTCTCCTGCCAAATATATATCTCACAAATAAAAATTGGAACCAATATCCAATCACAACGCCGACCAAGTTCAAGATCAGATCGTCGACATCGAAAAATCCGAGAAGTGTGAAAAGCTGTATCGTTTCTGCAGTGAATATGATCAAAAACGAAAGAAATACACATCCAAAAAACGTTTTCGCCCTTTTGCTCAAAAACGGCAGCCCAAACCCAAGCGGAACGAACATAAGCACGTTACCGAAAAGGTTTGAAGCCGCATGGGCAGTCCACCCGCGAAGAAGCGAGCGGACAAAGCTCCCGATAGTACGAAACGGAACGAGATTGATGCTTCCGAGGAGCTCTGCACGATAATTCTCAAGCCACGCGTCACCATCGATCCAAAGCAACCGCTGACCAAACATCAGCCACAGCATCAACACGGCGTATATCCAAAACAAAACGACGATCACTCTTCTGCTTTTCTTTTCCATATTATTATGCATCAAGGTATCTGCACGCCGCAAGCGCCGCTACCGCTCCGTCAGCCGTTGCCGTCGTTATCTGGCGGATAGCCTTGCTTCTGCAGTCACCCGCAACGTAAAATCCCTCCGTTGAGGTGAGACAATCCTCTCCGCTTGCGAAATATCCGCGCTCGTCGAGTGAGGATACCTCGGAGAAGATCTCGTTTTTCGGCTCAAGTCCGATCGCTACGAACACTCCGTCCGCCTTCAAGGTCTTTTCTTCTCCGCTTTGGTTTATCGTAACGGTAACGGTATCTCCGTCGCCGTCAAGTGCGGTCACTACCGAGTCAACGTACGTTTCAACGTTCGGAAGCGGAAGCAATTTGTCGAGAAGACGCTTCTCACCCGTGAAGAACGGAAGGTTTTGGACGATCGTAACCTTTTTTGCGATCTCCGAGAGCATCAACGCCTCTTGGAGCGCACTGTTTCCGCCGCCAACGACGATGACCTCTCTGTCCTTATAGAACGCGCCGTCACATACGGCACAATACGAGATCGACTCAAGCGCCGCATCGGGCACGTCAACGGAAAGTGTACGATGCTTTACACCAACCGCTGCAACGACAGTTTTCGACTCAAACGTGCCGTCCTCGGTCGTTACCTTAAAGATGCCGTCCTCCTTCGAAATAGCGACGACCTCGCCCATCTCGAACTCAGCGCCCTGCGATATCGCTTGGTCGACCATAAGCTCGGCGAGCTCGTTTCCGCTTATCGAGGTGTGGGACGGATAGTTTTCTATCTTCGGACTATGTGTTATCTGACCGCCGAACGACGCCTTCTCGATAACGAGAACGCTCTTTCCTGCGCGGAGCGCGTATATTGCCGCAGTAAGTCCCGCAGGACCTGCGCCGATCACTATTATATCATACATTTTATTATTCTCCTCTTATCGTAAAATTACCTAAAAACAGGTTTCCCTGTTTTTAGGTAATCGTTAGTTAAGCTTACGTTATGCTTCGATGAACTTTTTGATGTTAGCAACGCCAACGTATTTTTCGTTTCCGCCCTCGTGCATTACAACGAGTGTAGGTGCTTGCTTGAGCTCGAGCGATTTCGCAAGCTCGAGATTCTCGTCAACGATGAGCTTTTCATAACCGATTCCCGCTTTGTCGAGCATTGATGCTGCGATCTTGCAGTTCGGGCATGTCTTCGTCGCAAAAAGGATCACTCTTGCTTCCTCGTTCTTGACTGTTTCGCATTCACAAGCGTCCTTTTCGGCTCTCGTTTTCTTCAAAACAGACGTCTCGAGGTTATATTCTTTTCTGCACTTATACTCTTCGCTCTTACCGTCGTTCCAAGCTTGAACGGGACGGTAGTAGCCGGTGATACGGCTATATACTTCGGTCACTTCACCGCAGATCGGGCATTTGAATTGCTCGCCGATGAGGTATCCGTGGTTCTTACATACGGAATAAGTCGGTGAAAGTGTATAATAAGGAAGCTTATAGTTTTCTGCGATCTTGCGAACGATCGTTGCCGCAGCCTTCCAATCGGGCAATTTTTCGCCCAAGAATGCGTGGAATACTGTACCTGACGTATAGAGTGTTTGAAGCTCGTCTTGGATGTCGAGTGCTTCGAAGATATCGTCGGTATATCCAACGGGAAGGTGAGAGGAGTTCGTGTAGTACGGAGTCTCGTTTCCTTCGGATGCTGTGATGATCTCGGGGTATCTCTCAACGTCCATCTTCGCGAGGCGGTACGTTGTGGATTCAGCGGGGGTAGCCTCGAGGTTATAGAGGTCGCCATACATTTCTTGGTAGTCGGAGAGGCGTTCTCTCATATGGTTGAGCACCTTCTTCGTGAACTCTTGTGTTTCCTCGTGTGTGAGGTCCAAGCCGAGCCACTTCGCGTTAAGTCCAACCTCGTTCATACCGATAAGACCGATAGTCGAGAAGTGGTTGGAGAACGTTCCGAGGTAACGCTTTGTATAGGGGTAAAGTCCCTCGTCGAGAAGCTTTGTGATGACCTCACGTTTTACCTTCAACGAACGAGCGGAGATATCCATTATTTTATCGAGACGCTTGAAGAACTCTTCTTCCGTAGCGGAGACGTAAGCGATACGAGGCATATTGATGGTAACGACACCAACAGAGCCCGTGCTTTCACCGCTTCCGAAGAAGCCGCCCGACTTCTTGCGAAGCTCACGGAGGTCGAGACGGAGACGGCAGCACATACTTCTGATGTCGCTGGGCTCCATATCGCTGTTAACGTAGTTGGAGAAATAGGGGGTACCGTATTTTGCGGTCATTTCGAAGAGAAGCTTATTGTTCTCTGTTTCTGACCAGTCAAAATTGGATGTGATGGAATAGGTAGGGATCGGATATTGGAAGCCTCTGCCGTTAGCATCGCCTTCGATCATGATCTCGATGAACGCCTTGTTCACCATATCCATCTCTTTCTTACAATCCTTATATTTGAAGTCCATTTCTTTTCCGCCAACGATCGCGGGAAGCTCTGCAAGGTCAGCAGGCACTACCCAGTCGAGCGTGATGTTCGAGAACGGAGCTTGTGTACCCCAACGAGAAGGTGTATTTACACCGTATACGAAGGATTGGATACATTGTTTTACTTCTTTATACGTCAAGTTATCTGCCTTAACGAACGGAGCGAGATATGTGTCGAACGACGAGAACGCCTGCGCACCTGCCCACTCATTTTGCATTATACCCAAGAAGTTGACCATTTGATTTACGAGCGTTGACAAGTGGCTTGCGGGAGAAGAAGTGATCTTGCCCGTAACACCGCCCAAGCCCTCTTTGATGAGCTGCTTAAGCGACCAACCTGCACAATAACCTGTGAGCATCGAAAGGTCGTGGATATGGATATCGCCGTTTTTATGCGCTTTAGCGATCTCCTCGTCATAAACCTCGGAGAGCCAATAGTTAGCCGTGATAGCACCGCTGTTGTGGAGGATAAGTCCGCCGACGGAATACGTTACGGTCGAGTTTTCCTTAACACGCCAGTCTGTTTCGTGGACGTAGCTGTTTACGAGGTCCTTATAGTCGAGGATCGTCGATTTCATATTACGGAGCTTTTCGTGTTGACGGCGGTAAAGGATATATGCCTTCGCCACGTCAGCATATCCCGCTTGGATAAGCACCGACTCTACGCTATCCTGGATATCTTCAACCTCAATAACGCCGTTCTTTATCTTAGGCTCGAAGTCTGCCGTGACCTTGAGCGCGAGAAAATCGATAATATTCGGTGTGTATTGCTTTTCGAGCGTTTCAAACGCTTTTGTGATCGCACCGCTGATCTTACTGAGATCGAATTCTGCGGGCTTGCCGTTTCTTTTTAATACTGTGTACATTTTTTCCTCTCCTTCATTTCTCAAATTTATCTTATATTATTAATAGCTTTTATCACCATATCTCGGTGTCGAATACGATAATAGCACAAAATATAGTATTTGTCAATAGCAAAAACAACATCTTGACGAATTTTTTTAAAATTCCCACAAGATGTTGTAACGTGGTAAAGTGTTATAATATTCCCGCATTCACTCGATACCGCGAAGCTGTGCGTCGGGCACGTATTTTCGGGCGACAGCAAGCAGCTCGTGCATTTTTTCCTTCGGGTGGGCGGTGAAAGTACCGCCGAGGACCTTGCCCGAGTCGATGAAGCCTTGGAGAAAATACTTTTTTGCGCCGCCTATCAGCGCTTCGATCGCGGCGATCTCCTTTTCGCCGTGGAGCTCGCGGACGACGGTCGTTCTGTATTCGTGGTCGATGTCGCTGCTTTCGAGCAACGCGATGCTTCGTTTTACGGCGTCGATATCAGGAGATGCAACACCGGTCGCCGCCGCATAACCGTCGATCGAGCTTTTTATATCCATTGCCACGTAATCGACGTTGCCGGACTTCAACGCTTTCTCAAGGCGGTCGGGGAAGAACCCGTTAGTGTCAAGCTTGACGAGAAAGCCCATCGATTTCAGCTCGCCGAGGAACTCAAGCGTATCCTCGTATATGAGCGGCTCGCCACCCGTGACACACACGCCGTCAAGCACGCCGACGCGCTTGCGCAGATATTTCAAGATGTCTTCCTTCGTATAGATGCCGTCGACCTTGCCGACAACAAGGTCCGCGTTGTGACAGAACGGACACCGCAAATTGCAACCGCCAAGAAATACGGTGCACGCGATGTGCTCAGGGTAATCGAGTAACGTTGTCTTTTGTAGCCCGCATATTTTCATCTTCTTTGCTCACTCTCCGCCTCTTCTCGTCTTCTCCTATATTCTACCACTTTTTTACCCCATTTTCAATACCATTTATCTCCCCCAAACGAGTTTATTATATCTTTGACGGGGTTATATTATGTCTCCGACGGCCTAAGGGAACTTTTGAAAAAGTTCCCTTAGGAATCCCTCAAAACTTTTTGTATTCTTTTTCCCCAACGGGCACTCTGTTGCTCCTTGGGGATTTCTTTTTTTGCAAAGGAAAGCACCCGTTGG